>JANNEO010000062.1:0-3974 GCA_031378805.1 Hyphomicrobiales bacterium
CGGAAATTGACACGCGCGAGGTCAACATCGGTCGCAATGGGTTGTGCCGCTTCGGCCTGCACATTCTGGCGACGGAGTGCGATGAGTTGATCCTCTGGATATTGCCAGGAGACCGAGGCCATATAGGTTGCCCCCGTTGAGCGTAGCTCCAGATGGTAGGTGCGGATATTCGTGTTGATCACGACGTTTGTTGTGAGGTCAGCGCGCGTCGGCTTGACGAGGATATGAACCTGCCGCGTCTGGCTCGATCCGCTTTCGGTATCACCTATGATCCAGCGCACGGTGTCACCGGCTGCGACCGGGCCAGACCCCACAAGTTGTTCACCCGGTTGGAGTGCGATGTCGGTGATCTGACCGACGGCAGTATAGACTTGATAGAGCGCACCTTGCGTGAAGGGATAGACCTGCATCGCATTGATGAAACCGTCACGCACCGGCTGGATGCGTGCCAATGCATTTGCATCGGCAACACGTGCCGTCGGTTCAGGCGCTTCTGGCTTTTTGCGGGACTTGGCCACCGGCTTCAGTTGGCCCGGGAGTGGTAAAGGTTTTGGCAGTTCGACCACTTCGACGGGTGCTGGCGGATCGACGTTCTCAACGGCGGGTGCCGCATTGTCGTAAGAAATCTCAGGAGGCTTCCGGTGCGACGTGCAGCCGCCAAGCGCTGTTGCGGAGAGAAGTAGAGTCGTGAAGATGATTTTGTAAGGGTGTGTCATTGTCCAAGCTCCCGGGACCAGTTGATGGCGTTGACGTAAATGCCGAGTGGGTTGGCGCGGAGCCTTTCGGCATTGCGCGGTATCTCCAGAACGATGGTGAGAATGGCGGTCCAGCGTGCGGTGACTGAGAGTTGGCCATTCTCGTAGGAACGCTCGACCCAGGCGACGCGGAAACTTTCTGGCGATGCACGGATCACACTCGAAACCTCAACCGCGATCTGCTGTTTGCCGACTTTGGCGAAGGGATCGTTGACGCGGGCATAGTCATTGAGTGCTGTCGCCCCGCGATCGGTGGTGAACTCATAGGCGCGGAGCCAGTTCTGCCGGACGATGATGGCATCGGCCGGAATGGCACGGACTTGTTCGATGAATCTCGCGAGATGAAAAGCGATCTGCGGGTCAGTCGGGCGAAAGTCAGCAACTGCCGGGGTCACGGCCTGTGCCTGGCCGAGTTGGTCGACTTGGACCACCCAAGGCACGACCGTGCCACGCGCTGATTGCCACACAAGGGCTGTCGCAAAGCCGCCCGCGAGAAAGAACGAAGCGAAGGCCATGAGACGCCAGTTCTTGGCTTGGATGCGGGCCGAACCGATGCGGTCATCCCAGACTTGGGCTGCACGTTGATAGGGGGTCACGGGTTCTGGCATTTTGCCATAATGGGTTGATGGGCGTTTGAACATCAGCGATCCCTTTCTGAAAGAGTAACGGAAGAGCCGCCCCCATGGGCATCGCCGCTGCGGATGGCGTGCGCAGCCGTACTGACACCATGGCTCATGGCTTGTGAGCGCTTCATGCGCTTGGCCCAGGCGGGGGCGGGATCGGAGGAATTGGTTCCGCCGCCACCTGACGCAGTTGGGCCCATGCCGCCCGTTGCTTCAGCCGCACGACCGCCGTCGCTGAAACTCGATTGCACACTTGCGGAAGCGCGCTTCAATGGTGAGGACACGGCACTGCCAGCTGCACGCACCATGCCACCCAAACCTCCACCCACACCTTTGAGACCGGACTGGCCAGCGGCTCCAAGGCTGTAAGACGTGGTAGTCCCACCTGCGAGGGAGGCACCACCGCGTGCGGCGGCTGCCGTTCCCGAAGCCAGGGCTGATCCTGCGGATGCAACACCACCGACACCTGCGGCTGCGACCGCCGCCACGCCGCCTGCGGCAAGGCCAGTTCCGACAGCGCTGCCAGCCCCAAGCTGCGGACCACCTGATACAAGTCCATTGGCGATGCCTGGACCGAAGATACCGAGGCCCAGCAACGAAAGTGCCGCGAGCACAATCGCCATGGCCTCATCAATGGTGGGCGTATTGCCACCAAAGCCCGCCGTAAACTCCGAGAAAAGCGTCGAACCGATGCCAATGATGACGGCCAGCACCAGCACCTTGATGCCAGAGGAGATGACATTGCCGAGTACACGTTCGGCCATGAAGGCAGATTTGCCGAAGAGACCAAAGGGAATGAGAATAAGGCCTGCCAGCGTTGTCAGCTTGAACTCGATGAGCGTGACAAAGAGCTGGACGGCGAGGATGAAGAAGGCGAGCAGCACCAGCACCCAGGCAAACAGCATGCAGGCAATCTGGATAAAGTTCTCGAAGAAACTCCAATAGCCCATAAGATCCGAAATTGATTCAAGCAGTGGCCGCCCGGCATCAAGCCCAGTTTGTGCCACCTTGCCGGGTCGCAGAAGATCGGCAGTTGAAAATCCGGTGCCTGAGGCTTTGAGACCAATGCCAGCAAAGCTCTCGAAGACAACTTGTGCGAGGTAGTTCCAGTTGCTGATCAGATAGGCGAAGACGCCAACAAACAGCGTCTTCTTGATCAGCCGGGCCATGATGTCGTCGTCTGCCCCCCAGCTCCAGAACAGGGCGGCGAGTGTCACGTCAATGATGATGAGTGTTGTCGCAATAAAAGCGACTTCGCCGCCAAGCAGGCCAAAGCCGCTGTCAATGTAGCGGGTGAAGACCTCGAGGAACCGATCAATGACGCCAGTATCGCCCATGGTGCTACTCGCTCCGGCCGAGGGTGGGGGATGCGTCCAGCGGGACCTGCATCAACTCGGGCCAGTCGGAGTTTTTGTGGATGATGGTCGTGTTGCGCGGCTGGTTGGAACGTGCCCCATCGCCTAAGAAGCGGCGGCGCGCCGTCGTCCAGGCTGCAAGACAATTGGCATCACGCGGACCGGCCTCCCCAAGTTCCTGGCAGCGCGTGAGTTCTGCCCGAAGCGGATCAGTTGCTGGAGGTACTGATTGGGTGATGCGTGGATCCGGTACCTCGTCCTTCCGCACCAATCCCATCGCGGTTGCTGTGATGGCAAAAGCAACAAAGACGACTGCTCCGATCTGTGCTGCGGTCTGTCCGGTCATCGGCTTTGCCCTCAATTGCCGTTTCGAAACATTTGGGCGTTGCCGGGCTGATAGCCGGTGCCGGGTGCGAGAAAGCGGCGGCGCTGTTCCCGGCCTTGCTCAGCGGCGGT
The DNA here is from genome assembly GCA_031378805.1 of Hyphomicrobiales bacterium. Classification (GTDB taxonomy): domain Bacteria; phylum Pseudomonadota; class Alphaproteobacteria; order Rhizobiales; family Beijerinckiaceae; genus JADCCX01. The sequence continues at coordinate 3,190 of JANNEO010000062.1, forward strand.
GGCGCGTTCGGCTTCAATGAGGGCTTGCGAACGCCCATTGGCGGCAAGGACAGCCGCGACATCGGAGAGCTGGCTGGTTTGCAAGGCCAGAATCTGATTGCCGGCTTGTGCTGCCTGCAGGGCACCGGTTGCCGCTTGGCTCCGTTCCACAAGTGCTGACATCTGCAAACGGTTGGCATCAATGTTACCGACCACCCCGGCTTGGACACGCATGGCATCCTGCAGCCCACCGACGGTGTTCTGCCAGCGCGTGCGGGCGTCGGTGACGAGCTGCTGATCTGAGGCCGAAAGTGCCACGTTGCCATAGGTCGACGTGAAGGCCTGATCAATCTCCTGAACGTCAAAAGCAATACTTTGTGCTTCCGCCAGCAGGCCTTGCGTGCGCTGCACTGACTCTTGAAGCTGCTGGAGTGCTGAGAAGGGCAGGCTTGTGAGATTGCGCGCCTGATTGATCAGCATCTGGGCTTCGTTCTGCAGCGAGGTGATCTGATTGTTGATTTGCTCGAGCGCACGGGCCGCCTGCAACACGTTCTGTGCATAGTTGGTGGGGTCATAAACAATGCGGCCCCAGAATGCCTGGGCAGGTGACGCCACGAAAGGTACTGTCACGATGGGAACAGTCATCAATGCGGCGGCGACACGTGCGATTCGAAGGGAACGAATGGTCATGGGGAAAGCTCCTTTGCGGGGGTGGATCTGAGGTTGGTGAGGGACGGTATGAGATCAGCGGCCCATGCGGCACCGCGCAGGCGTAGCCACGCCGCGAGGAAGCCATCACGGCCATG
>JANNEO010000032.1:0-2340 GCA_031378805.1 Hyphomicrobiales bacterium
GAACGAACGATCCTGATACGCCGTGATGACCACGGGAATCGGCATACCCTTTTCCATCTGCGCGGTCTTCGCATTGAAGGCCTTGCAGAATTCCATGATGTTGAGGCCACGCTGTCCGAGAGCCGGACCGATGGGCGGGGCAGGGTTCGCGGCACCCGCCGGAACCTGCAGCTTGACATAGCCGGCAATTTTCTTGGCCATTGTCTGTCTCCTTTCAAAGGCGGGCATCACGCCAAACGCCATTCTCTCCGGCGGACCAGAGATTACAAGCGTCAGGAGCGGGTCACCGCCGGTTACAGAGCGTGGTGCGGGTTGTGTGCATCCAGGCGGCTAACCCGGTTGCAGCTCCCTTCCACGCGCGAAACTGCAACGACTTCCGCCGTTTCAGTGCCATTGCTGATAGGGGAAGCAGATCCGGAAGGCAAGAGCCAAGCATAAGCGCAAGAATCGCATAGCTCAGGCAGAATGGATTGGCTGCCATGCGTAATTCGCCATATTCTCGCCTTTCTTTTCAGCAATGCACACTGTAGTGGGCCTTTCGAGGCCATTCGTGAGCGATTTCGCAATCGCTTGAATTTTAACCGCGCTCTCCTGCGCCCGTAGGCCCATCCAGACACGCGAAACGCGTTGCAACGGGCTGGTACGTCAGAAGGACTTTCTCCCCATGAACCGATCCCTATGCACCGCGCTTGCCGCGGTAGGCTTTCTTGTCGCGTGCGCCGGACAGGCCAGCGCCAACGACAGCCCGATTGCCTTCTTCAGCCTACCGCCTGAACCGATCACAAAGCAGGCCGATGGTGCCCTGAAAACCCAGAACAGCCGCGCTTCCCGCGCTGCCACACGCGCGTCAGACGGTCCGGCCGCGGCCGATATCTCGAAACTTGCCGGTGAAATGGGCGTACCACACGCCCTCGCGCTGTCGGTTTGCCGCATCGAAAGCCACTGCCGCTATGGCATGGTGGGCCGTGCGGGAGAACGTGGCCCTCTGCAGATCAAGCTCCAGACAGCACGTGGCCTTGGCTATGCGGGCAGCGCAGCGGGCCTCAACGGCTACACTGGCGCCTACTGGGGCATGAAACACCTTCAGGTCGCCTACAAGACATGCGGCACGGCGCGGGGCGCAGCACGCCTGCACAACGCGGGCCTGGCCTCGTCCTGTGGCGGATCGGCCTATGCCAGCAGGGTCGTGGCTGGGCTGTAACCAGCGCGATCACAAAGACCAAGAAAAACCCCGGTCCTTGCGGCCCGGGGTTTCAGTATGCGTCGTCAGGTCAAAGTTTACTTCAGTTTCTCGACCTGGCTGAACTCCAGCTCCACCGGCGTGGCGCGACCAAAGATCGAAACTGCCACCTTGAGGCGCTGCTTGGCGTCGTCCACCTCTTCCACGGTGCCGTTGAACGAGGCAAACGGGCCATCGGCCACCTTCACCTGCTCGCCGATCTCGAACAGGATCATCGGACGCTTGGCGTTCTCGCCCGCTTCCACGACCTGACCCTTGATCCGATCTGCTTCCTTCTGCGAAATCGGCACCGGCTTCGATTTGTCGGCTCCCAGAAACCCCGTCACCTTCGGCGTGTTCTTGATAAGGTGATAAGCCTCGTCCGTCAGATCGACATTGACGAGCACATAACCGGGATAAAGCTTGCGATCCACCATGATCCGGCGGCCCTTGCGAACCTCGGCCACCTCCTCAGATGGAACCAGGATTTCATCGAAGAGATGCGCCAGTCCGCGCTGATCAGCCTGTTCCTTCATCGATTGTGCCACCTTGTTCTCGAAATTCGAGAAGGCGTGGACGATGTACCAGCGCTTGGCCATGAGAAATTCCTGGAAAAAAGTGTTTAGCGGCCGACGCCGAGGATGGTGGTGAGCAGCAGGCGGATCACCTGATCGGCCAGGGTAAAGAAGATTGCGGCCACGATCACGAGCACGAAAACCATGGCCGTCGTGATCATCACTTCCTTGCGGGTCGGCCACGTGACCTTGATGGTCTCGGAACGAACCTCCTGAAGGAACTGGAAAGGATTGAACTTCGCCATTGTCACGCTCGCGTTAATCGCCGGGTTTTGGAAGCGTGACCCCTCGTTCCGCCGCCGGGCGGTTTGAAGACAATCACGCTGTAAGGGATATCAGCGGCGGATAGCCCGTTTTTCCGGGAGAGGCAAGGCGGAAGTGATGATGGCGATCCAACGCAGAATGAAAATTGGCAGGAGTTGTGGGGATCGAACTCACGACCTTCGGTTTTGGAGACCGACGCTCTAACCAGCTGAGCTAAACTCCTGCAGACGAAAATGCTTTGCCTCATTGGCGCGGTGATTTCAAGGCCTCATCCCGTCTGGA
>JANNEO010000100.1:0-105179 GCA_031378805.1 Hyphomicrobiales bacterium
TATGGTTTGCACTGACAGTCGACGGCAGACTTTTCCTTCTCCCCTTGCGGGAGAAGGTGGCCTTCGCGTCAGCGAAGGTCGGATGAGGGGTCTCGCAGAGCGAACCGACCACCATTCCTGCATGCACAGGCGTCCCATGGATAGCACCGCGCGACCCCTCATCCGGCTGGCATCCGCCAGCCACCTTCTCCCGCAAGGGGAGAAGGGTAGGCCGCACCCATGCTGACCGTCGCTTCAATCGATCTGCACTATGGCGCGGCACAGGCGCTGCGCAAAGTCACCATTGCGGCCAAGGCAGGCGAGGTGACCTGCGTGCTTGGGCGCAACGGCGTCGGGAAAACCTCGCTGATGCGCGCCATCGTCGGCCACCAGGCCATCTCGGCAGGCGATATCGCGCTCGACGCTGCATCGCTCTCTGGTCTGCGCCCCGAAGAGCGCGCCCGGCGCGGCATCGCGTATGTGCCGCAGGGCCGCGAAATTTTCCCGTTGCTGACGGTGCGGGAGAATCTCGAAACGGGCTTTGCGCCCCTGAAGAGCGCGGATCGCCATATTCCTGCGGAACTGTTCGATCTCTTTCCGGTACTGGAGAGCATGTTGGGTCGTCGCGGTGGCGATCTCTCCGGTGGACAGCAACAGCAACTGGCGATTGCGAGGGCGCTGGTGACACGCCCCAAGTTGCTTGTGCTGGATGAGCCGACGGAGGGCATCCAGCCGTCGATCATCAAGGATATCGGCCGCACCATTTCCTATCTGCGCAACAAGGGCGATATGGCGATCCTGCTGGTCGAGCAGTATTTCGATTTCGCCAGGGAACTGGCGGATCAGTGGTATGTCATGGATCGCGGCGAGGTCACGCTGTCGGGCGACCGCGCCTCCATGGACGAGGACGAGATCCGGCGGCGGATGAGCGTCTAGCGATCCGAGGTTCTCGGGTCGAGTGCATCGCGCAATCCATCCCCCAGCAGGTTGAACGACAGCACCGTCACGAAGATGGCGAGGCCGGGAAACACCGCCATCCACGGCGCATTCGACAGGAAGCGTTGGGCCGAGTTCAGCATCGATCCCCAGGAGGGCTGTGGTGGCTGCTGGCCCAGCCCAAGGAAAGACAGTGCAGCCTCGGCGATGATGGCGGTGGCGATGGTCAGCGTCGCCTGCACCAGCAGTTGCGGCGCGATGTTGGGCAGGATGTGCCTGAAGGCGATCTGGAATGGCGTGTTGCCGACGGAGCGCGCGGCCTCGACATAATCCTCCACCTTCACCGCGATCACCTGACCTCGGGTGAGGCGAATGAAGATCGGCATCGCGGTCACGCCGATGGCGATCATGGCGTTGGAGAGCGATGGCCCCAGGAAGGCCGCCATGGCGATGGCCAGAATGAGAAACGGGCAGGCCAGCATGGCATCCGTGAAGCGGCTGATCACGCCGTCCACCCACCCGCCGCGATAGCCCGCCAGCAGGCCGATGGGCACGCCCAGCAGCAACGCGATGCTGACCGAGATCACGCCCGCCGACAGCGAGGCCCGCGCACCATGGATGATGCGCGAGAACAGGTCGCGGCCAACCTCGTCCGTGCCGAACCAGTAGAGCACGGAGGGTGGTTTGCGCACGCTGGTCCAGCCCTGCTTGATGGGATCATGTGGCGCGATAAGCGGCGCGAAGATGGCCAGGAAAGCGATCAGCAGCAGCACCACGAGGGCGATGATCGCCCCTTTGCGGTGGCGCAGCTTCGCCCAGGCCCGGCGTGCAGGACTTTCGGACACAGCGGGGATGGACGGCGTGCTTGCTGCGGCAGACATTCAGTTGCTCCGCAGCCGCGGATTGACCAGGATATAGCCGATATCCGCCAGCAGGTTGAGCAGGATATAGGTGGTAGCAGTCACCAGCACCACGCCCTGCACCACGGCATAGTCCCGGTTGAACACGGCATCGACGATCAGCTTGCCGAAACCGGGAATGGTGAAAATCTGCTCGGTCAGCACCGCACCGGAGAGAAGCGTGCCAAACTCCAGCGCACCCAGCGTGATCACCGGCGTGAGGGCATTGCGCATGACATGGCGGATGATGATGCGCAGCTCTGACTGCCCTTTGGCGCGGGCCGTGCGCACATAGTCGCTCTCCAACGCCTCCAGCATCGACGCCCTCGTGTGGCGCATCAGCACGCCCGCGATGGAATTGCCCAGGACAAACGCCGGCATGATCGTGGCGGCGAGTGACGCCCAAAAATCCTCGAACGGGCTGACATAGCCCGAGGCTGGCAACCATCCCAGTTGCACCGAAAACAGCAGGATCATCATGATGCCAAGCCAGAAATTGGGGGTCGATATGCCCCACAGCGACAGCACGTTCACGCCGTAGTCCCAGGCCGTGCCGCGTTTCACGGCCGAGATGACACCCGCCGTGATGCCGATGGCGAGCGCGATGATGATGGCCATGAAGGCGAGTTGCAGCGTCACCGGAAATTTCTGGATCACCAGGTCCGACACGCTGGCCTTGAGGCGCATGGATTCGCCCAGGTTTCCGGTCAGCACGCCACCGATCCAGTAGAGGTATTGCATCGGCAAAGGCTGATCGAGCCTGTACTGCTTGCGAATCTGGGCGATGACTTCGGGATCGCCCTCCTCTCCCGCCATGACAGTTGCAGGATCGCCCGGCAGCAATTGTTGCAGCAGGAAGATGATCACCGACACGAAGAACACGGTCGGGATCAGTTGCAGGAGTCGCTGGCCGAGAAGATTGAGCATCGTGTTTCAGCAGTCGGCTTGCAGGTGTGCATAGGTGTCGTGCGTCCTTCGAGGCTCGCCTTTGGCTCGCACCTCAGGATGAGGACCGTTGGTGTATTGCAATGCGCAACCCTCCTCATCCTGAGGTGCGAGGAGCGCAGCGACGAGCCTCGAAGGACGCACAACGCTCATGCCAGCACCCAGCCTCAATTCAGCTTCAACCCCTTCACCCGCACGAGCCCGTCGGGCATCTGGGTGAAGCCGGTCAGGCGCGTCTGATGCGCGATGATCACGAGACGGTGGTAGAGATAGACGATACCACCCTCATCGATCATTTTCGCGGTGGCTTTCTCGTAGATGGCGCGGCGTTCAGCCAAAGTGCTCTTGATGCGGGCCTCGTCGAGCCAGCCATCCACTTCAGCGTCGCTGTAGCCGCCATAGTTGTTGGGTTGGCCGGTCTTGGCGAAGGAGAAGATATTGCCGTCAGGGTCGGTGCGGCCGGACCAGGCCAGCATGTAGGCCTGGTAGCGCCCGGCTTCCGCCTCGGTCAGCGAGGTTGCGAATTCCGTGACACGGATTTTCATCTCGAAACCGGCCTCCGCCGCCATGGCCTGGATCACCTCCGCGACCTGCCGCGTCTCGGGGTTGTTGGGCACCATAAAGTCGATTGGGATCGGCGTCTTCACGCCCGCCTCCGTGATCAGCTTGCGCGCCTTGACGAGGTCACGGCCTGGCACCGGGAATTTCTGCTGGAAATAGGGGTTGGTCGGCCCCACCCACTGGTTGCCAGGCGTGAACTCGCCGTTGAACACCACCTGGTTGATCGCGGCCCGGTCGATGGATGCGGCCAGCGCCATGCGGATGCGCTTGTCGGCAAAGACCTTGGCGGCTTCGCCCTTCCCCACGTTGATGGTCATGCCCTGGTAGCCAAGCTCCGGCGCAGTCACGAGCTTGAGGCGGGTGTTGGCGCGGATTTCCTTGATGTCGGTGGCCAGCGCCCTCTCGATGAGGTCGAGCTGTCCCGAACGCAGGTTGGCGAGGCGTACGGTGGAATCGATGACCGGAAGATAGGTGATGCGCTCGATATGCACATTGTCCTTGTCCCAGTAATCCGCGAATTTCTGCACCACAATGCGGTCCTGCTGCACCCGCTCGACGAATTGGTAGGGACCGGCACAGACCGGCTTCAGGCCGAACTTGTCACCCGCTTCCTTCGCAGCCTTGGGCGAGACCATCATGCCGGCGCGGTCGGTCAACTGGGCGATTAGCGGTGCGAAGGGCGACTTGAGGGTAAGCCGGATGGTCAGCGGGTCCACCACGCTTACCGTATCAACCACCGAGAGTTCTGGCCTGCGGAATGATCCCTGCATCGTCATGTGGCGTTCGAGTGAGTATTTCGCGGCCTCCGCATCCAGCGGCTCGCCATCGTGAAACTTGACGCCGGGGCGCAGCTTGATGGTGACCACCTTGCCATCGGCGGATGTCTCGTGGGAGAGCGCGAGCTGCGGAACCGCATTCAGCTTGTCATCGATGTCGAACAGCTTGTCGCAGATCGAGGCGAAGACGATACGTCCCACATAGGTGCGCGCGGTCGTGGGGTCGAGCGCATCAGGATCTTCAGCCAGGCCAATGCGCAGGTTGCCTTGCGCTGAAGCCGTCATCGCGGTCGCGGTCAGCATGAGCGCAGCAGCAGCTGCCTTGATGATCGGGTGCATCTTGATCGGGTTCATCTTGATCGGGTTCATGGTCGTCCTCCAAGGATGTCGTACAGTCGCAAGTCTTCGGCACAATTCAAGCAGTTTCCGTGCCGCTCATGGTTTATGCCGCTCTTGCGAAACGTCAGTCTTTCGACAAAGCGATCGATTCCGCGATGCGTTTCTCGATTTCCTCCCGCCCCAGCACGCCGGCCGGGTTGGCGCGTGTCGGCATACAGGTGCGATAGTGGATATAGCGCTGGCGGCTCACCGCTTCGAGTCGTGCCAGTTCCGCCAGCGGCTCGGCATGGTCATCAACCCTGATGTCGATCAGCGGATACTCCTCTCCGTCATGGATGAGAATGGCGGCGGATTGCTTGCCGCGCTTGTCGCCACCTGCGGCCTGTCCTGCATCGAGCGCCGCAATCAACCGGCGGGCGAAGGGCATGGCGCTTTCACGTGCGAAGACCCTTGCCGATTCCTCGATCACCCGTGGTCCAGCAAGCATGTTGCCCGCAACGGAAAAATGCCCGCGCACCAGATGTCCTGCCCACGGCACGCAGCTGTCACCCGTGTAGGTGGCGAAATGCCCCTGCCCGTCCAGCACATGCACCTGCCGATCCGAGCGCCCCTCATCCGAGCCGGTCACGATCCGGACGACATCAGCGGCACCGGCACCAGCCTTCAACAGCTCCAGCCCGCGTGAGCCGTAGAACGGATTGACGAAGGCCTGTGTCGCAATGGCACCGACGCCTGTCGCAATGAACGGCACGCGCGCGCCCACCGCGAAGGCACAGGTCGTGACGGCTATGCCGATGTGGCCTGTGGCTGGGTCTTTGGCAATGATCGACCAGGTCATGGCACTATCTCCCCACCGCGTAGCCCTGCATTCCGCGCGGATTGGCGGCGGCCTTCAACATCGGGCCATCCTTCGCGGCAGCCACCAGGCGTCCTTCGCTCCACTCGCCGCCAATCTCGACGGTGTGCCCACGGCGCTTCAATTCGGCGATGGTGGCGGCGGGAAAACGGCTTTCCACCACGACAACACCTGGCCGCGCCTTGCGGGGCCAGAAGCTCTGCGGGAAATGCTCGGTATGGAATGCAGGCGCATCGATCGCCTCCTGCAGGTTCATATTGGCATGGACGTGGCGCAGGAACATCTGCGGAATCCACTGGTCCTGCTGGTCGCCACCAGGTGATCCCCAGGCGAGATACGGCTTGCCATCGCGCAGTGCCATTGTGGGCGAGAGCGTCGTGCGCGGACGGCGTCCCTCACCCAAAGCGGAGGGGTGTTCGGGATCGAGCACGAACATCTGGGCGCGGGAGCCCAGACAGAAGCCAAGGTCCGGAATGATGGGCGAGCTTTGAAGCCAACCACCGGACGGCGTGGCCGCGATCATGTTGCCGTGTTTGTCGATGACATCGTAGTGGACGGTGTCGCCCCGCATGACGCCGTTGGCTCCAACGATCTCGCCCACAGTCGGCTCGCCCACGCCCATGGCCCCCACGGCCTCGCGCTTGCCATCCGATACCGTGAGCGCGATGGCCTTGCCACGACCGGGAATGTGGCCTGGCCGTTGCTCCATGCTGGCCTCGCTTGTGATCAGCGTGCGGCGCTGATCGTTGTAGGTATCGGACAGCATGATATCGAGCGGCACATCGACGAAATCGGGATCGCCCAGGAAGGTGTCACGGTCGGCGAAGGCAAGCTTGGCGGCCTCCACCACGAGATGCACGAAGTCCGGCCCGCGCACATCCATGCCGTCGAGATCAAAGCCCTTGAGGAGCGCCAGTTGCTGCAAGGTGGCGATGCCCTGGCACCATCCTCCGGGCTTGAGCACCCGGTACCTGCCGTAGTCGTAACCCGCAGGGTCTTCCTCGCTGGCCCGCCAACGCGCCATGTCGTCTCCGCTCAGCACGCCCTTGTGGCGGCGCCCCGAGGAATCCATCAGTTCCTGGCTGCAGCAGAAGCGGTCGATGGCCTCCGCCACGAAGCCCTCGGCCCACACCCGCCGTGCCTTCTCGATCTGGCTCTCGCGGTCACCTCCCACGCTTTCCGCTTCATGCAGAATCCGCTCGTAGGTGGAGGCGAGCACGGTGTTGCAAAACAGCGAGCCCGGTGCGGGAGGCTGCCCATCGGGCAGATAGAGAGCGGCGGAGGTCGGCCATTCTTCCTCGAACAGCTTGCGCACGGTGTTGATGGTGGCGGTCACGCGCTCCACTACGGGATAGCCATGGCGGGCGTAATGGATGGCAGGTGACAGAACCTCGCGCAGGGCCACGCTGCCATAGTCCCGCAGCACCAGCATCAGCGCGTCGAATGTGCCCGGAACGCAGGTCGCAAGCAGGCCGGAACCTGGCACCATGTCGAGCCCGAGCGCCTTGCAGTGAGCAATCGACAAACCTTTCGGCGCGATTCCCTGGCCGCAGATCACTTTCATGCGCCCGGACTTTGCGTCATGGACCATGATGGGTGCGTCCCCACCTGGGCCGTTCAGATGGGGTTCCACGATCTGCAACGTGAAATTCGCCGCCACACCCGCATCGAAGGCATTGCCGCCACGCTCCAGCACACCCATGCCGACACTGCTAGCGATCCAGTGTGTCGAGGCGACCACGCCGAACGTGCCCTTGATCTCGGGGCGGGTGGTGAAGGCATCCGTGGTCATGAAGGACATCCGATATCCTGGCCGCATCCATCGGCGGCTCTTGTTTGAACCATCATTGGCAATTGGCCTGCGCTGTCAACGAAAACCGCTGAAGGCCCGGCTGTGGATTTCCCAGGCACGATAGTTTCGGTTGCAACTGTCGCCCCGCCGCATGTAATCGGGCTGAACCAAAGCTGGAGAGGATGTCGCTGACCGATGAGCCGAACACGTCGCCACGTCGTCATCATCGGCTCAGGCCCTGCCGGGTTGCTCCTTGGCGCGCTGCTGGCGCAGGCGGGGGTCGATGCCGTGATCCTGGAGCGCAAGTCCCGCGACTATGTGCTGGGGCGCATCCGGGCTGGCGTACTGGAGCAGGGCACGGTCGGTCTTCTGCGCAAGGCGGGCGTGGCGGAGCGCCTCGACCGGGAAGGTCTCGTGCATGACGGCTTTGCCCTCGGCTTCGCCAACCGTCGCCTGCGCATCGACCTGGCCGGGCTGACAGGCGGTCGGCATGTCACAGTTTATGGCCAGACCGAAGTGACCCGCGACCTGATGGATGGTCGCGCCGCCGCGGAACTGCCCACTGTTTATGCAGCCGAGAATGTGGCCTTGCATGATTTCGACGGAACTTCACCCAGCGTGACCTATGAGAAAGATGGCGTCAGCCACACCATCGCCTGTGATTTCATCGCGGGCTGTGATGGCTTCCACGGCATCAGCCGGGCCAGCGTACCGGCTCATGCCATCGGACTGTTCGAGCGTGTCTATCCCTTTGGCTGGCTTGGCGTGCTTGCCGATGTGCCGCCCTGCTCGCATGAACTGATCTATGCCGGGCATGAGCGCGGCTTTGCGCTGTGCTCCATGCGGTCGAGCACGCGCAGCCGCTACTACATCCAGTGCCGTGCGGATGAGGATGTGGCGGGCTGGTCGGACGAGGCGTTCTGGGACGAGCTGCGCCGCAGGCTTGATCCCGAAGCTGCGGACAAGGTGGTGACGGGTCCGTCCATCGAGAAATCCGTGGCCCCCCTGCGCAGCTTTGTGGCTGAGCCGTTGCGCTTCGGGCGCCTATTTCTGGCGGGTGATGCCGCCCATATCGTGCCGCCCACGGGCGCCAAGGGACTGAACCTTGCGGCGGGCGACGCCTATTATCTCGCGGAGGCGCTGGCAGAATTCTACGGCGACCCGTCCTCTGCTGGTATCGACCATTACTCAGCTCGGGCGCTCGACCGCATCTGGAAGACCGAACGGTTTTCCTGGTCGATGACCACGCTGCTGCACCGCTTCGATCATCACTCGCCCTTCGAGCAGCGTATGCAGGAGGCCGAGTTCGCCTATCTTGCGTCATCGGTCGCGGCCAGAACCGCGCTTGCCGAGAACTATGTGGGCTTGCCGCTGGTGTGATCCCAGTCGAGAAAATATGCTGCGGAAGTGCCGTTATGGACCAACACGCTGCTGAACGCCGTGCTTTCCTGCTTTCTGTCCAGTAAACCGGGCTTGGCTTCAGTCGACTTCTGAAAGGCCACCAGCCACGCTCAGTAGAGCCTGGCCCCGAAATTCCGGCGGGGGTCCATCTCTGGCGAAAGTCTCCCCGTAGGCTCGGCTGCCTTTCCGCCACTGCGCGGCAGGAAGCGGCCCGATCCTGCCGGAGCATGGCGCTTGCCATCCGCGACGATGACCGCGCCGCGCCGCAGCACGGTCTCCGGCCAGCCCGTCACGCTGCGCCCCGCGAAAGGTGTGTATCCCGTCCGGTCATGCATCATCGCATCCGTGAGCGTCACTTTCCGGCGCGGGTTCCAGATTGCGATATCGGCGTCTGCGCCAATCGCAATAGAGCCCTTCCGGGGATGCAGGTTGTAGATCTTCGCAGGCTCTGTCGCGGTCAGTTCCACGAATTTCATCAGGCCCATCCGACCTTTCGACACCATGGCATCGAACAGCAGGGGCAGGCGTGTTTCCAGGCCTGGCTGGCCATTGGCGATCTGCTTGAAATTGGGATTCGTGCCGGCACTCAGCTTGCCCGTGACGTCGAAGCGATAGGGTGCGTGATCAGAGGACACGGTCTGGAGATCACCAAGCTCCAGAGCCTGCCACAGGGCGGCCTGATCATCGGCTTGCCGGGGTGGAGGCGAACACATCCACTTTGCCCCTTCTAGGCCCGGTCTATCCAGGTCCGCCGCCGTCATGAAGAGATAGTGCGGGCAAGTCTCGCCGAAGACCTTGCGGCCTTCGCCCCGCGCCCGACGGATGATCGCCGCACCCTCGCGGGTCGAGACATGGAAGATCATGATAGGTTGATCGATGAGGGACGCCATGGCGATCAGCCGCTCGAAAGCTTCCGTCTCAGAGCCGCGAGGATGGCTCACGGCGTGATATTTTGGCGCGGTGTAGCCGCGCTCCAGCAAGCGTTTGCCCATCCAGGCGATCATGCCGTGGTTCTCAGCATGGACGCAGACCAGTGCGCGGTTCTGCCTGGCCGTCAGCAGCACATCGAGTGCCTGCTCGTCCTGCACGCGCAAGCGGTCATAGGTCATGAACAGCTTGACCGAGGCGTGGCCAGCCTTGATGGCTGCGGGCAGATCATGCCTGATCAGGCGCTCGGTGGCATCCGCGATGATCATGTGGAAGCAATAATCGACGATCGCACCTTTGGTTGCCAGCCCTGCATAGTCCTCCAGAACTTGCGGTAATTCCATGCCGACATGCTGGGCGGCAAAGGAAATCACCGTCGTGGTGCCGCCGAAAGCCGCCGAGGTCGTGGCACTCTCCCAGGTATCGGCATTCATCAGGCCGCCTGCCGAGAGCTGTTCGATGTGGCAATGGCTGTCGATCCCGCCGGGCAGCACAAAATGCCCTTTCGCATTGATTTCGCTCAGGCCAGGACCAAGCCGCTCACCCAGCGCCGTGATGCGCTCTCCCATGATCCCGACATCGGCCTTGAACACATCGGTCGCTGTGGCGACGGTGCCTCCCCGGATCACCATGTCGAATGCCGGTCGTGTCATTCCAGTCTCCACTTGCCGATCACTTGTCGCAATGACTTGCCTCGCCCCAGGCAATGGACCAGTCTCGCTCTCAGCATTCACCTCCGTCAGTCATTGTGCAAGAGAGCTTTGCCCACAGATGTCCCGCGCCCGCATCCATGTCATCAATCCCAATTCCAACCAGATCGTGACGGATGGTCTGACAGAGGCGCTGAAACCGCTGATGTTTGCGGAGGGGCCGGAGATTCTCTGCACGACGCTGAAGGAAGGCCCTTACGGCGTGGAAAATCAGGCGCATGTCGAAGAAGTGAAGATGCCGCTCAGGCGCCTCGTGGAAAGCGACAACCGGTCCGATGCCTTCATCATCGCCTGCTATTCCGACCCTGGCCTGCATGTCTGCCGCGAAGGCACAACGCGCCCAGTGTTCGGCATCGCCGAAGCGGGCGTGCTGACGGCGCTCGCCAGGGGTGACCGCTTCGGTGTCATTGCCATCGCCCAGCGCTCGATCCGCCGCCATATCCGCTATCTGCGCGAGATGGGCCTGATGGAACGGCTGGCAGGAGAACGCCCGTTGGACATGAGCGTGGCCGAGACGGCGTCTGGCGATGGCACACTGGCGAAGATGATCAGTGTCGGGCGTGAGTTGAAGGAGAAGGACGGCGCCGATGTCATCGTCATGGGTTGCGCCGGGATGGCGCGGCACCGCAAGCCGCTGGAGGATGCGCTCGGCATTCCGGTGATCGATCCGACGCAGGCGGCTGTGACGATGGCGTTGGGGGCTGTGGTGTTTGGGCGGTGAAGTGTTGGAGTTCTTGACAACATCAGTGATGTTGGACCATACTCCAACATGAAGGCGATTTTGCTCCTTCGCAACCGATTTGCAGTCAGTGATAACGCATTCGTCGAGATCGCGGTCTGGGAAGTTCCGAACCCGGTTCGAGGATCAAATCATCGCTACAAATACAGGCTGGCGCTTGTCGTCGATGAAAGGTGTCTCATGCGGTATGACAACGAAGCTGGGAAGGGCGATCACAAGCATATCAGCGAACGTGAGGTCGACTATGCATTTGCAGGAATCGAGAGGCTGTAAACGGATTTCCTAGAGGATGTCAGGCAATGGCTGAAGAAAGGACACATGGCATGACCAGCACAGTCACGATTGGCGTTTCTACACTGGATGACATGCAGGGCAAAGTGCATTCGGCCTTTTCAGGTGAGGCCCAAGGCGCTTTCATTTCCTTCCTTTCCCCCGAGCTCATGTGGAAGGTGCTGACCGCCAAAAGATGGGAAATCATCCGGGCCATGACTGGCGCGGGCGAACTCTCGATCCGAGAGGTTGCCCGGCGCGTCGGGCGTGATGTCAAGGCGGTGCATGGTGACGTGACAGCCCTGATTCTGGCGGGCGTGCTGGAGCGTTCGAAGGGAGGCGTGATTTTTCCCTACGATTCCGTCCACGTTGACTTCACCTTGACCAAAGCGGCCTGACGAGGCTCACCCTCCCCGCCGCGCCGCCCATTCCGCATAACTCTCGCGTGTCAGATCAAACCGGTCGTTCTGCCGTGCATACCCATTGGCAAACATCCGGCCCACCGGCTTGTACTCTGTCAGGCTGACCCGCAGCGTCTTCTCGTCCACGAGACCGGCGCGGGCGTGGATATGGACGACCTCACCGATCAGCAGTTCCCGCGTTGGGCTGAACGACATCGTCGTGTGCTTCCGGCATTCGAACGCGAAAGGCGCTTCGGCAATGCGCGGCACATCAAGTGTCACGCCAGGTTTCAGCGTCAGTCCCGCCGCCGTGATCTCGCTAATGTGAGGCGGAAAATCGATGGCGGTAATGTTCATGCCATCTGCCAGCGCCTCATCCACCATGTTGACGACAAACTGGCCGGATGCCGCGATGTTGCGGCTGGTGTCCTTTGGCACGCGGCTGCCATCGGATTGAGGCCGATGCTGCAGACCCAGCACGATCAGCGCAGGCTCTTCCGAGAAGACGTTGAAGAACGAGAACGGAGCGGCATTCACCACGCCGTCCTCCGAAACACAGGTCACCAGCGCGATGGGCCGGGGGCAGATCGCTGCGCACAGCAGCTTGTAGCGTTCCATGGGCGCGAGGTCTGAAAAGGCGGCGGAAAAGTCGGTCATTCAGCATGGTCTTTCTGTTGTTGTTCAGAGGTTGTGCATCCTTCGAGGCTCGCCTTTGGCTCGCACCTCAGGATGAGGAAAACCGTGCATTGCACTCAAATTCCTCATCCTGAGGTGCGGAGCGAAGCGGAGCCTCGAAGGACGCACGACCTCAATGCCAGACTCCATCACTCCGGTTCCACCACGCCGACCTGCGCGGTAATGCGTCCATAATGCTCTGGCCTGCGGTGGCGCTTGAAATCGAAGATGGTTTCCTTTCCGAAGCGTGTGGCATCGAGATCGCAGGCATGAACCAGCACGCCGTCCTCCTCGCCTGGCAATTCCGCCACGACCTTGCCATCGGGGTCGACGATCATCGTGCCGCCCATCAGGTGGTGGCCATCCTCGCTGCCCGCCTTCGCCACCGCCACGACCCAGGTGGAATTCTGATAGGCGCCCGCCTGCAGCGAGAGCCGGTGATGGAACAGCCGTTCCTCCAGGGCCTCGCTTGCCTTCTGGCTGTTGACCGACGGCGTGTTGAAACCCAGCGTCACCATCTCGACACCCTGCAGGCCCATCACGCGGTAAACTTCGGGCCAGCGCCGGTCGTTGCAGATGCACATGCCAAACAGTCCGCCCATGGTGCGCCAGACCGGGAAGCCCAGGTCACCCGGTTCGAAATAGCGCTTCTCCAGATGTTGGTGGGTGCGCAGGGGGTCGAACTCAACATGGCCTGGCAGATGCACCTTGCGATAGTGGCCGACGGTTGCGCCCTCGCGGTCGACCAGGATCGAGGTGTTGAAATGATGCCCGTCCGGCGTCATTTCGGCATAACCGAAACTGAGTGCCATGCCGCAAGCTTTCGCCTTGTCGAACAAGGGTTGCACGGCAGGATTGGGCATGTCTGCTTCGAACCAGTGGTCAGCCTCGGCGCGATCGGCATGGTGCCAGCGCGGAAAGAAGGTGGTGAGCGCCAGCTCCGGATAGACAATGAAATCGGCCCCCCTTGCCTTGGCCTGTTCCATCAGGTCCAGCATTCTCGCCACCACCTGCTGGCGGCCCTCAGCCTGCTGGATCGGCCCGAGCTGGGCGGCGGCGACGGTGATGATGCGCGGCATGGAACAGTCTTTCTATTGGGCGACGCGGTGCTCAAGGCGGCTCATGAGACGGACGAAGGGCCACAGCATCAGGAGATAGATGCCTGCCGCCAGGACCACAGGAGAGGAATTGTAAGTGACGGATCGCGCCATTTCGGCGGAGTGCAGCAGTTCCGGCAAGGCCACCACCGAGGCGAGCGATGTGAGCTTCACCACCTCAATGGTGTTGGACACCAGATCCGGCAAGACGTTGCGCACAGCCTGGGGCAGCACGACATGAGACATTATCGCTGCGGGGCGAAGGCCAGTGGAGCGGGCGGCCTCCCACTGGCCCCGCCCGACCGATTCGATGCCGGCGCGAAAGATTTCGCCATAAAAGCTGGCATTGTTGAGCAGGAACGCCAGGCACACCGCCGCAAACGGACTGAGCCTTATGCCGGCGAACGGCAAGCCAGCATAAATCAGGATCAGCAGCACCAGTGGCGGCAGCGCCCTGAACAGGGTGATGCAGGCAGAGACACTGCGGCGGAGCACCGCGCTCTTCGCCTGCGAGGCCAGCGCCACCAGCAGGCCGCCCGCCAACCCTAGCGGGATCACGGCCGCGCAGATCAGCAACGTCATTGTCAGGCCCTTGAGGATCAGCGGCCAGGCCTGCCGCATGATGTCGAAGTTGAAGAACTGCTGCGTGATCAGGTCCATCGCCTACGCCCTCTTCCAGGCGAAGCGGCGCTCGATCCAGCCGCCCAGCATGACCACAGGGATGAAGATGATGAGATAGGCGACCGCCCCCACCATCAGCGGCGTGGCATTGCCTGAGAACGATACCGCGGTGGTGGCCTGGTTGAGGATTTCGCCCACACCGATCACGGTGCCCAATGCCGTGTTCTTGGTGATGGCGATGGTGCGGTTGGTGAGCGGCGGGATGGTGAGCCGCACCGCCTGCGGCAGGATCACGTGGGTGAGCGTCGGCATGAAACCAAGGCCAGTGGAGCGGGCCGCATCCCATTGGCCCTTGCGGACCGACAAGATACCTGCCCAGACGATCTCTTCCACGAAGGCCGCCAGCACAAGCGACAGCACAAGCCACAGGACGGCAAAGCTCGACAGGCTGATGCCAAGGCTCGGCAAACCGAAATAGACCAGCAAAACCGGCACAAGCGGCGGCAGGGCCCGCAGGACATCGACGCAAACAATGATCAGCGCATTCACGGCCTTGATGCCGCGTGCGCGCAGGATAGCCAGCGCGAAACCCAGGGCGAAGCCGGTGAGGATCACGGCGATCGCAATCTCGAGGGTGATCAACATACCCTTGCCGATCAGCGGCAGACTCGAGCGGATGAGATCCGGGCGGAGGAACGTGTCGAGGAAATGCGCCAAATCCATCAGTGATATTCCATCACCGCATGATCTCGGCCACGAAGGCCCGGGTGCGATCTTCTTGCGGCGCACCGAAGATGGCGGCAGGTGGCCCCTCTTCCACGATGACGCCTTGGTCCATGAAGATCACGCGGTCTGCCGCGTCACGGGCAAAGCGCATCTCGTGGCTGACGACCACCATGGTCATGCCCGCCGCCTTCAGATCGCGCATCACGGCAAGCACGGACCCCACCAGTTCAGGGTCAAGCGCGGACGTTGGCTCGTCAAACAGCACGATCTTCGGCTCGAGCGCCAGGCACCGCGCAATGGCAACGCGCTGCTGCTGCCCACCGGAGAGTTCTGCGGGATAGGCCATCGCCTTGTCGGCCAGGCCGACACGGGAGAGCGCTGCCTGGCCTCTCGCCTCGGCGTCCGGCCTGGCCAGCTTCAGCACCTTGCGCAGCGCCAGCGTCACGTTTCCCAAGGCCGTCATGTGCGGATAGAGATTGAAGGACTGGAACACCATGCCGATCGTTTGCCGCATGGCCGCCAGATCGGTCGAAGGTGCCAGCATGTCGGTGCCATCCACCACGATTGTGCCGCTGTCAGGATCCTCCAGCCGGTTGCAGCAGCGCAGCAATGTCGACTTGCCCGATCCCGATGGTCCGATCACGAAGACCAACTCCGAGGGCTGCACCGCGAGATCGACGCCTCTGAGGACCGGCACCGCGCCAAAACTCTTCACAAGGCGGCGCACGTCGAGAATGGGCGTCACCGCAGGACCAACCACCATCAGCGGCGCTCAACCGCAGGAAGGTGTGCGCGGCGTGGCATCATAGCCGGGCAGATCAGGCACGCCGGTTCCCGGAAACACGGTCACGGCGGCGGAGCCGGAAGCTGGTTTGGTGCCGAACCATTTTTCATGCAGGCGGGCGACAGTGCCGTCGAGCTTGAGACACTCGATGGCATTCTCGAGGCTGGCCCGCATCGGTTCGTTGCCCTTGCGGATGGTCATGGCCCAGACGAGGCCGGTTGAATGCAGGTAGGAGAGCTTCAAGGCAGGATTCTGCTTGGCGGCCCATGCACCCACGGTGTTGCCCGTGATGTTGGCGGCGGCACGACCAGCGATCACGGCCTGCACCGCATCGGTCTGCGTGCCGAAACTCTCGACCGTCCAGCCGATCTGCGCCTCCAGGCCCCGCGCCCAGGAATCATAGGCAGAGCCTTTGTTCACGGTCACGACCTTGCCCTTGAAATCCTCGAGTTTGGTGGCGACCGGCTCGTTGCGTCCCACCACGAACTGGAAATCCGTGTTGAGATAGCCTTCGGTGAACAACATGCTCTCCGCGCGCTCCTTCGTGGCGGTCACGGGGGCTGCAATGAAATCGTAGGTGCCTGCCTGCATGGCCGGCAAAAGGCCCGAGAACTGGGCGGAATCGATCTTCAGCGGGCGCTTCAGTTTCTCACCCACCGCCTTGGCAAGATCAACATTGAAGCCCTGGATGCCGCCGGTCGCAAGGTCCGGGAAGGCATGTGGCGCAAACGTACCATCCACGGCCGTCTTCAGCTCCTGTGCACTGGCTGCACCCGTTGCCAGCGCGAAAACGAGTGCCACGCCGAAGCCTGTCCTGAAGGTCACCATGTTCCCGTCTCCCTTGATGCTGAAGCTCATCCGAATGCAAAGGCTAGGCCAGTGGCATCAGGCTTGGCAAGGGTGTTGCACGGACCGCTGGACAAGCACCATTGACGGACAGGCTCCATCTGGCCTTAGCTAGGAAAATTCAGGGGGAGACAGGACCATGGCATCAGCACATCTCAGGCGTCTCGCAGGGCTGGTGGCGTCAGCTGCTTTCACGGTGTCCTTGGGGATTGCCGAGGCGAAGACGCTGCGCTGGTCCTCGCAAGGCGACATCGCCACGATGGACCCCTACGCCCATACTGAGAGCTTCACTTCCAACATGCACCACCACATCTACGACCCGCTGGTGCGGCGCAACAAAGACTTGCAGATCGAGCCGGCGCTGGCGACCTCCTGGACCATCGAGGCCCCTGACCGCTGGCGCTTCAAGCTGCGCTCCGGCGTCACGTTCCACAATGGCGCGGCTTTCACAGCCGATGACGTGGTGGCGTCGATCACACGTCTCATCCATCCTGGATCGCGGGCCAAGGGCAACCTCTCCAACGTCACCAAGGCAGAGAAGGTGGACACCCTCACCGTCGACATCACGCTCAACGGCCCCTACCCGCTGCTGCTCAATGATCTTTCCGGCGTCTTCATCATGAGCAAGTCCTGGCTGGAGGCCAACAACGCCGTGACGCCGGGCAACACCACCACGGGCGTCACCACCTTCGCCTCGACCAATGCCAACGGAACCGGACCCTTCGTGCTGGAGAGCTATCAGCCCGACAACCGCACCATCATGAACGTCAACCCGAACTGGTGGGACAAGGCGGCGCACAACCTGACGCGGATCGAGTTCCGGCCGATCAAGTCGGATGCCACGCGCGTGGCGGCATTGCTTTCAGGCGAGATCGACATGATGGCGCCCGCACCCTTGCAGGATCTCGCCCGCATCGGTGGCGCGGATGGTTTCAAAGTGGTGGAGGAGCCATCGCTGCGCCTGATCTTCCTGGGCCTCAACCACCGTGCGGAACTGCAGGGCGATCCCGGTCGGCCCAACCCGATGAAAGACAGGCGGGTGCGCCAGGCGCTGTGGCACGCGATCGATCTCGACTCGATTCACCGGCGGGTGATGCGGGCGAAATCGCGCACGGTCGGCACCATGGTGGCTCCGCCCATCCCTGGCTACGCGGCGGCGCTTGATGCACCGCTGGTTTTCAACGTCGACACGGCCAAAAAGCTGCTGGCGGAAGCGGGCTTTCCCAATGGCTTCAAGACCAAACTCAACTGTTCCAACGACCGCTACATTGCCGATGAACAGACCTGCGTGGCCATTGCTGCCATGTGGACCCGGATTGGCGTGACAGTCGACCTCAAGACGGAAAGCCGCGCGACCTATTTTCCGCTCGTCGACAAGGGCGAGAGCGATGCCTATATTCTGGGCTGGGCGACATTGCCGCCCATGGACAGCTATTCCGTGGCTTCCGCGCTGCTGCATTCCAAGGGTGGCGCGTTTGGAGGCAACAACCCCAACGGGCTGGCCGATCCCCGGCTTGACGACCTGACCAAGAAGGCGGCGGTGGAGCTGGATGAAACCAAACGCCGCGCTTTCCTGACCGAAGCCCTGAAGATCACGCGGGACGAGGCTTATTTCATCCCGCTGCACCAGCAGCCCGTGGCCTGGGCCATGAAGAAGGCGATCGAGGTGCCGGTGTTTGCGGATGAATATGTGCGGCTCTGGTTTGCGAAAGTGAATTGAGGAGATCGAAGCGTGGCGAGCCGCAACCGTTCCCTCTCCCCCTGCGGGAGAAGGGTTATCGCGCACTCCCCATGATCCGCATCATCCTCTCCCGCCTGGCCCAGATGCTGATGGTGATGGCGGCTGTCACGGCGGTAGCCTTCGTGATTTTCCGCTATGTCGGTGATCCGGTGCTGATCATGGCGCGGGAAGATGCGACTCCTGCCGAGAAGGCCGCACTTCGCCAGCAGCTTGGCCTTGACCAACCTGTCGTTGTGCAGTTCGGCAAGTTCGTGGCCCGCGTGGCAACCGGCGATCTCGGCAACAGCTTTCGCAACCAGCGGCCGGTGGCTGGCCTGATCGCGGAACGATTGCCCGCAACGCTCGAGCTTGTGCTGGTGGCGACGCTGCTGGCCCTGCTGCTCGGCATTCCGCTGGGTGTCTATTGTGCGCTCAAGCCTGAGGGGTGGCTGACGCGCCTGATCCAGACGGTGTCGCTCGTTGGTATTTCCACGCCAACCTTCGTCACCGGCATCGTGCTGATCCTCGTCTTTTCGGTATGGCTGAAATGGTTGCCCTCCTTTGGCCGGGGCGATGTCGTGAGGCTCGGCTGGTGGAGCACCGGCTTTCTCACGTCGAGCGGTCTGCGTTCGTTGGTGCTGCCCTCGGTGACGCTGGCGCTGTTCCAGGTCACGCTCATCATGCGCCTGGTGCGGGCGGAAATGATCGACGTGTTGTCGTCGGATTATATCCGTTATGCACGGGCGCGTGGGCTGCCTGCCAGCTACATCCACCGCAAGCTGGCCTTGCGCAATGCGCTGATGCCTGTGATCACCGTCACGGGCCTGCAGATCGGCGCACTCATCGCCTTTGCCATCGTGACCGAGACCGTGTTCCAGTGGCCCGGCATGGGCCTCCTGTTCATCCAGGCCGTATCATTCGTCGATCTGCCCGTGATGGCAGCTTATCTCCTGTTCGTCGGTTTCATCTTCGTCAGCATCAACATGGCCGTCGACGTGATCTATGCGCTGGTCGATCCGCGCCTGCGCACGCGGGCTGCCTGATGGCTATGCCGGGTCTTGTCACGGCGGTAATCGGTGCCTTGAGGATTAAGCGTGTGCTGGGCTGGGTGATCACGCTGCGCCGCGCCAGCCCGCCGCTGCCTGTCTTGCTTGCTGGCATGGTTGCAGGCACGCTTCTCCTGCTTGCGCTGTTTGCGCCACAGGTGGCACCCAGCAATCCGCTTGATCTAGCCTCTTTCAATCTGGCGGATAGCGAGATTCCTCCGCTATGGGCGGAAGGTGGCGACCGACGCTTCCTGTTGGGCACGGACAACCAGGGCCGCGATATGCTGTCCGCCATCCTCTATGGCGCGCGCGTGTCGATCCTGATCGGCGGTGGATCAGTGTTGGTGGCGGCGCTGATCGGTGTCTCGCTGGGCCTCGTGGCAGGCTATCTCGGCGGGCGGACGGATGCCGTCATCATGCGCATTGGCGATGTCATCCTGTCCTTCCCGACCATCCTGCTGGCGCTCCTGGTGGCGGGTTTGGCCCGCGCTGTCTTTCCCGAGGCGGGAAATCCGCGCAACGTCCCCTTCGTGCTGATCAGCGCCATCGCCATCCACGACTGGGTGCAATATGCCCGCACCGTACGGGCCGCCACGATGGTGGAGCGCGCAAGGGACTACATCAAGGCCGCACGCGTCATCGGCCTGCCGTCCACGCGCATCATGTTTCGGCATATCTTGCCCAATGTGATGAGCCCGGTGCTCGTCATCGCCACGATCAACCTGGCCGGCGCCGTGCTGACGGAAGCGACCCTGTCGTTCCTCGGCGTCGGGATGCCGCCGACTTATCCGTCGCTGGGCACGCTGATCCGCATCGGCAATGAGTTCGTGTTCTCCGGCATCTGGTGGATCGCGCTGTTTCCGGCCCTCACCCTGGTGATCCTGGTTCTTGCGGTCAACGTGATCGGGGACTGGCTGCGCGACCGGTTCAATCCCAAATTGCGGCAGCGGGCATGAGCGCGGCTTCCGTTCCCGCCCTCGCCATCGACAAGCTGAGGGTCGAGTACCCAGATGGCGCAGGTGGCGTGCTTGTCGCAGTCGACGATGTATCGCTCACCATTGCGCCTGGCGAAATCCACGCCGTTGTGGGTGAGTCCGGTGCGGGCAAGACAACGGTCGCCAACGCGCTGATCGGCCTCATCGAAAGGCCGGGGCGTGTGACAGGCGGCACCATGCGCATTGGCGGGGTCATCCTCGATGCTGCAACTGGCAAGGGCCATGGTCTTCAACTCGGGCGCGACATCGGGGTCATCTTCCAGGATCCCATGACCAGCCTCAACCCACTGTTCACAGTGGAAAGCCAGCTGACCGAGACGATGCGGTTTCATCTGGGCCTTGGTGCTTCCGAAGCGCGGCTGCGGGCGCTGGACTTGCTGCAGGCTGTCGGCATTCCTGAACCGGAGCGACGGCTGAAGAGCTATCCGCACCAGCTGTCGGGCGGTCAGCGGCAGCGCGTCGTCATCGCAGCGGCCCTGTCGTGCAATCCCCGACTGCTGGTGGCGGACGAGCCGACAACCGCGCTCGATGTGTCGATCCAGGCGCAGATCCTCGCTCTGATCAAGGATCTCGCCCGCACCCGCGGCCTCGGTGTCATGCTCGTCACGCACAACATGGGCGTTGTGGCGGAAACCGCTGACAGAGTGACCGTGATGGTGCGGGGCAAGGCTGTGGAACAGGGGCTGGTGGCCGAAGTGCTGCGCCACCCCCGGCACGCCTACACGCAAGGTCTGCTGGCGGCGGTGCCGCGCCTCGACCGCAGGCTCGAGCGCTTCGCGGTGCTTTCCGAGGGTGTTGGCAAGGCCGAAACGGCACGCCGGGCCATTGCCGCGCTGAAGCCGGTTGCGAGCCGGGCCAGCGTCGAGCCGATGCTGCGCGTCGACAATCTGGTGGTTGACTATACCTCCCGAGGCTGGCTGCCTGGCAGCCGGGGGCGGACCTTGCGGGCCGTGGACGGTGTGTCGTTCGACGTTCGCCGGGGTGAAACGCTTGGCCTCGTGGGCGAAAGCGGCTGCGGCAAGACCACGGTCGCCAGCGTCATCGCGGGGTTGGTGAAGCCAACCTCGGGTCAGGTGTTGCTGGAGGG
This sequence comes from Hyphomicrobiales bacterium, assembly GCA_031378805.1. Lineage (GTDB taxonomy): Bacteria > Pseudomonadota > Alphaproteobacteria > Rhizobiales > Beijerinckiaceae > JADCCX01. The sequence continues at coordinate 21,129 of JANNEO010000100.1, forward strand.
GCGGCCCATCGCCGGAGCCACCGCCACAGGCCGCACACGACAGGCCTCGCGTCAGGCACTGCAAATGATCTTCCAGGATCCCTATGCCTCGCTCAATCCGCGGATGCGCGTGGGTGCGATCCTGGCCGAGCCGGTGTTGTTCTATCGCCTTGCCGCGACCAAGGCTGAAGCGACACAGGATGCGGGATTGCTGCTGGAGGCGGTGGGCTTGGACCGTGCCCATGCTGATCGCTTCCCTTTCGCTTTCTCCGGTGGTCAACGCCAGCGCATTTCCATCGCCCGGGCGCTGGGGGCGAGGCCCCGGCTGCTGATCTGCGACGAGCCAACTTCGTCGCTTGATGTCTCCGTTCAGGCGCAGATCCTCAACCTTCTCAAGGATCTGCGCGATGCCACAGGTTTGACCATGCTGCTGATCAGCCATGACCTCGCCGTGGTGCGCCAGATGTGCGACCGTGTTGCCGTGATGCAATCCGGCAGGATCGTTGAGATCGGCGAAACCGAAGGGGTGTTCGAAGCCCCCTCGCATGTCTACACGCGCGAATTGCTGTCTCTGATCCCGCGCATCGACCGGATTGCCAAAGGAGCGAACCATGGCTGACATCCTCATCATCAACGGCATCGTCGTCACGATGGATGGCAAGCGCCGTGTCATCGAAGACGGAGCCGTTGCCATCACCGGAGACAGGATCGTCGCTGTCGGCACCACCGCGCAGGTCATGGCAAAGCATAGCGCGAAGAAAGTCATCGATGCCCGTGCCAAGATCGTCATGCCCGGCATGATCGATGCCCATGCCCATGCGGGCCATGGCTTCATCAAGACACTGGGCGGTGGACGTTCCGACCTCTGGTATGACGCCTGCGGCTTCACCTACACGCAAGGCTCGACGCCTGAATTCTGGCGGGCCGAGGCGCAGCTCGCCGCGCTGGAGCGCCTTCGCTTCGGTGTGACCACGGGCGTTTCGCTGCTGGGCGGCGGCGACACCATCCTGCGCACGGACGAGCCGGTCTATGGCGATGCGCATTGCGACGGCGTGAAGGAGGTTGGCACCCGCTCCTTCGTGGCTGTCGGTCCTACGCGGCCACCCCATCCGCTCACCTATGGTCGCTGGAAGGGCAGCAAGGCCCAGACCTATCCCGTGAGCTACGAGCAGCAGCTGGCAACGTGCCGGACGCTGATCAAGGGCTGGCACGGCAAGCACGGGCAACGCCTCAACATCGCCCTGATCACGCCAACGCTGCGCGAGGAGCACCACAAGGAACTGTCAACGCCCGATATGGAACAGGCCATGGCGCAGGCCCGGCAGGTGAGCAGCCTGGCGCGAGACAACGGGCTGGTGTTCACGCAGGACGGTCATACCACGGGCTCCGTCGCCTTCGCCCAGAAGCTGGGGATCCTGGGGCCTGAAGCGTTGCTGTCCCACGCCACCGGGCTGACGAAGAAGGAGATCGCCATTTGCGCCAAGACGGACACCAAGATTGCCCACAATCCCAGCGCCATCGCGTCAGTGCTGGCACGGTGCCCGGCGATCGAGCTGATGGACGCGGGCGTCACCGTCGCCATCGCATCGGACGCCACAGCGCCGGACCGGAGCGGCGACATGTTCCGGCACATGCAGCAGGCGATGCACTACCACAAGACCTTCTTCAAGGATCCCAAGGTGCTGCCGCCGGGCAAGGCGCTGGAGATGACCACCATCGATGCGGCGAGGGCGCTAGGCATGGAGCGTGAGATCGGTTCCCTGGAGAAAGGCAAGAAGGCGGATGTGGTGCTGGTCGATCTGGCGCGCCCGCATCTCTATCCGCTGCACATGCCGGTGTTCCGTCTGGTCTGCTTCGCCAATGGCAATGATGTTGCGACCGTCATCGTCAACGGGAAGGTGCTGATGGAGGATCGCCGGGTAAAGAGCGTCAACGAGGCGAAGGTGCTTGAAACAGCGCAGGCCGAGGCGGACCTGATGCTCGATCGCGGTAAGCTTAGACCGCTGCTGAAGCCACTGCCGACCTTCTGGGGACATACGCGAGGGTAAAGGCTGGAACTTTTGCAGTGACCTTGGCATTAAATGAGATCAGACAACACTCTCGTTCAGTCTCCCGGCCTCAGGTGATTCTTCATGATCATTGTCCCGACCATCATGTGCGGCGGTGCCGGAACGCGGCTCTGGCCCGCTTCGCGGGAGTCCATGCCCAAGCACCTGCTGCCCATGTTTGGCGGTCTCTCGACCTTCCAGCGCACGCTCACGCGTTTCAACGGGGAGGCTGGGTTCGGCAAACCCGTTGTCATCACCAGCGCCGATTCCCGTTTTCTGATCGGCGAGCAACTGGCCGCCATCGGTGTCGAAGCCGATATCATCCTGGAGCCGAGCCGCCAGGATTCAGCTGCCGCCGTGGCGACGGGCGCGATCCACCTGGCGACAACGCGGGGGCCAGACACGCTCTGCCTGATGTTGGCCGCCGATCACTTGATTCACGATGCCGCCGGGTTCTGTGCTGCTGCGCGCGAAGCCGGGCGGGCAGCCGCCACCGGGCGCATCATGACGCTGGGCATCAAGCCCACTGCTCCAGCCACGGGATATGGCTATATCGCACCGGGTGAAGCCATCGCGGGCACGGGTTCCTTTGTGCTGCGCAGTTTCAAGGAAAAGCCAGACGCCGTGATCGCCGCTGCCTATATTGCTGAGGGCTATCTCTGGAACAGCGGCAATTTTTTGTTCTCGCCCGACCTGATGCTGGCAGAACTGGAAGTGTTCGTGCCTGCAATTCTTGCGGCTGCGCAAGGGGCCTACGCCAAGGGCCAGCGCGACACGGATTTCATCCGCCTCGACGCGGATCTGTTCAAGACCGCACCCAAGACATCCATCGACTTCGCCGTGATGGAGAAGACCGTAAAGGCTGGCGTGACGCCCTATGCGTCGGATTGGTCCGATATCGGCACATGGGATGCGCTGTGGGAAGCATCGCCTCAGGACGAAGCAGGCAATGTCGAATCTGGCGACGTCAAGACCATCGGTGTGCGCCGCAGCCTTGTGCAGAGCGATGGCACACTGACGACGGTGGTGGGCCTCGATGACGTGATCGTGGTTGCAACCAAGGATGCCGTCCTGGTCTCATCGCGGGCGCGCTCTGGTGAGGTGAAGGAGCTGGTGACGGCACTCAGGGCCGATTGCCGCAAGGAGGCGGACGAGCACAACCGGATGTTCCGGCCGTGGGGCTGGTATCAGCGCATCGACATCGGTCCGCGCTTCCAGGCCAAGCGCATCCATGTGGTGCCAGGCGGCAGGCTGTCGCTGCAGAAGCATTTCCACCGGGCCGAACACTGGGTTGTCATTCAGGGCACGGCGGAGGTCACGGTCGATCACAGTGTCTCCATGGTGCGGGAGAACGAGGCCATCCACCTGCCGCTGGGCTGCGTGCATCGCATGGTGAACCCAGGCAAGATCCCCCTCGAGATCATCGAGGTGCAGATTGGCTCCTACACGGGCGAGGACGATATCGTCCGCATCGAAGATGTGTATGGCCGCTGACCGTTGATACCACTGTCAAAACATAGTCTTGCAGTGATATCAGCCATACAATTCGCAAATATCTGGCTTAAATTGGCACTGAAGGCGTCTATTGTGATGGATATCACGGTTTAACGTTTTTTGCGAGCGCCCTCATGTCCACTCCTTCTCCAGTGCCAGTCTTTGCCGCGCCTTATGCCGCTGACGACACCACGATGGCGGCTGCTCTTCTGCGCCAGGCAGCGCTGCCGCAGCATTCCGAGCGGCGCATCGACAGCCGTGCCACACGGTTGATCGAGGCCATTCGCTCGGCTCAAGGCGGCATTGGCGGCGTGGAAGAGGTGTTGCGGGAATATGCGCTGTCCACCAAGGAGGGGCTGGCCCTGATGGTGCTGGCCGAGGCGCTGCTGAGGGTGCCAGATGCCGCCACCGCCGACCGTTTGATCGAGGACAAATTGGGACAGGGTGATTTCGAGCATCACCAGTCGAAATCCGACTCCCTGTTGGTTTCCGCCTCCGCCTGGGCACTGGGCCTGACGGCGCGCATCATCCAGCCCGGCGAGACGCCGGAGAGCGTTCTGGGGCTGGTCGCCAAACGCATCGGGTTGCCCGCGGTGCGCACGGCGACGCGCCAGGCCATGCGCATCATGGGGTCGCATTTCGTGCTGGGCCAGACCATCGGCGAGGCGCTGGACAAGGCCGGTGCCGGGGCGGCACGAGCCTTTCGCTACTCTTTCGACATGCTGGGCGAAGGCGCACGCACGGCGCAGGACGCCGAGCGCTATTATCGTTCTTACGCGGATGCCATTGCGGTGATCGGCAGCCGTGCGGGCAACGATCCCCTGCCCGCACGGCCCGGCATTTCGGTCAAGCTCTCGGCGCTGCATCCGCGCTATGAGGCCATGAACCAACCCTGCGTGATAAAGGAGCTGGTACCGAAGGTCATCCGGCTGGCCGAGATGGCGCAGGCGAGTGATCTCAACTTCACTGTCGATGCAGAGGAAGCTGACCGGCTCGAATTGTCTCTCGACGTGATTGACCGGGTGGTGGCAGCGCCTTCGCTGGCGGGCTGGAACGGCTTCGGCATCGCAATCCAGGCCTATCAGAAGCGGGCTGCCGCCGTCATCGATCACATGGCGGCGCTGGCCCGCGCCCATGACAGGCGCTTCATGGTGCGGCTGGTGAAAGGGGCCTACTGGGACAGCGAGGTCAAGCGTGCGCAAGAGCGCGGCCTGGCGGGCTATCCTGTCTTCACCCGCAAGGCCATGACCGATCTGAACTATGTGGCTTGCGCACGGCAGATGCTGGACCTGCGCCCGTTGCTCTATCCGCAGTTTGCCACCCACAACGCGCTGACTATCGCTACCATCGCGGAGATGGCGGGTGGTCCCGAGGGCTACGAATTCCAGCGCCTGCACGGTATGGGCGATGCCAGCTACAAGGCCCTTCTGGCGGAGGACAACCGCTTCGCCTGCCGCACGTATGCGCCGGTGGGTGGACATCAGGATCTGCTGGCCTATCTGGTGCGACGCTTGCTGGAGAACGGTGCGAATTCCTCTTTCGTGAGCGTGGCTGGCGATCCTGCAGTGCCTGTCGCGGCGCTGCTGGTGCGTCCCGCCACAAAGCTCGGTTCTGCCGATGCAGCCAACAACCTGTCGATACCCCTTCCCGCCGCGCTTTTCGGCCCTGACAGGCGCAACTCGTCAGGCTTTGAATTCGGCCACCGTGAAAGCCTTGCCGCCCAGCAGGATGCCGTAGAGAAGGTGCGCCACACAGGATTTGCGGAAGCCAGACCCCTTATCAGCGGCAAGCCTGTTCAGGGCAGATCGACACCATTGCATTCCCCCATCGACGGCAAGCCCATCGGCGCTTTCGTCGAGGCTGGCGAAGGCGATGTCGGCCGTGCGGTCGAAGCGGCATCCACCGCCTTTCCAGTCTGGGACCGGACGCCGGTGGCGATGAGAGCGGCTGCGCTTGACAGGCTGGCTGACCTGCTGGAGGTCCGGTCCCCGCTGTTCCTGGCCTTGCTGCAATCCGAAGCAGGAAAGACGCTGGATGATGCGCTGGCGGAACTGCGTGAAGCTGTGGATTTCTGTCGCTACTATGCGGTCGAAGCCAGGCGGCATTTCTCGGTACCCGTTGTCCTGCCGGGGCCGACAGGTGAGAGCAACCACCTTGCCCTGCGCGGCCGAGGCGTCTTCGCCTGCATCGCGCCATGGAATTTTCCCCTTGCGATCTTCCTGGGCCAGATCGCGGCGACGCTGGCCGCTGGCAACACGGTGGTTGCCAAGCCTGCACCGCAGACGCCGCTGATCGCGCACGAGGCCGTGCGCCTGGCGCATGAGGCTGGTATCCCGGTAGCGGCGTTGCATCTTGTGCTGGGTGGCGGCGGCACCGGCGCAGCATTGGTCGCCCATTCTGCCATTGCAGGCGTTGCCTTCACCGGATCGACAGCGACGGCGCGGGCCATCAACCGCGCGCTTGCTGCCAAGGATGGTCCCATCGTGCCGCTGATCGCCGAAACGGGTGGCCTGAACGCCATGATCGTGGATGCGACTGCGCTGCCGGAGCAGGTCACGGATGATGTGGTGATGTCAGCCTTCCGCTCGGCGGGGCAGCGTTGCTCTGCCCTGCGCCTGCTGTGTGTGCAGGAGGACGTGGCGGACAAGGTGATCGCCATGATCATCGGTGCCGCCAAGGAGTTGAAGATCGGCGATCCGCGCGACCTCCAGGTCCATGTCGGGCCAGTGATCGATGCCGCCGCGAAAGTCCGGCTGGATCGGCACATTGCCGCAATGACAGCGCAGCGCCGCGTGCTCCATGCGGGGGTTCTTCCCGCCTGTGCTGGCTCCTATGTCGCACCTCATGTGATCGCGCTGGACAGTGTCCAGGATCTGACGGAAGAGCATTTCGGCCCTTTGCTGCATGTGGTGCGCTTCAAGGCCAGGGAACTTGATGCCGTCATCGATGCCATAGGCCAGACGGGTTACGGTCTGACGCTCGGCATCCATTCCCGCATCGACGAAACCGTCAGCCGCATCACTGAGCGCCTTTCCGTTGGCAACATCTACGTCAACCGCAACATGATCGGCGCGGTGGTCGGCGTGCAGCCCTTTGGCGGCTCGGGCCTTTCCGGCACCGGGCCAAAGGCGGGCGGGCCGCATTACCTCATGCGTTTTGCGACGGAACAGACCATCACGGTCAACACCGCGGCGGCGGGCGGCAATGCCACCTTGATGACGGCGGACGCGATGTAGGTGTGTTCGTTCAACGAGAGCATTCTGCCGTCTGCCGTTCCCCTTGTTTTCCGGGCAGCAGGCATTAGTGTGCCGCCGCGCTGGCGATCCGGTTCTTCGGATGGGCTGACGTTCAGGAGTTTGCTGTCCCATGGCCCGTATTGTGATGGTTGGATCGGGTTATGTCGGGCTGGTATCCGGAGCCTGTTTTGCGGATTTCGGCCATGACGTGATTTGCGTCGACAAGGATGCCGCCAAGATCGCCCGACTCGCTGAGGGCGTGATGCCGATTTTCGAGCCAGGGCTGGTTGAGCTGGTGGCCAAGAACGCAGGTGCCGGGCGGCTCTCCTTCACGACAGACCTTGGCCCATCAATCGCGGGGGCCGATGCCATTTTCATCGCGGTAGGCACGCCGTCACGCCGGGGCGATGGACACGCCGACCTCACCTATGTCTATGCCGCGTCGCGGGAGATTGCCGAAGCGCTGACGGGCTATGCAGTCATCGTCACCAAGTCCACCGTTCCGGTCGGCACCGGCGACGAGGTGGAGCGCCTGATCCGCGAGGCGCGTCCTGACGCCCGTTTTTCCGTGGTGTCGAACCCCGAGTTCCTGCGCGAAGGTGCTGCAATCAGCGATTTCAAGCGTCCGGACCGCATCGTCATCGGAGCAGAGGACGAACCTGCGCGGGAGGCCATGCGGGCGATCTACAGGCCGCTCTATCTCAACCAGGCCCCCCTGTTGTTCACGGACCGGCGGACGTCGGAGCTGATCAAGTACGCGGGCAACGCTTTTCTGGCGACCAAGATCACCTTCATCAACGAGATCGCTGACTTGTGCGAAGCGGTGGGCGCGGATGTGCAGCAGGTGGCCCGTGGCATCGGCCTCGACAACCGCATCGGCAGCAAGTTTCTTCATGCCGGGCCGGGCTATGGCGGCTCATGTTTTCCCAAGGATACGCTGGCGCTGATCAAGACCGCACAGGATTTCGGCACGCCGCTGCGCATTGTCGAGACGGTTGCCAGTGTCAACGATCATCGCAAGCGCGCCATGGCCAGCAAGGTCATCCACGCCATGGGAGGCGATGTCCGGGGCAAGCGGGTTGCCGTGCTTGGCCTGACCTTCAAGCCCAATACCGACGACATGCGCGATGCGCCTTCCATCGACGTCATCCGGGGCCTGCAGGACAATGGTGCCAGCATTGTCGCCCATGATCCCGAGGGAACGGAGCAGGCAAGGCTCGTTCTCCATGGTGTTGAGTATGCGCCCAATCCCTATGCCTGCATGGACGGTGCGGACGCCCTCGTCATCGTCACGGAATGGGAGCAGTTCCGGGCGCTCGATCTGAAGCGGGTTCGAGAGCTTCTGCGCCATCCCCTGCTGATCGACCTGCGCAACATCTACGCGCCAGACGAGGTCCGCCGACACGGGTTGACCTATGTCAGCATAGGCAGGCGGTAGACTTCCTCGCGGTTGAGAAAAGACATTTGCGCAATCCACCCCTAGCGGTGGTACCGTTTCCCTTCACTCAAGCAAAGTTTGCCATGTCACGCAGCGGCATTGTCACCGGAGGTGCCGGGTTCATCGGGCGCGAACAGCTGCTGGCGTTGGCCGCGGCGCTTGGCAAGATCGCCTATGGACACTATCTACGGCAGATCGCCGACGAGACAGCGTAGGGACAGGCTCATGCAGTTTACACGCCTTGCCATCCCCGATGTGGTCCTGATCGAACCAAAGCGCATTGGCGATGCCCGTGGGTCTTTCCTTGAAACCTTCCGTCTTGACCGTTTCACGGCAGAGATAGGCCCCGTAGCCTTTGTCCAGGACAACCAGTCCCTCTCAGCCCGCAAGGGCACCGTTCGTGGCCTGCATTTCCAGCGGACACCCCGCGCCCAAGGCAAGCTCGTGCGTGTCATTGCGGGCGCGGTGCTGGATGTGGCGGTCGACATCCGCGCCGGATCGCCCACCTTCGGCCGCTTCGTCGCGGTGGAGTTATCGGCCGTTGACGGCCGTCAGCTCTGGGTTCCGCCGGGGTTCCTGCATGGCTTCTGCACGCTCACGGACGGGGCGGAACTTGTCTACAAGGTCACGGATTACTACAGCGCCGAACACGACGCCGGGGTGCGCTGGGATGATCCCGAGATCGGAATTCCCTGGCCGGTGGGCGCAAGCGAGGCCATCCTCTCGGACAAGGACCGGGCTGCACCGTTGCTGCGGGATGTGAGGGTGGCACTTTGACCCTGCTTCACGGCCGCAGAAAGATTGCGACGTGACACGAGAAGCAGTAAAGCGACATCCCGCGCCTTCCGACTTCGCGCCAATCTCTGTTCGCCCTCCCATCCTGTCGAGATTCATTCCCCATGGCACTGATCGACGATCACAGCCGAAGCTTCCACAAGGTTCGAGGCCAGTTGGTTGGCCGCGATGGCCGGAACTACATGGATTTCCTGAAAGGTCTGAAGCCTGATTATCGCAAGGTCTGGCGTGATCTGGCCCTGGGCTTCGTGATGATTGTCCTGGTGATGCTGGCCGGTGCGATGGCCCAGGCCGCTTCCGGGGGATCCGTGCTGATCACCCTTCTGATTGCCTTGGCGGCTGGCTATTGGATCGCCTATGTCCAGCTGTTCATTCATGAAGGTGCGCATTTCAATCTTGCGACTGATCGGGCGCGCAGCGACCTGCTCTGCGACGTGTTCATAGGCTCTCTGATCGGCACCAGCGTCAGGCGTTACCGTATCGTTCATTTCCAGCACCATCGCGCCATCGGCAGCCCGGATGACACCGAGCATACCTATTTCTTCCCGTTGAACCTTGTCTTTCTGGTCAAGGCCCTGTTTGGCCTCCGGGCCGTCGAGGTTTACCTCTCGAGAGGCAAGTTCGTGAGTGGCGTGCGGGAAGCCAGACCGGCGTCAAGCCGGGTGGCGGATGAGGCATCGGGTGTCAGCGACGGTGACAAGAAGGGCAGCTCTAGGGAGAGCTTTGAAAGCCGTGATATCGCCGTGCTGCTGATCGGCCTGGTGATTCACGCGGCGGTGGTTCTCGGCACCTTTGCGCTGGCAGGGCCCTATGTGGCCGCCAGCTGGGTGCTGTCGGTTGCCGTGTTCTTCCCGTTCTTTGGTGCCCTGAGACAATTGCTGGAGCACCGCGACGACGAGGCTGATCCGACGATCGACTATTTCCGCGCACCGCACGGGGCTATCACCCGCATGTTTGGTGACGGGCCGGTGTCCAGTACCTTTGGTGGTGCCGGGTTCAACCGACATTTGCTGCACCATTGGGAACCGACGGTATCGTATACCAACCTCCCCCAATTGGAGCGCTTCCTGATGACAACGCCGATGGGTGATGTGCTGCTTGCGCGGCGTTCAAGCTATGCTCAAGCTTTTCTCAAGCTGTTCAGCCTGCGCTAGGGAGTGTTGACAAACTGGAACTGGAAAACCTCTGAATGTCTTGCCCCAACTGCGGTTCCTCCGAAGCGAAATTCCATGCACGGGCGCATGACATCGAGTATTTCACCTCAAGTGATCCGTATGATTTCCTGCACTGCGAGCGATGCGACATTTTGTATATAGCGCCGATGCTGTCGGATAAACTGTCCGATATTTATCCGGGCAATTACTATTCGTTTGTCTCTGGCAAGAAGAGTGTCGCGGTCAAGATCAAGGAATATCTTGACCGGAGGAAATTCGGGAAAATCCTTAAAGGAATAAACGGAGAAACGGTTTCCATCCTTGATGTTGGCGGTGGCACCGGCTGGCTGGTCGATCTGATGAAGGCAGCCGATGCCCGGGTGAACAGGACCACGATTGTCGATATCGATCCAGCGGCCGAAGCTGTGGCCCGATCAAAGGGCCATCACTATTTTTGTGGACGATTTGAAGACTACGATTCAACCGACAGATTTGACATCATTCTGATGCTGAACCTGATCGAACATGTTGCCAATCCAAGAGACATATTCTCGAAGGCGGCCCATCATCTCAAGGATGGCGGGTTCATAGTCTTGAAGACACCGAATTTCAAATCCCTGGATGCCCGGATTTTTCGGCACCGCTCGTGGGCAGGCTATCATACGCCACGGCATTTCGTGCTTTTTTGCCATGAAAGCCTGTCCCGCCTGGCCGATGAGTGCGGGTTGCGGGTTGAGCGTTTCAACTACACGCAGGGCGCACCGTTCTGGAGCATCTCTCTGTTCGAGGAGTTGCGCCGCCTCGGCCTGGTGAAGGCAGACCGGGATCATCCTGCCATCTACCATCCGCTTGTTCCCTGGCTTCAGATGCTGACCGCAGCGTTGGATTTCATTCGCCAACCGTTCGCAAAGCTCTCGCAGATGGAGTTCATTCTCTCGAAGAAGGACGTTCAAAGATAAGGAACTTCACGCTCGAATTGATGTTCCGGATCAGGACTGATTCCTGAAAACCCAGAGATTGGACAGGATGAAATTCGAGATTGGCACAATCAATATGGGAAGGATGATCGCGTACAGATCGTTGAAATGATTTTTCTCGACGATCATCACGATGACGATCGTGACCGAAAGCCCGAAGAGAAAAGAGATCGCAAAACGAAAAAATTCTCTCGAATATTTTCCATTGGACCGGAAAGTGAACTTCTTGTGCCCCAGGAACGAAAACGGCAAAATGGCGAGATAGCCCATGATGCTTGCCCACAGCATGGGGATGCCAAGACCGCGATAGAGCGACAGGGTCGTCAGTGCATAAGTGCAACCGGTCAAGGCTCCAATGAGCGCGAAACGCACAAGCTTCATCATCAAACCATCAGATTGGATCGACGGCATATTCATTTTTGACTTTCGCCGATGCGACAGCTCAAACCCGCTGCCCGAATGTCATGTACTGACTTCCGAGCGGCAGCGAGGCGAAGGTGCGATTGACAGCCCGTCCGACCCTCCCCTTGACTGGCACGGTGAGGATGAACTCGGTCCTGATACAGGCGAGGCCGGCGTCGCGCATGAGCACTTCCGCCTCCTGCCGTTTCAGCAGCACAGCATCCGCGTCAAACGGGCAGCGATCCACCACGCGGCGCGTCAGCGGGTTCAGCGGATTGTGTTCGAGGATGGCGAACCAGCCTCCCGGTTTCAAGACACGCCGGATGTCTGCGGTCAGCGCGGGGCGCAGTGCGGGCGGAATGTGGTGATAGACGCAGACCGCCATGGCAAAATCGAACCGTGAGGCTTCGAACGGGATATCCGTGCCGCCATAGACCCGATAATCGACATCGGGATGACGCAGGCTCGCGGTCTCGATGCTCTGCGCCGAGACATCGATGCCGACGATGCAGCGGTTATCCGCCCTGAGGCCTGGATGATAATTGCCGACACCGCAGCCCACATCCAGCAGGCTAAGCGGCTGGCCGGCCGCGAAATGCTGCTGGAGGAACGCATTGATGTGGTCGATCTTCGCCGCCGTGAAGAAGTCCACGGAGAGGCCGGGCAGGCCGATGGCCTTGTTGACGGCGGCATCATACGTGTCGGCGTATCGGTCGAAATCGCCCAGTGAAGGCGTGTCGCCTTTCGGTCGATCCGTCATGCTCACCACGTCTTCCAGGGTGCGGTGCCGTTGGTCCAGAGGTCTTCGAGTTCGCGCTTGTCGCGCAAGGTATCCATCGGCTTCCAGTAGCCGGTATGGCGGAAGGCCCTGAGCTCGCCATCCCGCGCCAGGTTCTCCAGTGGCTCACGCTCCCACACCGTGGTGTCGTTGCTCGCATAGGCAATGGCAGAAGGTTCCAGCACGAAGAAGCCGCCGTTGATCCAGCCCATCTCGTTCGCCGGTTTCTCGCGGAAACGCTCCACGTGATCCTGGTTGTTCAACTCCAGAATCCCGAACCGGCCCGGTGAAGGCACGGCCGTCACGGTCGCCTTGCGGCCATGGGACTTGTGGAACGCCACCAGCGCCTTGATGTCGAGATCGGCAACACCGTCGCCGTAAGTCATGCAGAACGTGTCAGTGCCAAGGTAGGGCATCACACGGCGCAGGCGGCCACCTGTCATGGTGTGAAGCCCTGTATCCACAAGGGTGATGCGCCAATCATCCTGCACAGGGTTCAGGATCTCGATGGAGCGGGCCTTGAGATCAACCACGATATCGGAGTTGAGCGACTGGTACTCCGAGAAGTAGCGTTTGATCTCTGCCGCGCGATAGCCGCAGCAGATCACGAAATCCGTCAGGCCAGCCGCGGCATAGGACTTCATGATATGCCAAAGGATGGGCCGACCACCGATCTCGACCATCGGCTTGGGCCTGATATCCGTTTCCTCGGACAGCCTTGTTCCCAAGCCACCCGCGAGGATCACGACTTTCATGAACGCCTCCGCTGTGGCCGTCGCTTGCTGCAGGAATGCACGCTGGAAGATGCGTGTCAGTCGCAGTAACTCGCCTGTGGCCTAGCGTGATCGATGGGGCAAAACAAGGGGTGTTGAATGCGTCCAGTGTGGCAACACTCCCTAAACCCGCTGCTTGTCCGCCTTCAGCGCGATGGCTGCACCCGCCTCGATCACGAGGTCGACCCTGGCCCCTGTCGCCAGGGCGGGCTGTCGCGCGGGTGCCAGTACCAGCACCTCGCCCCAGGGCGCATCCAGCGTGTATTCCCAGGCATGGCCGAGATAGGCCCTTCGCCGGATGGTCAATACGCCAGAAGGTGTGGGCGTCAGGCCAAGACGATCAGGTCGCAGCGCGATCATCGAGGCTTCGGCAGGAATCACCATGGCTCCCAGCGGCAGGGATACGCCCTTGGCGGTGAACATGGTGCCGCCATCGGTGGGGGAAAACGCACCCTCGATGAGGTTGGCCTCGCCGATGAAATCCGCCATGAAGCGGCTCTGCGGTCGCTCGTAGAGATCCTCGGGCGTGCCTTCCTGGGCGATCACGGCATTGTCCATGACGATCACCTTGTCAGAAACGGCCAGCGCCTCCTCTTGGTCATGGGTGACATAGAGCACTGTGAGGCCAAGGCGCTGCTGCAGGTCGCGGATGTCGTCGCGCACCTTGCGGCGCAGCTTCGCGTCGAGGTTGGACAGCGGCTCGTCGAACAGCAGCACGCGGGGCTCCAGCACGATGGCGCGTGCCACAGCGACACGCTGCTGCTGACCGCCCGACATTTCGGAGGGCAAGCGGGCCTCGAACCCGGCAAGGCCGACCAGCGCCAGCTTCTCGCGCGCCATCTGCTCGGCGTCCGCCCGCTTGGCACCCGACGCAAGCGGCCCGTACATCACGTTCTCCAGCACGCTGAGATGAGGAAACAGCGCATAGCTCTGGAACACCATGGAGACGTCGCGCTCTGCCGCACCCAGCCGCGACACGTCTTCGTCGCCAATCAGAATGCGCCCGCCTGTCGCAAGCTCCAGCCCCGCCACGAGCCTGAGCGTGGTGGTCTTGCCGCAACCGGACGGGCCGAGCAGCGTGACCAGCGTGCCAGCCTCCACCGTGAAGGAAATGCCGCGCACCGCGCCCACGCTGCCGTAGAACTTGGAGACATCTTCGAAGCGGACGGAGGCGGCGCGGGACATCATCTGGCTCCGGACGGGGTTGATGTGAGCGACACGCCGCGCCGCCCGAGCTTGCGCTCGCCGACCAGCAACTGGATGCCGACGACGACTGCCAGCATGAACAGGATGAGCAGTGATGAATAGGCGATGGCGAGCGGATACTCGCCCGCCTCGACACGGTTGACGATATAGGCCGTCGCCATGTTGTAGCGTGCCGTCACCAGGAAGACGATGGCGCTGACCGCCGTCATGGCATGAACGAAAGAGAATACCAGGGTGGCGATGATCGCCGGCTTGAGCAGCGGCAGCGTGATGCGCCGCACGGTGTAGCCCGTACTGGCGCCCAGCGTCGACGAGGCCTCGTCCAGCGACTTGTCGATCTGGCTGAGCGCCGCGATGCCCGCCCGCACGCCCACCGGCATGTTGCGGAAGACGAAGCAGATGATGAGGATCAAGCCCGTTCCCGTGATCTCGATCGGCGGCACGTTGAACGCCACGATATAGGCCACGCCAATCACCGTTCCGGGAATGGCGAAGGCGAGCATGGTGACGAACTCGAACGTGCGGCGGCCGATGAAATCATGCCGCGTCAGCACATAAGCCGTGAGAATGCCGACCAATGCGGTGATGGGCGCGGCGATGGCCGAGACCATGACGGTCACGAAAAACGAATCCCAGGCCGAACCCGCGAAGAACAGACCATGCGCATTCCATTCGATGGCGAAGCCGGTCAGGATGTGCCGCCAGGTCGGCTCCATCACGCCCCGCCCGATATCGGTGACGAAGCCGCCGATGATGATGATGCCGTAGATGGCCACGGTCATGGCGATCCACGGCACCACGACGCCCAGTGATGCGATGCGCACGCCACGCGGCAGCGGCAGGGGCACGCCGTTGTCACCCTTGCCGGTGACCGTGACATAGGAGCTTTTGCCCAGCCAGATCATTTGCAACCAGAACGCTGACAGCGTCAGTGCCAACAGCAGCAGCGCCAGCAGTGCCGCCCGGCCCGGATCATGCTGCGCACCCGCGACGGCGAAGAAGATCTTGGTCGACAGCACCTCGAATGAACCGCCCAGCACCAGCGGGTTGCCGAAATCCGCCAGGCTCTCGACGAAACCGAGCAGGAAGGATGCCGCCACCGCAGGGCGCAGCAACGGGAATGTGACGGTGCGGAAGGTGTGCCAGCGCCCGGCCCGCAGGGTCTGCGCGGCCTCCTCCAGCGATGGCGCAATGCCCTGGAGCGCACCGCGCAGCATGAGATAGGACAACGGCGTCTGTGACAGCACCTGCGCGATCAGCACGCCCGGCAGGCCATAGATCCAGCGTGACCGGGGGATATTGAACCAGGTGTCAAGGAATGTCGTGACTATGCCCGTGCGCCCGAACAGCACCACCAGCGCCAGCGCGATGACGAAGGGCGGCGTGATGATCGGCAGGATCGAGAGCGCATCGAAGACTTTCGTGTTCTTCATACCGCCCCGTTGCGCCAGCAACGCGAAGGCAAGGCCCAGAAAGGTCGAGAACAATCCCGCCAGGACACCCAGGATCACGGTGTTGGCGACAACGCCGCAGCTCGCATTCGCAGTGAAACAGGCCAGCGACCAGATATCGGGCGCGGTCAGCCGCGTCCATGTCAGCGACAGGTCGAGCGCGCCTGTCTTGTCGAGGAAGGCGCTGGCCAGCACTTTCGCCACGGGAAAAAACACGAAGAGCAGCACCAGAGCGAAAATCGATACCGTCGTGGTCGCCACCCAGCGGTCCGCCTTGAACGCCCCTGCCGCCGCGAATCCGCGAGACAGTTGCAGCACGAGAGCAGCGGCGGTGAGCGCTGCGCCCAGGCCCATGGGCAGAGGCTTGCGGCCATCGAAAAGTCCCGGTGTGAATCCATAAGCCAGAAGCACTGCCAAGCCGAACCCGGCCACAAGGACACGCCAGCGCCCGGTCGTCGCGCCGCGCGTGCCAAGCGCTCCCGTGATCAGCGCAGCAAGAACGGGCAAAGCCAAGGGCCAGCGTCCATCCAGCAACCAGGACAGACCAGTCCGCAGGTCATCGACAAAAGCCCAGGGCAACAGCAGAAAGGCTGCGGTGGCAACTGCCGCCGCCAGCAGATCGGTCGTGCCCCTGTCGGCACTGCGCCTGCGCATCACATCAGGCCCTGTTCAATGACGGCCTGTTCAGCGCCGGGGTGCGTTGCGGATCTCGGCGTCCCAGCGGGCCAGCAGCCGGGTGCGTTCCGCCGATGAACCATACTTCGCAAAATCATAGTCGATCAGCTTGATATCGGCGAGCTTGGGCGATTGCGGCGGCACGGCTGATGCCGTGTTCGACGGCACCTGATAGGATTTCGCCTCGACCGCGATGGCCTGCGCTTCGGGCGTCAACGCCCAGTCATAGAAGCGTTTGGCATTGGCCATGTTGCGTGCGCCCTTGATCAGCGACATGGAGCCGATTTCGTAGCCCGTGCCTTCGCACGGCGCCACGATCTGTACCGGCGCTCCAGTGACTGCCATGGTCACGGCATCGTGCAGGAAGGTGATTCCAATCAGGCTTTCGCCCGTGGCAACGGCCCGTGCAGGTGCCGCACCGGACCGCGTGTACTGGTTCACGTTGCGATGCATCTCGCGCATGAAGGCAAACGCCTTCTCCTCGCCCATGAGTTGCACCAGCGTTGCCACCTTGGTGTAGGCCGTGCCGGAGGAATTGGGGTCGGCCACCTGCACCTCATCGCGGTATTCCGGCTTGGCAAGGTCCGACCAGCATTTCGGCGCGGCAAGGTTGCGCCGCGCCAGTTGCTGCGTGTTGTAGGAATAGCCGAGCGCACCGGCATAGATGCCCACTGTCTTGAAGCCAGATTGCTCGGCCTGCTTGCGCGCCCAGGGCAGCAATTGCGCCAGCATCGGCGACTGGTAAGCCTCGCTGAGGTTTTCCTCCGCCGCCTGCAGATGCGGATCGCCCGTGCCGCCCCACCAGACATCGCCACGCGGATTGGCGGCTTCAGCCTTGATCTGCGCGTAGGTCTCGCCCGAGGATTTGCGGGTCATGGAAACCTTGATGCCGGTGCTGCGCTCGAACGCCTGCATCATGGGGCGGCACCATTCCTCCTGCACGGAGCAATAGACCGTGACCTCGCCCTGCGCGGCGGCTGGCCCGGCAAGGCCCGCCAGCGCCACCGCTGCGAACAGCATGGACTTGAAGCGTGCGGTGGCAGTGATCATGGCCGTGTTTCTCCCTGTCGATCTTTTTTGTATGATGTGTTGTCGGCTCTCACCCGGTGTCGAGTCAATCGTCTGGCTTCACGGCATGGGCGATCCCGCTGGCGTCATGCACGCAATCCCACAGGCCCGGTGTGCTGACGAGGATGGGATTGCCCTGGGTGAGCCAGTCTCCACTGCAGAAATCGTTGATTCTGGCCCCAGCCTCCGCCGCGATCACCAGGCCCGCCGCCACGTCCCAGGAGTTGATGTGCAACTCGCCATAGGCATCGGTACGGCCGAGCGCCACATGGGCCAGACCCAACGCGCCAGAGGCGCTGCGCTTGACGTTGGCACCCGCCGCATAGAGCCGCCCCAGCGCCTCGAGATACGGCCCGGCAGGCAGACGTGGCGACCAGCCGAACTCGATGGTGGAGCGCCGGATGTCGGTGGTGTCCGCCACCTTGATCGGCTTGCCGTTCATGGTGGCGCCCTTGCCACGCTGCGCCAGGAAGGTTTCGTCCAGGGCGGGTGAATGGATGACGCCAAGCTCAGGTATTCCGTCGGCGACAAAGCCGATGGACACGCACCATTGCCGATCTCCCCGGGCGAAATTGGCCGTGCCATCGATGGGATCGATGATCCATAGGCGGTTGCTGTCGCCCTTGTCCGTCTCCGCGCCCATTTCCTCGCCCATCACCGCATCCCCGGGGAAAGCCTCGGCGATGCGCACCCGAAACAGCGCCTCCACCGCGCCATCCGCCTCCGTCAGGAAATCCTGGAAGCCCTTCATGCGGGTGCCAAGCGACGCCTGGTCATGAAAATAGCGGTTGGCGAGATGCCCAAGCTCGGTGGCGATGCCCGCCATGGCATGGTATCGCGCCGTCAGTTCAGCCGCTGTAAGTGCCTTGCGCTGCATGGTTCAGCCCTCCAGCCGCACGGGTTTGCCGGTCTGGTGCGCCCGCGTGGCGGCATCGGCCAGAAGCTGTGCCCGCAGGCCATCCTCGCCGGACGGTGAGGGCGCGACACCCCGTTTCAGGCAATCGAGAAAATGCTCCAGCTCGGCACGGTAGGCTGCTGCGTAACGCTCCAGGAAGAACGGCAGCACGGGATCGGCCTGGAAACCCGCGCCAGTCGCGGTCTCCACTGTTGTCAGCGGCACATTCTGCGCCCGCACCATGCCCTTGGAGCCATGCACCTCGAAGCGCTGGTCATAGCCATAGGTGGCGCGGCGCGAATTGGTGATCTGCGCGATCTTGCCCGAGGCTGTCTTGAGCAGCACGGCAGCGGTATCGACATCGCCTGCGGCACCAATGCCGGGATCGATCAGGCAGGCGCCAACGGCGTGAATCTCCACAGGCTCCTCGCCCAGGAGAAACCGCGCCATGTCGAGATCATGGATCATCATGTCCCGGAACAGGCCACCGGAGCGGGCCACATAGCTCGGCTGCGGTGGCGAGGGGTCGCGCGAGATGATGCTGACGAGTTCCACCTTGCCGATGTCACCGGCGCGAACACGACGACGGGCTTCCGCAAAATTGGGGTCAAACCTCCGGTTGAAACCGATCATGAGCGGTCGCCCTGAGGCCGCGACCATCTTGAGGCAGCGGACGATGCGCTTCGACGACAGGTCGACCGGCTTCTCGCAGAACACGGCCTTGCCCGCCTTGACGGCGGCTTCGATCAGGTCGGCATGGGTGTCGGTCGGCGAACAGATCAGCACTGCGTCGATATCGGGATCAGCAAGAATGGCGGCAGTGCTGTCAGTCCGTGCGCTCAGTTCCTTCGCCAGAGCCTTTGCCGCCTTTGGCAGCGCGTCAGCCACCGCCACCAGTTGCGCCTTGCCCGATGCCGCAATGTTTCCGCCATGAATGCGACCGATGCGGCCCGCTCCCAGCAACCCGATCCTGATCACGATAGTGTTCTCCCCGCCGATTTTTGCTGCGTTGGCAGGCCAACACGCTTTGCCCATCAGGGTAGCTTCTGATTTAATCCTGGCAAGGGAGTGCTGCGATGGATTCGGTTGGTAGTGCAAGGCTTGACGGCAAGGTGGCCATTGTCACGGGCGGAACACAAGGCCTGGGCGAAGCCATCGCCCGGCTGTTCGCGCAGCGAGGAGCAGCAGGCATCGTCATCTGCGGCCGCAATGCCGAACGGGGCGAAGCCGTGCGCCAGGCTTTGGAAAAGCAGGGAACCGCAGCGGTTTTCGTCAAGGCCGATCTCGCCAGCGTCACGGCAGCCCGGGCCGTGGTGCAAGCTGCCGACAGCCGGTTTGGCCGTGTGGATGTGCTGGTCAACGCGGCCGGCCTGACCGATCGCGGGACCATCCTCGACACCACGGAGGAGCGCTACGACGAGCTGTTCAACGTCAATGTCCGCGCACCGTTCTTCCTGATGCAGGAAGCCGCCAAGATCATGATACGCGAAACAATCCACGGCGCGATCATCAACATCCAGTCGATGTCGGCGCATGGCGGGCAGCCCTTCCTGTCGGCCTACAGCACCAGCAAGGGCGCCTTGGCGACGCTGACACGCAACGTCGCCCACTCTTTGGTTCGCCACCGCATCCGCGTCAATGGCCTCAACATAGGCTGGATGCACACACCGGGCGAGGACCGTGTGATGCGGGAGTATCATGGGGCGCAGGATGGCTGGCTGGAAGAAGCCGTGAAGACCCGGCCCTTCGGTCGCCTGATCGACCCGCAGGAAGTGGCCCGCACCTGCCTATGGCTCGCTTCCGCCGAATCCGGACTGATCACGGGTGCCAATATCGACTTCGACCAGACCATCGTCGGTGTGGGCGCGCCATCGCTGGAACCGTGATCCAGCCATGAGCCTCTCGTCCTTTGCGGGCCTGCGCATCCTGTCCATCGACCATGGTCCGCATGATCTGGTTCCGGTGGCCGTGGCACTGGGGGCCGATCCGGCACGGATACCAGTGTTCAAGTGTTTGGCTGTCATGGCCTGCGTCCGTGCCGCCGCTGGCCGGCCGGGCTTCGGCATGTTCCTGGATGGAGCGCTGGGGGCTGTGGCCCTTGCCGAGGCGACAGCACTGGGATTGTGGGTGGCACGGCAGTTCCCGCAGGACGACCCGCAAGCTATCGCGCGGGAGCCGTCCACGTGGCCCGGCAACCACGTGGTCAAGCTGATCGCCAACAGCCGCCCTGATGCCCGCACGCGCCTTGCTGACCATCTCACCGGCATCACCCGCGTGATGGAGATCTGCCGCACCACCGGTCACCGCACACTGATCGAGGTGCTGGTGGCGGAAGGCACGACGACCGCAGCCCTGATCGCAAGGCTTTGCGAGCATGGATTGAGGCCCGATTACTGGCTGATCGAGGCGCAGGCCACACGGGCTGACTGGCAGGCGCTGGAAACCGTGCTCGCCCAAGAGAAACAGTCCTGCCAGGGCTTCATCGTGATTGCCCGCTCCGCCCAGTCCCACGCGGAAATCAAGGCGGCTGCGGCAATGCCAGGCGTCATCGGTTTCGTTGGCGGACGGGCGATCTTCGCGGAGGTGTTCAAGGATTGGCTGAAAGGTGTGCTCACGGACGATGCAGCTATCCAGGCGCTGGCGGATCGTCTGTCCGGTTTCGCTGCGGCCTTTGACGCCGGGCGTCATCCATGATCCAGCGACACCTCCACGACACCACACAGCAACAGGGAGACTGAGACCATGGCCATCCGCCTCGGAGCCAACCCCATCGGCTGGTCCAACGACGACCTGCAGGAGATCGGCGGCACCACGCCGCTTGAAACCTGCCTTGCCGAGGCGCGGGAAGCGGGTTTCTCGGGCATGGAGCTTGGCCACAAGTTTCCGCGCCAACCGGATGCGCTGAAGGCAGCGCTTGCTCCCTACGGCTTGGCCTGTGTGGGCGGCTGGCATTCAGTCGAGCTGCTGCGGCGCGATGCCCGCACGGAGTTCACGCTGGCAAAGGACCATCGCGCCCTGCTCAAGGCGATGGGAACAGACGTCTTCATCGTGGCAGAAACCTCGAATGCCATCCACGGCGACCGCGCGATGCCGCTGTCGCACCGCCCCCGGCTCGATGCCGCCGAATGGGCACCCTTCTGCGCCCGCATGACCGAACTGGCGGACAGGCTGGCCGATGAGGGGCTGACGCTGTGCTACCACCACCACATGGGGACCATCGTGGAAAGCCGTGCCGACATCGCGGCCTTCATGGAGGGTTGCGGCCCTTCCGTGCGCCTGCTTCTGGACACCGGTCACGCCACCTGGGGCGGCTGCGATCCCGCGGAACTGGCGAAAACCTACCGCCCGCGCATCAGCCATGTCCACGCCAAGGATGTGCGCCAGGCCATCATGGACAAGGCCCGCGCTGGCGACTGGAGCTTTCTGGATGCCATCCTTGGCATGGGCGACGAGCTGGGCGTTTACACGGTGCCGGGCGACGGCATGGTGGACTATGCGGCAGTGTTCAGGCAATTGCCGGGCTATCAGGGCTGGATCATCGTCGAGGCAGAACAGGATCCGCTGAAGGCACATCCGCTGACCTACGCCAAGAAAGGCGTCGCCAATCTCAGGCAGGCACTGCATGATGCGGGACTGCGGGTGGACGGCGACAGTTGAAATCCAGGCGCTGAATACGACCCGTCGCTGTCTGCCGTTCATGTAGACCCAAGGAAAACCCCCATGCCGGACCTCTCCGCCTTCCCGATCACCGAGCAATGGCCCGCCAAGCACGCAGACCGGATCCAGCTGTATTCGCTGCCGACGCCCAACGGCGTGAAGGTCTCGATCATGCTGGAGGAAACCGGTTTGCCCTATGAGCCGCACGCCATCGCCATCGGCAAGAACGAGACTTGGACGCCCGCCTTCCTGTCGCTCAACCCCAATGGCAAGATCCCCGCGATCATCGATCCCGATGGTCCCGGCGGCAAGCCTTTCGGCCTGTTCGAATCAGGCGCGATCCTGATTTATCTCGCGGAAAAGTCGGGCCGCTTCCTGCCATCCGATCCGGCATTGCGCTACGAGACCATCCAGTGGGTGATGTTCCAGATGGCGGCCATCGGCCCGATGTTCGGGCAGCTCGGCTTCTTCTACAAGTTCGCGGGCAAGGACTTCGAGGACAAGCGCCCCTTCGAGCGCTACCGGGCCGAAACCGAGCGCCTGCTCAAGGTGCTGGATACACGCCTAGCCGGGCAAGATCAGGTTGGGCGCGACTGGATCATGGGCGAACACTACACCATTGCCGATATCGCCACGGTCGGCTGGGTGCGCAACCTGATCGGCTTCTACGGAGCGGCTTCCATCGTCGATTATGACAGCCTGAAGCATGTCCCGGCCTGGCTGGAGCGCTGCCTGGCGCGCCCAGCCGTGCAGCGCGGACTGGAGATCCCGGTGCGTCCCCCGGCCTGAGCGGACATAATCTGAGATCGAGCCATTGCGCCGCTGGCGCGAAGGCTTTTGCGGTGCGATACTGCCATCACTGCGATACGGAGCCCCGCGCCATGAACATCCACGCCGCCAAGAACGACTACCGCGACATCATCGAGGCGGATCGTGAGCATGTCTGGCATCACCTGTCGCAGCACAAGAAATACGAGACGGTGGACCCCCTCATCATCATCGAGGGGAAGGGTATGCGTGTCTGGAACACGGCGGGACGCGAGCATCTCGATGCCACGTCCGGCGGTGTGTGGACGGTCAATGTCGGCTATGGACGCGTGGCGATCGCCGATGCTGTGCGCGACCAACTGGTCAAGCTCAACTATTTTGCGGGGGCCATGGGCACGATTCCCGGCGCGGTCTTCGCCAAGCAGCTGATCGAGAAAATGCCGGGCATGAGCCGGGTCTATTATTCGAACTCGGGATCGGAAGCCAACGAAAAGGCCTACAAGATCGTGCGCCAGATCGCGCACCAGAAGACCGGCGGCAAGAAGCACAAGATCCTCTACCGCGAGCGGGATTATCACGGCACCACGATCTCGGCCCTGTCCTCCGCCGGGCAGGTGCAGCGGCGCGACCAGTACGGGCCGTTCACGCCCGGATTCGTCGAAGTGCCGCATTGCCTGGAGTACCGTTCGCAATGGGGTGACGTGGATGACTACGGTGTGCGCGCTGCCAACGCCATCGAGGAGGTGATCCTGCGCGAGGGGGCCGACACGGTGGGCGGGCTGATCCTCGAGCCGGTGACAGCGGGCGGCGGCGTCATCCCGCCTCCACGGGGCTACTGGGAGCGCGTGCAGGAAATCAGCCGGAAACATGACGTGCTGCTGATCATCGACGAGGTGGTGTGCGGCCTCGGGCGCACCGGCACCTGGTTCGGCTACCAGCAATACGGGGTCGAGCCGGACATCGTGACCATGGCGAAGGGCGTGGCCTCGGGCTATGCCGCGATTTCCTGCACCGTGACGACGGAAGCGGTGTTCAACCAGTTCAAGGCGAATCCGGACGACCCGATGAGCTATTTCCGCGATATCTCGACCTTCGGCGGCTGCACGGCGGGGCCTGCGGCTGCCATTGCCAACATGGCGATCATCGAAGACGAGGATCTGCTCGCCAACGTGCAGAACATGGGCGACTATCTGATGGAGCGGCTGAACGGCCTGGCTGGCAAACACGCCATCATCGGCGACGTGCGCGGGCTGGGCTTGTTCCAGGGTGTCGAGCTGGTCAGTGATCGTGCGACCAAGGCGGCACTGCCCGAGAAGCTCGTGCAGGCCATCGTGGCGGATTGCATGGCGCAATCTGCCGTGATCATCGGTGCCACCAACCGCTCGCTTGAGGGACTCAACAACACGCTTTGCCTCAGCCCGGCCTATATCTGCACACGCTCCGATCTCGATGAGGTGGTCACGGCAATCGACGGCGCCATCAGCCGCGTCATGGCGGCACAGTAAGGCCCTCTTCGCCGCCATCCAGCATCGTCTCCATCTCGGGCAGATCGTGCAGGGTCTGCAAGCCGAAGGCCGACAGGAAGCCGCGTGTCGTCACATAGGTGAGCGGCGCGCCGGGTTGAGCAATGCGAGGACCGGCACCAATCAACCCGAGACGCTTGAGCCGTGCCATGGTATCGCGGCTGATCTCGCGGCCCAGCATCGCGGAGAGCGCCACTCTCGTGACAGGCTGGGAATAGGCAACCGCCGTCAGGACCATGCTTTCCAGGCGCGACAATTCCGGTGCGCCGGGTTCACGAAGCTTTGCTGCCGCGCGGATCGCCATGGCAAAGCGTGGACGCGTGCGGTGCTGCCAGCCTCCGGCCACAAACACCAGACCATAGGGCCGCGCCTTCAGCTCATCCTGGATATCGGCGATCAGATCATCCAGAATGCAGTCGGGACCAACGAGCGCGGCCAGCGCCTCGCGCGACACTGGCTCGGTCGAGGCAAAGATCGCCGCCTCGACACGCCCCATCCATTCGCGCCAGCGCAGGTCAGGCGGCAGATCGACGAGAGCCGCATCAAAAGCAAGTGGAGCCGGTTTCGCCACGGTCAAAGACCGTAAAGCCGAAAGGTTGGCCGGGGCGTCAGCTGTCGCAGCACCCCCAGACCGGCCAGTGTTTCGCAGAAACGACGTGCGGCCCTGTCAGAACCCAAACCTTGGGCGCTCGCGCCTGTTTGGCCAACCATACGCCATGGGGCGACCGAGTCATCCGCCAGGATCAGCACCACGCCCATGCCCTGGTCTCGGGTGCGCAGCCTATCGGCTGCAATCGACAGTTCCTTGGCCTTGCGCTGGAGTCCGACGGCCTGCGCATGGGCCGACAGCGCTGCGCTGCAAAGCACGGCGTTCTGCATCTCGGGCCAGAATGCATCACCAGGCCTGGTACGAACGCCGGCCGCCCCTTGCCTGAAGGCTGGATCCAGGATCGCCGTCATGTGCAGAAGCACCGGTCTTGCCCAGCCAAGCCGCTGCGCCAGCGCAAGATCGGACCGGAGCAACGCCTGAATCTCGCCTGCCGCGGCGGCCCCCGTTGTCTCTTCCGTGACCAGGCCAAGCGTCTCCTCAGCCAGCCGAACCGGTCTCGACGTCAGTTGGCGCAGCAAGGAATGCAACCGACCGGCAGGCCCTGCGTCATCGCCGGGGCGGGTGAGGTGGAAGGCATCGCGCAGCATGGCCTCATCGGCATTCAGCCGCAGCATCCGCGCCATAGCCACCATGGCCTTCAGCGCCTGGCGCATCCGCAGGCAGCCGAGCCATGGCGCATCGGCACGAACGACCTGATCGAGCAAGGACAACGCTGCGCCTGTCGCAAAGGCAGCGCCGGAAAGTCCTGCCTCCGGCGTGGATATCCAGCGCGGCAGTGGTTGCAGCATCACCTCAAGGTGCTCATCGGGCACAAGGGCAGCCTTGCGCTTTCTGCGTGTAGCGCCGGATGAAGGCTGGATGAGAGCAGGCGAATCCATTCAGACACTCTACAGGATGACGGCGGATATCAAATGGTGTTGTCCATGCAACGCCGCGCATTATGCGCTTCTCAGCCTTGCGGGACCACGCCATCTCTGCAACCTTGCAGCCAGGATATGCGAAGCGTAATGGGGGCAGCCGTGGCGGATTACAGGATCAATCCCATGCCAGCGCAGATTGCGCCGGAACTCGTAGCCAAGCTCCTGCGGGTTGAAACCGCGACCGTCGGGCATTCGCGCCACTGGGGCTTCATGGACCGGGCGATCCAGCCCCTTCTGCGCCACAAACGCGTGGCGGGCACTGCTGTGACTCTGGCGATCCCGGGGCCGGACTCGACGCTGCTCCACCATGCGCTCGGCCTGCTGCGGCCCGGCGACATCCTTGTGGTGGACCGGCTGGGTGATGACCGCCATGCCTGCTGGGGAGGCGGCGTCACGGTGGCCGCCAAAGCCGCTGGCGCAGTCGCGGGCATCGTCGACGGGCCCTGCACCGATCTCGCTGAAATTCACGATTCGGATTTCCCGATGTGGTGCAGGGGAATGGCACCCATCACGACGCGGCTCTACAATCTGGGGGGGCTGCTGAACCTGCCGATTTCCTGTGGCGGCACGGTGGTGCAGGCCGGTGATGCGATCCTGGCGGACGAATCGGGCGTGCTCGTGCTGCAGGCGGCTGAAGCAGACGCTGTCGCGGAAGCTGCCATCGCGCGTCAAGAGCGCGGCGAGCGCAACCAGGACCGGATGCGCCTGGGCGAGAAAATGGGCGACCTCTCCGGGGCATCGAAGATGGTACGGGATGCTGTGGAAACACAGACATGACCAGTGCGAACCAAGGCGCCACCTGGCGCATCATCCTGCTCGATCTCGGCACGGAGAAGCGGGCGCAGCAGATGCGGGCGCTGCTGCCGCCCGGATTTACCCTCGACTATGGCACCGGGCGCGGTGACGCCCACATGATGGAGATCATCCGTGACGCTGATTTCGCCATCGCGGGCCAGGTCGGCGTCAGCGCCGAGGTACTGGGTGCCGCGCGCCAACTCAAGCTGCTGCACAAATGGGGCGTGGGTGTCGACAACATCGATCTGGAAGCGGCGCGGCGGCTGGGCATCCAGGTGGCGCGCACCACAGGCAGCAATGCGGTCGCGGTGGCCGAATTCACCCTGGCCATGATGCTGATGGCCCTGCGCTTTCCCGCCTATGGCCACCACAAGCTGATGGGCGGCGAATGGAACGGCCCCGGCAAGCTGCCGGGCGAGACGTTCCTGCTTTCGGGCAAGACGGTGGGCATCATCGGGATGGGTGCCATCGGCCAGACCGTGGCGCGGCTGCTGAACGGCTTTGGTTGCCGGGTGCTCTATGCCAAGCGCAGCAGGCTCTCTGCTCAGAACGAGCAGGCGCTGGGTGTCAGCGCGGCCACCATCGAGGAGATCATCACGCAGTCCGATGTCATCTCGCTCAACTGTCCCCTGACACCTGAGACGGCCAACCTCTTCGATGCTGCCGCCTTCGCGCGGATGAAGCCGACAGCCGTGCTGATCAATGCAGCAAGAGGCGGCGTTGTGGTGGAAGCGGACCTTGCCGATGCGCTGCGCCGCAAGGTGATCTCGGCAGCCGCCATGGATGTCTTCGCGGTGGAACCGCTGCCTGCCGACAGTCCGCTGATCGGAATCGACACCCTGACGTTGACGCCCCATCTTGCGGCCAGCACCGCCGACACCTTCGAACCGACGGTGCGACGCATGTTCGCCAACATGGAGCGCGTCGCCAGGGGTGAGCCACTGCCGGAACTGGATCGGGTGGTATAATCAATGTATGGCATTTTGCGCCATATTTTATCCGCGATACACGGAGCATTTCGAAGCAATCCTGATCATCCGTGATCGCCGGATTTTCAAGGATGGCTCAATCCTTGAGATCGTGATCTGGAGCGTTCCGGAAAGCGTGCCACCGACCACGCACGGCCTGAAGTACCATTTGTTCTACGGCAAGCCGGGAGAGCGCATCGTGGGATATGACAACGAGCGCGGCAAAGGCGATCATCGCCATGTTGATGGACGTGAGGAAGCCTACGTGTTTCGCTCCCTCCCCGTCCTGTTGGATGACTTTGAAGCAGATGTCGTGCGGGCAAGAGGAGCAGCATTATGAGCAGGCTTGATGTGCATGTCGGCGGAAGCTTTGCGGAGTCGAGGCAGCGTGTCCTCGATGCGGTCGCCCGCAGTCGGCGGGGCAAGAAAGTTGAAGAGGAACACGTCACTTTCGAGACCTGGGAAGCGTTGTCCGCTGTGATGACCTCCAGGCGGTTCGAGATCGTGCGTCATCTCCATCGCCATCCGGAGACGAGCATTGCGGCGCTCGCCCGTAGCCTAAAACGTGACTACAAGCGCGTGCATGAAGACGTTGAAGTGCTGGCTTCCGCCGGTCTGATCGAACGCAGCAGCTCGGGACTCCGCGCCGAGTACGACGAGATCCGCACGCGGATTGCGATCTGACGAGCCTACCGCCCGACCACCCTGGTCAATCCGGCCATGCGATCCACCAGCAGCACAATGAGCAGCGTGCCGACGATCAGGAGCACCGAGAGAGCGGCGATCAGCGGATCGGTGCGGCCCTCGACATAGCGCACCATTTCCACCGGCAGCGTCGAGGCTCTTGGCCCGGACAGGAACAGCGAGATCACGGTCTCGTCGAAAGACAGCAGGAAAGCGAGAAACGCCGAGGCCCCCAGGCCCGGCAGCGCCAGCGGCAGGGTCACGCGGCGAAACACCTGGACGGGGCTGGCACCGAGGCTGGCAGCCGCGGCCTCCACCTCGTCGGGCAGCGTCGAGAAGGTCGTCACCATCAGGCGGATCACGAAGGGCAATGTGACCACGAGATGCCCGAGCGCCAGGCCGGGCAAGGTCGCAGTCAGCCGCCAGGGTTGCAGCGCCATCAACAGGGCCAATCCCAGCACCAGCGTGGGGAGCAGCAGGGGCGCCAGGAAGAACGCTTTGAACGTGCGCATCAACGCACCTTCACCACGGGCTATGGCGAAAGCAGCAGGCACGCCCAGCAGCAGCGACAGCGCGGTGACAACTGCCGCCAGCACAAGCGACAACCGCAGGCCGCGCATCAAGGGCTCGCTGGCGAAGAGCCGCTCATACCAGCGCAGCGAATAGCCCGAGGGCGGAAACACGATGAAGCTGTCGGCTGAAAACGAGATGAAGATCACCACGATCACCGGGGAGAGCAGCAGGACATACACAGCCGCTGCCAGCCCGCCCAGCACTGGCCCCGCGCCCTCCCTCATGGCGCGATCCTTCGGGTAAGCGCCGAGTAAGCCGACACGAACAGCATCACCAGGAGTAGCGTGTAGAGGGCCAAAGCCGCCGCCGCAGGCCAGTTCACGTTGGTCACGGCCTGATCGAAGATTTCCGTGGCCAGCAGGAACACCCGCCCACCGCCAAGCAGCTTGGGCGTGATATAGGCGCTCATGGCGAGCACGAAACACAGCAGCGTGCCCATCACCACGGCAGGCAGGCTGAGGGGCAGGGTCACCCGCCAGAACACGCGCCAGGGCGAAGCGCCAAGGCTGGAAGCCGCCTCCTCGCAGGCCCGGTCCAGCCGTCCGAAACCCGACAGCAGCGCCAGGATCATATAGGGCATCAGGCTCTCCGCCAGCCCGAGGGTGACGCCGATGTAATTGTAGACGAGCCGCACCGGTCCGCTGGTGACGCCAAGGCCCATCAACGTGGCATTGATCAGGCCGCGATCGCCCAGAAGCGCCAGCCAGCCAAACACCCGGACGACGCCGGAAACCAGCATTGGTGCCACCGCCAGCACCGTCAGCAGCGCCTTGAAACGCGAGGTCGTGCGGAAGAGAAACAGCGCCAGTGGATAGCCCAGGAGCAATGCCAGAACCGTGGAGAAAAACGACAGCCAGAGCGAATTCCAGGTGGTTTCCAGCGTGAAGGAATCCTCCAGCAGGGCCAGGACCGTGGTGAGCGAGAGAGCCGGTATCATGGCCCCCGTCGGCCCTGTCTCGTTGAAGGCCATGCGCCCAAGGCCAAGCATCGGCAACACGTAGAGCGCAGTGAGCAACAGCGCGGCAGGCAGCACGAGCAACAGTCCCGCGAAGGCGTTGGCACTCCCAGTGCGGTTCATGCGGACGCTACCGGAAACACCAGCGTATCCTCAGCCGACCAGCTCACGGAGACCGTATCCCCCGTGGTTGGCCTCACGCCGCCGGATGCCGTCTCCACCATCAGGCGACCGGCTGGCGTATCGATCAACACTTCCTGCCGGTCTCCGATGAAGACAACGCCGTGAATGGTCCCCGGCAGGCGGTTGCGGGCGGGCGCCACCACCGCATCGGATGCGGCCAGCGTGATGCGCTGCGGTCGCAGGAAAACATCGAAAGCCTCGCCATTAGGAATGCCCCCGGCCACCGTGATTGGCACGCCACCCAGGGACAACTCCCCTCCCGTCTCTCGCGTCGCCCGCAAGATGCAGCTTCGCCCGACGAAATCCGCCACGAAGCGTGTGGCCGGCTGGTCATAGACCGTGCGCGGGTCCGACACCTGCTCGATACGGCCTGCGTTCATCACGGCGACACGATCGCACAAGGTCAATGCCTCGGTTTGATCGTGGGTGACAAACAGCGTGGTGATGCCCAGCGAACGCTGCAGATCGCGGAT
The DNA here is from genome assembly GCA_031378805.1 of Hyphomicrobiales bacterium. Classification (GTDB taxonomy): domain Bacteria; phylum Pseudomonadota; class Alphaproteobacteria; order Rhizobiales; family Beijerinckiaceae; genus JADCCX01. The sequence goes on from JANNEO010000100.1 coordinate 51,607, forward strand.
CTCGATGCGCATGGCGTCACGCAGCTTGGCATCGAGGTTGGAAAGGCTTTCATCGAGCAGCAGCACGTCGGGCTCGATGACCAGCGCACGGGCCAGCGCCACGCGCTGCTGCTGCCCGCCAGAGAGCGCCCGCGGCTTGCGTTCAGCCAGACCGACGAGGCGGACCTGCTCCAGCGCCTGCGCCACGCGGCGGTCGCGCTCGGCACGGCCCACGCCACGCTCGTCGAGGCCAAACCCGACATTGGCGGCCACGCTCAGGTGCGGGAACAGCGCATAGGACTGGAAGACATACCCCATGTTGCGCCGGTGCGCGGGCAAGGTGGAGATATCGCGCCCGGTGAGCGCGATGCTTCCGCCCGAGGGCGCGATCAACCCTGCCACCATGCGCAAGGTCGTCGTCTTGCCGCAGCCCGATGGCCCGAGAAGGGCCACGGATTCCCCCTTTTCCACGTCAAGCGAGAGATCGGCCACGGCAAGGGTCTCACCGTAGCGCTTGGACAGGTTTGCGAGCGAGAGATGCACCACCGAAAGCTGCAATCAGCGGGCCGAGATGATTTCGCGCCGCCAGCGGTTGTTCCACTGGTCGCGCACCTTGGCGATCTCCGCCCAATCCACCGGGATCATGCGCTGGCGCGTCTCGGCCGATGATGCGGTGCGTGCAAGGGCCGACGCGACGACATCCGCCTTGGCGTTGGTCGGCGCATAGAACATGCGCTCGGTAAAGGCCTTCTGCGCCTCACGTGACAGCGCGAAATTGACGAAGGCCACGGCGGCAGCCCGGTTCTTCGATCCCTCCGGAATGTTGATCGTGTTGATCTGGAACACCGATCCTTCGGGAGGCAGCACCACACCAAGGCGGCCATTGGTCTCATCGCTGTAAAGCTGAGCACGGGCATTCCAGCCCGTGGCGACGCGCACCACGCCGTTGAGAATCAAGGTGTAGCCATCCGGGTTCGGCTCGAATGTCTGCACCGACGGCGACAGCTCCTTCAGCTTGCGAATGCCCGCATCGATGGATTGGGCATGGTTGCCGCCCTCCATCGTCGTCACCATGGCGGTGAGCGCCAATCCCTGGATATTGGGTGGAGCGGCCAGCGCCACCAATCCCTTGAGATCGGGCCGCCACAGGTCCGCCAGACGGGTCAGTGGCGGGTTCAGGTTCTGCCGGTCGAAGACCAGAACGAGATGGTCGAAGGTGACGGCCGGCCCGAAGGGACCACCCACCGCGCGCGCCTCCGGCAGGAGTTCGTTGAGCGACGGCGCTTCCTCCGGCGTGATCCGCGAGAACAGCCCTTCGGCATTGCCGATGCCCGACGTCGAGACATCGAAGATAACCACATCGACCTGCGGATCCGCTTTCTGGGCGCGGATGGTGCCCAGCATCTGTGCCGAGGTGCCGCCGGGCGCGTAGTTGACCTTGACGGTGGGAAACGCCCTCTGGAACGGCTCGACCACAGTGCGGATGTAGTTGTCCTGAAAAATGCCGGCATAGGCCATCAGGGTGATCTGGCCCGAAACCGAACCGGCCTGGGCCAGAACCGAACCGGGAACCACTGCGGCAGCCGCTGCACCTGCCAGCATCTGACGACGGCTGAGCCTCCCCAATCCGCGCCGATTGTCCTTTGCCATGGGCCTTATGCTCCGCTGTCTGATCGTGACCAGAATGACGCCGTTGCGGGAGGCTATGCAAGGGCTTTCTCTATGTTGAGCGAATGGTAGAGCGGTGCAGAACGGATGCAGCGGAATCACGAAGAGTTCCGCATATCAGCAGGCGATGAAGCCGGTGCGCATGACGGGGAGTGACTGATTCAGGCGTTGCCCGGCCCGCGCCTGGTGACGTCGCCATAGACCTCTGGCATCAAGGCGAGGTCGTGGTGTTCCAACCCACGCACGGTCACCAGCCGGTGGGCGTGGCTGCCGTCCGCGTGGAACAGGTGCTCGAGATAGCCCACCGGCTTGGCACCGTATGAAGGCTGCCAGGGATCACCGATCACGAAGGACGCGGCGGGACACCAGATATGGCGGCTGCCCGCAAGCGTCAGGTCGCGGTACTGATGCACATGGCCGCAGAGAACGAGCCGGGGCACCGCGCCGTCCATGGCATCAAGCATACGGCGTCGGGCCTGAAGCGTCGTGAAGCGGTTACTGACCAGCGAATCGTCGGGATCGATGTCGCAGAATGGCTTGTGCATGACCAGCGCCACGGCACGGCCGCCATGCTCGCGCATGGCCTTGCGCAGCAGATCGAGCTGCTACCGGTCACCCGAAAGGCCCGTGCCGGTGATGAGTGAGTTGAGGCCAACAAAGCGCCAACCCGGCACATCGAAGGTCCAGAAATCCGGACCAATGCGCTGGCGATAACGCTCCAGGCTCGGCTCATCCACCCAGACACGATCCGCAATGTCGGGGTGCTCGCCGACGTCGTGATTGCCCGGCACAATATGCGTTTCCACACCCAGCGTCTTGTGCGCCTCAAGGGCAAGGCCGAGATCGCCGTTATCTTTTTCGCCATAGAGACCAAGATCACCCGTGTTGAGAACAATGTCCGGTCTCGACGCACGAAGGTCGTCCATCAACCGGTCCATGTTCGCATTGAAGAAGGGCTTGTCCGGCGAAACGTGCAGATCGGAAATCTGGGCCACGCGTAAGGTCATGACGCAAGCTCGATCAGGATAGGTTGGTGATCCGACACGCGCGTCTCCTCGTCGCAGGTGATGCGCCGTATGGTGGGAGCCAAATCCTCCGTGAGGAAGACATAGTCGCAGCAATGCGGTGTTCCGTGTGTCTGGTCGATGATGCAGGACGTCAGCGGATGTGGCTTCATCCCGTTGAATGCCGTCCAGCTGTCGACAAGGCGCGGCCATCCCTCCGAAAAGGGCGCGCTGATATGCTGCTTCAGGGCATCATCCGGCTTCATGTTGAAATCACCCGTGAGGATGGCCGATGGTGTGGATGGCGTGCGGGCGTAGGTGCCCGCTCCGTCCGCCCGTGGTGTCGTCACCCGGGCGCAGGCGCTGGCGTGCAGACCGCGCAGGGCCTCCACCTGCTCGCGGCGGATCGCCGGGTGAGAATACTCCAGATGCGTCGTCATCAGGCGCACCGGGCCAGACGGTGTCATTGCCACCACCTCCAGCAGGCCGCGCGGCATGTTGTTCGTCCCGACCGCAGGCCACGGCAAGGCGTGCCGGAGTACCTGCAGAACGGGAAACCGGGTCAGGATCATGTTGCCGAAGCGCTTGGGCCTACCGGCCGCATCACGGGTTTCATGCGCCACGCCATCGATCGCCTGAAAGCCCGGCAGCAGCGCCGCGAAAGCGGCAAACTGGTTCATGACGGGCGAGGCCTTCAATTCAGGCCAATTGTCCGAGACCTCCTGCAGGCACAGCACATCGAAATCGGCCATGGAACGGGCGTGGTTCACGATCCGGGCAGGATCCATGATGCCATCGGTGCCAAGAGCCCACTGGATGTTCCAAGTGATCAATATCATGGGATCAATCTCATGATCAGCGCACACCGGCCCGCATGAAGCTTTGCACGAACTGGCGCTGGAACAGCAGGAATGCGATAAGCAGCGGCCCAGAGGTCATCAGTGTCGCTGCACAGATCACCGACCAGTCGATGCCCTGATCCGGCGAGGCGAAGATGGCGAGGCCCACCGTGAGCGGCCGCGTGCTCACCGAGTTGGTGATGATCAGCGGCCAGAGATAGTTGTTCCAGTGGAAGCTCACGAGCACCAACCCGTAGGCGAGGTACACTGGCTTGCCGAGAGGAATATACACACGCCAGAGCACGCCCAGCGTGGAACAACCCTCGATCCGTGCGGCTTCCTCGAAATCCTTGGGAATAGATTTGAAGGTCTGGCGCAGGAGGAAAATGCCGAAGGCCGAGGCAAGGTAGGGAAGCGCAATGGCCGGCAGCGTGTCCACCAGGCCAAGGGCGCGAATAGTGATGTAGTTCTCCAAAATGAGAATGTCGGGCGAGACCATGAGCTGGATCAGCACCAGGCCAAAGAGGAAGTCGCGGCCGCGAAAATCGAACCGTGCGAAGGCGAAGGCGGCAAGCGTACACAGGATGAACTGGGCAATCAGGATGCCGGTGACGAGCAGCACCGTGTTGAGGAAATAGCGCGCGAACGGTGCGGCCTGCCACGCCGTCGCAAAATTCTCCAACGTGAGGGGCGCAAACAGGTCGAAGGTCGCCACATAGGCGCTGGGGTGAAACGCTGTCCACACCGCAAACAGAAGCGGCAGCAGCCACAGCAAGCCGAGCGTCCAGGCCGCCACAGTCTCCAGCCAATCCCCCCATGGATCGTGACGATTGATCAGGCTCATTCGTAATGCACGCGCTTGTCGGTGAGGACGAACTGCGTCAGCGCGATCAGGGCGAGAATGGCGAGCAGCACCATGGTGAGCGTTGCGGCATAGGCCTGGTCGAAAAAGCGGAAACCGACAGTGTAAATGTGAAACAGCAGCACCGAGGTCGAGTTGTCCGGCCCGCCGCCGGTCATGACGAAGATATGGTCGACAAGGCGGAAGGCGTTGATCACGGCATTGACCATGACGAACAGCGTGGTTGGCATCAGCAAGGGAAATGTGATGCGCCAGAAAAAGGTCCAGCGGCTGGTGCCTTCGATGGCGGCAGCCTCGCGCAGATCGGGCGAGATGTTCTGCAGCGCAGCAAGATAGAAGATCATGAAGAAGCCTGCCTCCTTCCACACCGCGACCACGATGAGGCACCACAAGGCCGTTGCCTGCGACCCCAGCCAGTTCACGCCCACGATGCCGAAGGGTTTGAGCAACTGGTCCACAAGCCCATACTGGGGGTTGTAGAAAAACAGCCAGATGTTGGCGACTGCGATCATCGGCAGCACGGTCGGCGTGAAGTAGGCCAGACGCACGAAACCCTTTCCCCTGAGCTTGCCGTTGACGAACAGCGCCATGAGCATGGCAAGGGCGATCGAGATTGGCACGGAGGTCAGCGCATAGATCGCGTTGTTCCACAGCGCCTTCCAGAAAATCGGATCGGTCAGCATCGCCTCGTAGTTGTCAAGGCCGACGAAGCGCGAAGGGCGGCGCGGTCGCGGCGTCGAGTAGAAGCTGTGAATGAAGGTCGTGATGATGGGAATATGCGTGAACGCCGCCAGCAGGACGCAGGCCGGAAAGACCAGCAGCCAGGCATGAAGGGAATTGCGGGAACCTGTCATGGCGTCCGACGCCAGCAACCGACCTCATCCTGAGCCTGTCGAAGGATCGAGGTCGACGCTCCGCGCTGCCGGAATCCACAATCCTTCGACAGGCTCAGGATGAGGATTCCGGGGCGAGCCTGGTGAGAGGAGCGCATGTATGGCCGAGCTGTTCTTACTTTAAACTCTCACTTGTACGCCGCCAGCACGCGCGTGGCTTCGGCCTGCGCCTGCTTCATCGCCACATCGGCAGGCCGGGCACCTGTCAGGATCGCCTGGATAGCGTCATTCATGAACTTGGTGACCCGCTGGTTCTCGTGCACGGTCAGTTCCGGCACCGCGTGCTGGAGCTGGTCGCGCGCCACGATCGCCGGTTGGAAACCATCCGTGTAGGTCTTGAGTGTGGGCGTTGCGTAGGCCGCAGCCGAGGTTGCGACATAGCCCGTCTTGACCGACCAGTCGGCGGCGATGTCGGGCTGCGTCATGAACTTGATGAACTTGAATGCCGCTTCCTGCTTGGCAGGCGACGCGCCCTTGAAGACATAGAAATTGCCCCCACCCGTCGGCGCACCGTTCTGGCGCATCCCGGGCAGCCAGGTCACGCCGAAATCAAACTTGGCATTCTGCTTGATGTTGGTGAGGTTGCCCGTGGTGTGCCAGATCATCGCCGTCTTGCCCTCCAGGAAGTCGCGTGGCGTGGCCCCCCAGGAGATAATGCCGGATGGGTGGCTGCCATCCACGCGGGACAGATCATGCCAGTTGCTGGCGGCCTCGATCACTTTCGGATCGTCGTAGAACACCTGGTTTCCCTTGGCGTTGTTGAGGCGCACTGCGTTGCCCGTCGTCATGCCGGTGAAGAGCCAGCCTGTGTTGCCGTCTGACGGAATCTGGATGCCCCATTGCGTGACCGCACCTGAGGCGTCCTTCTTGGTCAGCTTCTTCGCCATGTCGCGCATTTCGGCCCAGTTCGACGGACCCTTGTTGGGATCGAGACCTGCCGCCTTGAAGGCATCCTTGTTGTAGTACAGCACCGGCGTCGAGCGCTGGAACGGAATGGCGAAGGTCTTGCCGTCGATCCTGGCGTTCTCCATGAAGGCCGGATAAAATGAAGCCATCCAGGCCTTGTCGGCATCGGTCTTCACAAAACCGTCGATGGGCGCGATCACATCCTCGTCAAACAGCGTGAAGAGGTCGGCGGCCAGCAGGATGGCCGTCTCGGGCACATCGCCACCCTTGATGGCGGTCAGCACCTTGGTGATGGTCTGGATATAATCACCTGAGTACACCGGCTTGATCTTGATGCCGGGGTTCACCTTCTCGAACGCGGCGGCATACTCATCGATGATCTTCGTCACCGGCCCGCCGACGGCGACGGGGAAATACATGCGCACCTCCGCCTCCTGCGATTGGGCCGCAGTCGAAAGGAACGGCGCGGACAGCGCGAGTGCCGAGAACGTCCTGCGCGTAAGCGTGTTCGGTGTCACTTTGGTCATGATATCATCTCCCCCTGTTGAGATTTCTGGTTGATGCGCATTCCCGCAGCATCGAAGCGACTCTGGGCACTTGAGGCCCAATGCGCCGTCAGCTGGTCTCCCACGTGTATCGTCGATGCGCCCGGCAGCCGGATGGCAATCCGGCTTTCTTCGGAGGCCATAGACACAATCGTGTCTGCGCCCATGTATTCGACGGATGTGACAGTGCCATGGCGGCGCACCGCACCCGCCGGGCCTTCACCAAGGCCCACATGCTCAGGCCTGATGCCCAGCAACTCGTCCTTGTCCCGTACCAGGTTCATCGCAGGCGCACCGATGAAGCTGGCAACAAACGACGTTTCGGGCCGCATGTAGAGCGCGGCAGGCGTGCCTGCCTGCTCGATGCGGCCATTCTTCATCAGCACCACGATATCGGCCATGGTCATCGCCTCGGTCTGATCATGGGTGACATAGACCATGGTCATGCCGAGGCGCTGCTGCAGGGAGCGAATCTCCACGCGCATCTCGTGCCTGAGCTGGGCATCGAGATTCGACAGGGGTTCGTCCATCAGGCAGACCGGCTGCTCGGCGATGATGGCGCGCGCCAGGGCCACGCGCTGGCGCTGTCCGCCCGAGAGCTGGCCGGGCTTGCGGTCGAGGTAGGGCAGAAGCTCGACGATGCCGGCCACTTTCTTCAGCCGCTCGTCCCGCTCGCCGCGCGGCACCCGGCGTACCTTGAGGCCAAAAATGATGTTCTCGCCCACGGTCAGGTGCGGAAACAATGCATAGGATTGGAACACCATGGAAATCCGCCGATCCGACGGCGGCAACCTGGTAACGTCGCGTCCAGCAATGGTGACGGTGCCAGAGGTCGGCTCCTCAAGCCCGGCGATCAGGCGCAACGTTGTCGACTTGCCGCAGCCTGACGGACCCAGAAGGGCCACGAGCTGTCCGTCTGGTACAATCAGGCTGACATTGTTGACCGCCAGGGTTCCCGCCCAGCTTTTCGTCAAATTGGAGAGCGTCACGGTCGCCATGGACAGATGCTAGCCCATGATCATCGGGCAGCACAACGTCCTATCCATCAGTTTGTTTGCGGATTGAGGATGACAAAGCCATTCGCAAGATCATGAAACACGGTGTCGTCACCGCGGCCCGTGCGTCGCATCGCCATGACAAAGGCTGATGGTGCCGCCAGGGGTGCCAGGCTGCGGTGCCAGACCCTAGCATGAAAGGTGACACCCGCCATTGCCGACACGGTGAACGCCCGTGCTTTCGTGATATCGGGTGAGCCATCGGCCAGCGAGGGGCACACAACAACGAGGAAAGGACTGTCGGCGTGCGGCAGGAAAGTCTGGGCCGAAAAGGGATGATATTCCAGCCGCGTGATATCGAGCGGCAGCGTAATCTTCTCCGTCAGATACACCCATTCCAGGACAGGCAGCTCTGCCGTTGGATCATGCGCGAAAGCCGAACCCGCATCGGCGATGGCCGTGCCGTGCGTATGGCGGATCACGCAGCCAAAAGGTGCAAAAGCCTCGTCCGAGATCGCTTCTGTCCGGATGATCATGAACCAGGGCCGCATCTGTCAATCTGCACCATCGGCCGAGCTGGCCGCGATGTCAAAGACGCCAGAACTCCAAGCCTTCCTTAGCGCAGGTGTGCATTGACTTCAGGGCCTAAGGCCTGTTGAGCGCCGCACGATGAGCTCGATCGGAAGGCATGTCGATTGTTCCGGTGCATTCCCCCGCAGGATCGACACCAGCTTGGCCGCCGCTTCCGCCCCGATCCGCGCCGTCGGCACATGCACGGTGGTGAGTGAAGGCGAGACATGGGCGGACATGTCGAGATCGTCGATGCCCGCTACGGCCAGGTCGCCGGGCACCGACAGACCACGCGCCTGGGCCTCGACCATGCAGCCGATCGCAATGAGGTCGATGCCGCCGATCACCGCGGTTGGTGGTTCCGCAAGCGCGAGCAGTTCGGCGCAGCCCATGCGCCCGCCAGCCAGCGTTGTCGGTTGCTGGCAAACAAGCGAGGGCGGCAGATTGAACCCTGCTGAAACGAGCGCCTGCCTGGCGCCTGCCAGACGCGCCTTCTGTCGATCATTGAATGTCAGGCTTCCCGTGATGATGCCGATGCGCCGATGCCCGAGGTCCAGCAGGTGACGCGCCGCAAGCGCGCCAGCCTGCGCGTTGTCGACAACGACAGATGAAAAACTGGCAGCCGGGCACCAGGTGAGCACGACGGGCAGTCCGGTATCGTCGAGCAGGGCGAGGGTTTCGGGAGCGCGCTCGGCACCGACCAGAACCAGACCATCAATGCCCCGCGCAACAAGGGTACGGACCGCCTCCGCCTCCGCCGCCTTGTTGTAATCATGTGAGGCCACCAGAAGCTGGTAGCCCTCAGCGGCCAGCGTGGCTTGCATCGATTGCAGGGCTTTCGCAAAAATCGTGTTGTCCAGCGTCGGCATGACGGCACCGATCGTCATGGAACGGCCAGATGCCAAGGCACGGGCTGCCGCATCCGGCCGATAGCCCAATCGCTCCGCTGCGAGACGCACACGGGCGAGCGTTTCGTGTGACAGCAGGCCGGGCTGACTGATGGCGCGTGAGACCGTGGCAGGTGAAACGCCCGCATCGCGGGCGACATCGCTCAGGAGCACCCTCTCGCGTTTCATGGCATCAGCAATGAAAGAGTTTTCATTGCTCTGCCTAACGCTTTTATGGAGCGATTGAAAAGAATTTCATGAAAAAACTTTCATACGAGCGGCCAATTGACTCAAGGCCGGGAACTATCGCACCTTGAAATGCAAGCGCTTGCATAAAAAGCAATACGTGCAGAAAGCACAGCGCTCGCAAGGATCATGCTCTTGAATTTCGCGCCAAGCCGAAGAGTCGGGATTGGGTTCGCAACCTTGGCGGCACTCATCGGCCTGTGGTTCCTGCTGACAACAGTCACGGGGGCGATCACGGGCGGTCGCTTTCCGTCACCGGCTGAATTCTGGGCATCGCTGGTTCAAATCAATTCCCGGGGTTACGCAGGGGCGGCATTGGCGAGCCACGCGATACACAGCCTCAAGCTCGTCGTGATGGGCTTTCTGGTCGCCATTGCCACCGGCGTCCCACTCGGCCTCTGGATGGGCTGGAACCGGCGGGTGGAGGCGCTGATCAATCCCGTCTTCCTGATCATACGTCCCATTCCTCCTCTCGCCTGGATTCCCCTGGCAATCCTGTGGCTGGGACTGGGCGACGCGGCCAAGATCATGGTGATCTGGTTCTCGGCTTTCGTGCCATCCGTCATCAATGCCTTCACAGGCGTCAGGAACATCGACCGCCCGGTGATCGAGGCGGCGCGGATGCTGGGCACGCCGCGCTGGCGGCTGGTCAGCGAGGTGATCGCGCCCGCTGCATCGCCAATGATCTTCACCGGCTTGCGCCTGTCGCTTCAGGCGAGCTGGACCACGCTGGTGGCGGCGGAACTTGTCGGGGCCTTGGTCGGCGTCGGCTTCGTCCTCAACATGGCACAGCAGGACATCTACCCCGGCATGATCCTTGTCGGAATGCTGACGGTCGGCATACTGGGCTGGGCCACGACCTGGCTGCTCGGACAGGTTGAGCGCCGCGCGCTCGCCTGGAACATCGCGGCGCGGGACTGAGCCATGCACAGCCGTCCTCTCTCTTTGCGCGAAACGGTGATGATGGGCGGCCTGGGACTGCTTTTGTTTCTCGGCCTGTGGACGGTCCTGACGGTCACGGGAATCGTGCCGCGCCAATTCCTGCCGACGCCGATGGATGTGGCGTCCCGCTTCGTCCAGCTGCTCACCTCGCCCTTCGCGGGCGCGACATTGCCTGCTCATCTGTGGGCCAGCTTCCAGCGCTATGCCTATGGCGTCTTGCTGGCCGCCTTCATCGGCGTGCCGCTCGGCCTGCTGATGGGCTGGTTCAGGCTGCTTGACGATATCGTCACGCCGATCTTCGATGGTCTGCGCTTCATTGCACCCATTGCCTGGGTGCCTTTCGCCGCGCTCTGGTTCGGCACGGGTGTGGGCGGCCCGGTGATGATCATCTTTGCCGGCGCGTTTCCGCCCTGCCTGATCAATGCGTATCGCGGCGCCCGCTTCGTGGAGCCAAGACTGATCGAGGCAGCGCGGATGCTCGGCACTGGAAATGTCCGCATGATCATGGAAATCCTGCTGCCCGCCGCCGTGCCGTCCATCATTGCCGGTTTGCGCGTCTCCGCTGGTCTGGGCTGGCAATCGCTGGTCGGTGCGGAACTGATCGTGGCGGCGGCGGGCGTGGGCTTCATGATGGTCCAGGCGCAAGGCTCCGTGCAGACCGCAACCGTGATGACCGGCATGGTCGCCATCGGCCTCGTCGGAATGCTGATCGACGTGTTGTTGCGACAGGGCGAAGACTGGCTGCGCCGCCGCCGTGGCCTGGAAGCGTAAGGGGTATCGCCATGGGTTCGATCAGCTTCAGGAATGTCGACAAGGTCTTCGGGCCACACGGCGGCGGCGTGAAGGCGCTGGACGATATCAACCTCGAGATCGCGGACCGCGAGTTCGTTGCAATCGTCGGCCCCTCGGGCTGTGGCAAGACGACGTGCCTGCGCATGGTTGCCGGGTTCGAACCCGCCTCCTCAGGCGAGGTCGCCGTGAACGGCAAGATCGTGACGACACCTGGCCCAGACCGTGCCGTGGTGTTCCAGCAATTCGCCCTCTTTCCCTGGAAGACAGTGCGCGAGAACCTCGATCTCGGCCTGAGAAACAAGGATCTGCCAAAGGATGAGCGTGAGAGGCTGATCGCAAATGCGCTGAAACTGATGAGCCTCGACAGCCATGCCGACGCTTTTCCACACCAGCTTTCCGGCGGGATGCAACAGCGAGTCGCCATTGCCCGGGCCTATGTGCTCGATCCGGAGGTGCTGCTGATGGATGAGCCGTTCGGCGCCCTCGATGCCCAGACACGGGTGGTGATGCAGGAAGAGCTCGTGCGCCTTGCCCGTCGCAACCCGCGCACTGTCCTGTTCATCACCCATGCGGTGGAGGAGGCGGTGTATCTCGCGGACCGCGTGGCGATCATGACGCGCCGCCCAGGGCGCATCAAGGAAGTGCTCGACATCAAGTCCGTGCGCGAACGGGAAGGCTGGGACAAGCTTGCCAGAATCGAGGACGTGATGGACCTCGAATCCTTCGTGCGCCTGCGGACCCATATCTGGAAGTCGCTGCGCGAGGAGAAGGACTTCCAGAATGTCTGATCAGGGCCGCGCTCCCATCCAGCGGCTGACCCGCGATCTGACGGAGCCGGAGCCGATCCCGGAAACGGGCATCGCGCGTGCCGTCGAGCTGATGCGGTCGGGACGCCTCTTCCGCTATGGCGAGATGGGCGCGGACCAGCTTGATGTTTCGCTGCTGGAACAGGAGTTCGCAGCCTTCGTCGGGCGTCACTATTGCGTCGCGGTCAACTCAGGCGGGGGCGCGCTGTTCCTGGCGCTGAAAGTGGCGGGTGTGCAGCCGGGCGATCCCGTGCTGGTCAACGGCTTCACGCTGGCCCCTGTGCCAGGTGCGATCCTGCACGCGGCCGCAAAGCCCGTGATCGTCGAGATCGGACGTGACTACGTAATCGATCCAGATGATCTGCACAGCAAGGCAGCGGCATCCGGTGCCAAGGTGCTGCTGCTTTCGCACATGCGCGGGCACCTCGCCGACATGGATGCGGTGATGGCCGTGGCCGATGCGCTCGGTATCGCGGTCATCGAGGATTGCGCCCATGCGATGTGCGCCGCCTGGAGGGGCAGACGCATCGGCACCTTCGGCATTGCGGCCGCATTCAGCGCCCAGACCTACAAGCATCTGAACGCTGGAGAAGGCGGCTTCCTGGTGCTTGACGATGACGCCATGGCCGCTCGGGCCATCCTGCATTCCGGCAGTTACATGCTGCATGGCCAGCATCTCAGCTCGCCCGGGCCGGAGGCACTGGCGGCCATGAGCGAGAACATCCCGAATTTCAGTATGCGCATGACGGCGCTGGCGGCAGCGATGCTGCGTCCGCAACTCGCGGAATTGCCGAGACGCGTCGCCCGCTGGAATGTCATCCATGACCGTATCGCAGCGGGTCTTCGCAGGTCACAGCACGCCCATGTGCCAGAGCGCTCCGGCGATCAGGTCTATTCCGCCACCTCGGTGCAGTTCTCGGCCATGGGCCTCGATGCACAGGAGATGGCGACGTTCCTCGGACTGGCACGCGAACGCGGGCTGCCGATCAAATGGTTCGGGGCGCAGCTGCAGGCGGGGTTCACCAGCGCACCGCGCAACTGGCGCTATGCCGGTCAGCAGGGTGATCTTGATGCCACACACCGCGTGTTGTCCACGCTCTGCGATATCCGCACGCCGGTAACGTTGACAGACGCAGAATGCGACCTGATCGCGGACATCGTGCGGGATACGCTCGAGACCGTGGCGGCAAGCCGCACAAGCAATGAGCCGCTGAGAGCGGCGTCATGACTTATCCCACACCAACCACAAGAGGAGGACGACCATGAAAAGACTGTTCGCAGGACAAAGGCTATTGGCAGGACAACGACTTTTGGCAGGGCAACGGCTTATTGCAGGACTTGCCTTCGCCGCGGGGTTGGCGACCGCCACGCCAACGCTGGCACAAACGCCCGCACCCATTGGCGTCAGCTATCAGCCGTCGCTCTACTGGGCGCTGCCATTTCACTACGCCACCGTGAAGGGCTGGTGGAAGGATGTGGGCCTTGCGCCCAACTTCACGACATTCCCGGCCGGTGCGCCGCAGATCGCGGCGGCCCCTTCCAAGTCATGGGACGTCGGCGGAACGGGTTCGGTTCCCGCAGTGCTGGGCGCGGTACGATTCAACATCCTCACCATCGGCATCACCAACGACGAATCGAAGACCAACGCCATGATGGTGCGCGGCGACAAGTTCGATGCGATCAAGGCCAATCCCTCCTCGCTCAAGGGCCAGCGCCTGTTGCTGACCACCAACTCCACCGTCGATTTTGCCTCGCGCAAATGCCTGGTGAAGATGGGCCTGGCCGCCAACGACATGCAGTTCGTCAACCTCGGCCAAGCGCAGATCATCACGGCGCTGACCTCGAACAACGGCGACATTGCCGGTGTCTGGGCACCCAACACCTACACGCTCGAGGAGCGGGCCAGCGCGAAGTACCTCTGCTCGGGCGGTGACGCGGATGCCATCGTGCCCGGTGCGTTGATCGTGCGCGCAGACTTCGCCAAGGAGCGTCCGGACGATGTGGCCAAGTTCCTCGCGGTGTTCCTGCGCGGCTGGTCCTGGGCCAAGGCCAACCCCGCCGAGGCCCGAACCCTGGCGCTCGACTTCTACAAGCAGGGCGGCCTCGAGGTCTCGGCACGCGCCATGGACCAGGAGTTCGCATTGCGCCCGACCTTCGGTCTCGACGAGCAGTTGAAGATCATGGCCCGCGGAGCGTCAGGTTCCACCGTGGATGGCTGGTTCGCGGAAATCGGCAAGTTCATCACCGATGTCGGCACCATCCCGGCCAACCCAGAGGCCAAGAGCTACATCACCGACGACTTCATGAAGCGCGTTTCGGCTGATGCCAAGCTCAAGGCTTTCGCAACCGAGTTCGACAAGAAGTAGGTGCTTCTATCCTTCCCCTTGGGGGAAAGTGGCCCGGATGAGGGAGAATCCCAGTGCTGGTGGTTCTCCTTCATCAGTCATGCTCCGCATGACAGCTTCTCCATTCAGATGAGGCATGCCTCATCTGAACACCTTGATTGGCCAACAAGGGCAAGCCCTTTTTGGGTGGGAAAAGCGGGCGCATCGGCCCTCTCGCGCATTTCGAAAAATGGGAACACCATGACCATCACCCACCTCAAGACAGCCTCGAAAACCCCGGAGACTGAAACGGACACCGCCCGCTCCGTTGTGACCGAAATGCTGGCCACCATCACTGCGGGTGGCGAACAGGCGGTGAAGAACTACGCCCTCACGCTCGACAAGTGGTCCGGACCCATCGTGCTAGACAAGGACATGATCGCGGCGCGCATCCGTGACATTCCGCAGGCGGTGAAGGAGGATATCAACCTCGCGGCGGCGCAGGTCCGCCGCTTTGCCGAGGCCCAACGGAATTCGGTCAGGGATTTTTCCATCGAATTGTCGCCGGGGCTGCATCTCGGGCAGAAGCTGGTGCCGGTCAACACCGCCGGTTGCTATGTGCCGACGGGGCGCTACGCCCACATCGCCTCGGCCTACATGTCCATCGCCACCGCGAAGGCCGCGGGCGTCAAGACCGTCGTGGCCTGCTCCGCGCCCTTCAAGGGCACGGGCATCCATCCCCATGTGCTCTATGCGATGACGGTGGCTGGCGCAGATGTCGTAATGTGCCTTGGCGGGGTCCAGGCCATCGCCGCCATGACCTTCGGCCTTTTCACGGGAAAGCCCGCCGACATCATCGTGGGTCCAGGCAACAAGTACGTTGCGGAAGCCAAGCGGATGCTGTTCGGCAAGGTCGGCATCGACGTCTTCGCGGGCCCGTCCGAAGTGGCGGTGCTCGCCGACGAAACAGCCGATCCGCTGGTCGTCGCCACCGACCTGGTCGGCCAGGCCGAGCACGGACATGAAAGCCCGGCCTGGCTGATCACCAGTTCACGCCGCATCGCGGACGCAGTGGCGGCGCTGATGCCGCAACTGATTGGCACCCTGCCTCCCACCGCGCGGGACGCCGCTGGCGCTGCCTGGCGCGACTATGGCGAGATCGTGCTGTGCGACAGTCGGGAGGAGATGGTCCGTGTCTCGGATGACTACGCCTGCGAACACCTCGAGGTGCATTGCACCGACCTCGATTGGTGGCACGCCAATCTCACCAACTATGGCTCGCTGTTCCTGGGCGAGGAGACCAATGTGGCCTTCGGTGACAAGGTGTCGGGACCAAACCACATCCTGCCCACGAAATTCGCCGCGCGGTATTCCGCCGGGCTTTCCGTCCACAAGTTCCTGAAGCCCCTGACCTGGCAGAAGATGAACCGCACGGCGTGCAAGGCGCTCGCCCCTGTCTCGGCTCGCATTTCCCGCCTCGAGGGCATGGAGGCCCATGCACGCACCTCCGATGTGCGCATGGCGAAATACGCGCCGGGAACCCATGTCGATCTCGGCCAACCCGTGGAGAGCTGAATGGCATTCCGCCTTGGTCATCTCTTCGACCTGACGGGCAAGACGGCGCTCGTCACCGGTGGCAACAGCGGCATCGGCTTCGCCATGGCGCGGGTACTGGGACTGGCCGGGGCCACGGTGATGCTCGCGGCACGGCGGCAGGCTGAAACTGCCGAGGCCATCACCAGACTGGCAGGTGAGGGCATTGCGGGAAATGGCATTCTCGTCGATCTGGCCATGCCGGACTGCGCCAGCGTCGTGACAGAAGTGCTGCGCCAGACCGGCACCAGCCCAGATATCCTGCTCAACGCCGCAGGCGTGAATCTGCGCCAGCCCTTTGCCAGCGTTACGGCCGAGGCGTTCGACCTGCACATGGCGCTGCATCTGCGGGCCCCCTTCCTGCTGACGCAGGCGCTGGCCCCTGCCATGGCCCAGCGCGGCTTTGGCCGCATCATCAACATCGCCTCGCTGCAAAGCTTTCGCGCTTTCGCCGACAGCGCTCCTTACGGTGCTGCCAAGGGCGGCGTGGTGCAACTCACGCGCGCCATCGCTCAGGAATGGTCGAAGCATGGCGTGACGTGCAACGCCATCGCGCCCGGCTTCTTTCCGACCCCGCTGACTGCCGCGGTGTTCAGCGATCCCGAGAGAGCGGGCAAGAATGCAGCGCAAACCGCCATCGGTCGCAACGGCGTGCTCGATGACCTTGCGGGCGCGACGGTCTTCCTCGCCGCCGAGGCATCTGCCTATGTCACGGGCCAGACACTCGCCGTCGATGGCGGCTTCACAGCACAATAGGAGCCTGCATGAAGGCCCTGATCTATACCGGACCCAACAGCCTCACCTACCGCGAAGAGCCGCAGCCCCTGGCTCTGGCCGATGAGGTTCTGGTGCGCGTGGAGGCGGTCGGCATCTGCGGATCGGACATGCACGCCTATCACGGCCATGACAGCCGCCGCCCTGCCCCACTTATTCTCGGCCACGAGGCAGCGGGACGCATCGTCGGTGGCGTGCGCGACGGTGAGCGCGTGACCATCAATCCGCTGGTCGTGGACCCCGTCTGCCCCTACGCCATCGAGGGTCGCTGGCATCTCTCCCCGACCAGGCAGATCATTTCGATGCCGCCACGCCCCGGTGCCTTCGCGGAATTCGTGTGCATTCCGGAGCGCAACGTGGTGGCGATCCCCGACAGCCTGCCCATCGAACATGCCGCGTTGGCCGAGCCGATCGCGGTGTCATGGCACGCCGTCAAACTTGGCATGGAGAAGCTGCACCAGCCACTCGCGGCGTGTCGGGTGGTTGTGCTCGGTGGCGGTGCCATTGGCCTGACGGCCGCGATTGTCGCGCGGCATTTCGGTGCTAGCGATATCGCTATTGGCGAACCCAACATCCTCAGGCGGCGCACCATCGACACAGCCGAAGGTTTCGTGACCTACGAACCGGGTGGCCCACGCGAACCACTTGCGAATACCGCCGACCTCGTCATCGACGCCGTGGGAGCAGCGGCCACGCGCGCCGCCGCCTCCGCCATGGTGCGCCCCGGAGGGGTCATCGTTCATGCCGGGTTGCTGCCAGGTTTGGACGGCCTCGATATGAGAAAGATCACGCTGCAGGAGGTGACCGTCACCGGCACCTATTGTTACACCCCCATCGATTTCCGCCAGACTGTCGAGGCGCTGGCGGCAGGAGCGCTGGGTGGTCTGGCCTGGTTTGCCGAGCGGCCTCTCGCGGAGGGTGCGCGGGCATTCTCCGACATCGATACGGGCCAGGCCAGTGCGCCGAAGCTTGTCCTGAGGTGCTAGAGCATGACGTTGTTAGACGGAAGCAACTGCGTTGCAGCTGGGATGAGGCGACCCTGTTCGATGCGAACCAAGAGCGATCTGGTTGATCGGTCGAGGTGCGGATCGAACAGGGCGCTCATTCCAGCGCAACCCGAACGGGACAGAATCTATTTGGCCCGGATTTTCCAAACAGCTCCTTGGCCGATCAACCAGATCGCCCGCGTCACCCTTTGGAAAACCGGACCAAATGGACTCTGTCGCAGTGGTTCCGTCTAACAACGTCATGCTCTAGAGCAAACCGCGTGTCGTGGCGCCAATGGACATCTCGACTGGAACGACACTCCGCCTTTCGACCTTTGCACCGTTGATTCGAGCCAGGAGCATACGCGCTCCCAGTGTCCCCATCAGCAGGCGGGGCGTGACGAGGGTCGTGAGCGGACGGGGCAGCACGGCGTTGATTCCCAAGCCGTTGAAGCCGACGATCCCGATATCCCCTGGCACCGACAGCCCGTGCGCCTCGCAAGCGGACATTCCCCCAAAGGCCATGTGATCGTTGAGGTAGCAGATACAGTCAGGACGTGAATCGCCAGCCGCCAGCAAGACCCTGGTTTCGTTCATGCCAGCCTCGAATGAGGCGTGCCTCTCGCTGCGCAGGACAGGGATAGCACCTCGCCCCTTCGCAGCAAATGCCGCCCGCAAACCAGCCAGTCGCTTCTCGGCCCGCGGATCCCGGTTTTCTTCAACGCCGACAAAGGCCGGTGCCTTGTAGCCGCACGCCAGAAGGTACTCGCCGATCTTGCACCCGGCGGCCACATGGTCGATGCCAACGCAGACATCGATGGGATTGGAACACTGGTCCCAGATTTCGAGCGTGGGAATACCCGCCGCCCGGAGCTGCTCACATACCTCCGGTGCGTGATCCACACCACTCAGGACGACACCAGCCGGTTTCCAGTCGATCATGCGCTCCACCCACAGCGCCTCCCGATGGCTGTCATAGTCCGAGTTGTCGAGCACGAGATCAAAGCCCGCAGTGTCGAACGTGCGGCGCATTCCGTCGAGTATGTCGGCGAAGACCTCATTGAACAATGTGGGCAAGGAGATGCCGATAAGGGTCGAGTGCGATGCCGCCAGCGAGCGCGCCGTGCGACTGGGGCGATAGCCCAGAGCCTTGGCAGCGGCGAGGATTTCGCTGCGCTTGGCGCTGGACACGCCCTCGACGCCGCGCATCGCCCGTGACACCGTCATGATGCTGACGCCGACACAATTGGCGACATCCTGGATGCTGGGGGACTGGCGTGCCATGGTGGCTAAGGAGTGTTGACAAACTGGACAGGCGCCGCTCCTCGCCAATACGGACGTATTGGCTTCGGATCGCCGCATGTATCTCGGTCCCTTTTTGATCTCATCGAGCACCTGTCCAGTTAGTCAACACTCCTTACGTTAGCGCTAACGTTGAATTCCCGTCCAGCTGATTAACAGCGCGGAGGGGATGCCGCATAGTTCCGCAAAACAAAAGTGCTGCCGGGGAGGGTTGGTTGCCAGAGATCGTCTTCGATCGGGTCGAGAAGAGGTTTGGCGCGGTGAGCGTACTCCCCCCGCTGGACCTGAAGCTGGCCGACGGAGAGTTCACCGTTCTCGTTGGCCCCTCAGGCTGCGGCAAATCGACGACGCTGCGCATCCTGGCGGGTCTCGAAACATTGACGGCTGGCGAAATCTATTTCGATGGCAGGCCGATCAGCCGCCTCGATCCCAAGGACAGGGACATCGCCATGGTGTTCCAGGATTATGCGCTCTATCCGCATATGAACATCGCCAAGAACATGTCCTTCGCCCTTCGACTGAAGCGCGTGCCGAAAGCGGAAATCGACGCCAAGGTGAAAGCCGTGGCGGACATGCTCAACATCGGGCATCTGCTGGACCGCAAGCCCGGCGAATTGTCGGGCGGGCAGCGCCAGCGCGTCGCCATGGGCCGGGCGCTCACCCGCGACGCCGGCACATTCCTGTTCGATGAACCACTCTCCAACCTCGATGCCAAGCTCCGGGCCAAACTGCGCACCGAGATCGCCGAGATGCGCACCCGCATCGATAAGAACATGGTCTATGTCACGCATGACCAGGTCGAGGCGATGACACTGGGCGACCGCATCGTGGTGATGTCGGAAGGCGTGATCCAGCAGCAGGGCACGCCAAAGGAGCTGTTCGAGAAGCCGATCAACCAGTTCGTTGCGGGCTTCATCGGCAGTCCGACCATGAATTTCATGGATGGGCAGCTCACGCGGGACAATGACCGGCTCTGGGTCCGCGGTGATGGATATCAGTTGCCACTGGATGATGTCGCCGCATCGCGCATCGGCCAGGCCCCGTCAGGGTCCG
Organism: Hyphomicrobiales bacterium; assembly: GCA_031378805.1. Taxonomy (GTDB): domain Bacteria; phylum Pseudomonadota; class Alphaproteobacteria; order Rhizobiales; family Beijerinckiaceae; genus JADCCX01. Next base: position 71,573 of record JANNEO010000100.1, read on the forward strand.
TGGTTGTGGGGATGCGCCCTTCGGCGTTCGTGCGGGATCCCTCCCAGGGGCATCCGATCGCCCTCAAGGTGATCGTGGCGGAATACCTCGGGACCAATTCGGTGCTGGCGACGCGGTGTGGCGCCTCTGACATTCTGGTGGAAGTGGCCAGTGCCCAGCTGCCAAGGTCGGGTGAGACGGTGACCTTCGGCATCCGGTCGCAGGATGTCATGGTGTTCGACAAGACAACGGGAAAAACGCTGTGAACAACACACGGCGGCAACACAGGGAGAAAACAATGAAGAAATCCATCAGGGCCATCGTGTTCGGGGTGAGCCTGAGCGTGGTCGCCATGGCGACAGCCGTGCCACAGGCGCAGGCCGACCCCTATGCACCGCACCGGGGCAAGAGCCTGGTTGTCAACTTCCCGGCGCATCCCCACTATTCCGCCGTGATGAAGGTTTTGCCGGAATTCACCAAGGAAACCGGCATCAAGGTGGAGGTCGACCAGCTCGAGTTCCTCAAGATGCGGGAGAAGCAGACGCTGGAGCTGACGAAGGCACGGGGCGACTACGACCTGATTTCATATGTCGTCTTCTCCAAGGCGGATTATGTCTTCGCGGACCAGCTTGAGAATCTCGCGCGTTACTTCATGAACCCGCGCCTGGCGGACCCTGCCTATGATCCCGACGACATCATTCCGGGCTACATGCAGAACATCGGCGTGGCGGGCGGCGCCAAGGGTTACTTGCCTGGTCCCACCGGGTCGCTCTTCGGTGTTCCCTTCGGTTCGGAAACCTCGATCCTTGGCTACCGCAAGGATATCTTCGAGAAGCACAACCTGAAGGTGCCCACCACCTATGACGAGATGGTCGATCTTGCCTGCAAGATTCCCCAGCTCGAGAAGGGCATGGGCGGCATGGCCTCCCGCGCCGCCTCAGGCCACCACGCCGCACACGCCTACCTCCTGCATCTGGCCCCTCTGGGTGGGCGCGTGTTCGACGAGAACTGGAACCCGATCATCAACAATGCGGCAGGGCTGAAGGCGGCCGAGACGCTGAAGAAGATCGTGGATTGCGGCCCTGAAGGTGCCAAGACCTTCGGTGTTGCCGAGGCGGGTGCCGCCTTCCTGCAGGGCAAGACGGCGATGTATCTCGACTCGACTGTCTTTGCCGGTCAGGTCAATGATCCTGCCCAATCCAAGGTCGTTGGCCAGGTCGGCTGGGCGATGCACCCCATGGGGGTACGCCGTGGGTCGCAGACCGGTGGCTTCGGCATCGCTATCCCGCGCAACGCCAAGAACAAGGATGCGGCATTCCTGCTGATGCAGTGGCTGACCTCCAAGCGCGTGGACAAGATGATCGCCCTGCAAGGTGGCAATCCGATCCGCTTCTCCACCCATGCCGATGCCGAGGTGAACGCCAAGTTCCCCTACATGGCGACCTTCGGAGAAGCCCTGAAACACGCCGATCCGGACTGGCGTCCGATCATCCCGGCCTGGGGCAAGATCAATGCTGACCTGGGCACGACACTGTCCAAGGTTCTCACCGAGAATCTCGATATCAAGCAGGCCTTCGATGGCATCGCTATGCGCACCAAGGCGGTGATGACCGAAGCCGGTTACGACACCTTCCGGAAGTAGCCGCATCACCCTCTGGCGGCGCGGGACAGCCCGCGCCGCCGATCCCTTCCGCTTCTCATGAAAGTTGCCATGCAGGCAGCCAACACCTCGCGGCTTACGCCCTACATGTTCCTCGCGCCCGCGATCGTGATCCTCGCGGTCGCGCTGATGTATCCCATCGGCTACATGGTCTATGCGAGTTTCCTGGACTGGAACCCGAGCCAGCGTATCGGCGAGGCGGGCTGGGTCGGTTTGCGCAACTATCTGTTCCTGCTCAACGATCCGAAATTTCACGAGTCCTTCGGCGTCACCCTCATCTTCGCGGCATCGGTCGTGACCATCGAGATGGCGCTGGGCGTGGGCCTTGCGCTGCTGCTCGACCGCAACATCCGGGGCATGTCGCTGCTGCGCACGCTGTTCATCCTGCCCATGATGATCGCGCCCATCGTTGTCGGACTGATGTGGCGCTACATGTATCACCCGACGGTCGGCACCTTCAACCGCACGCTGAAGAGCCTTGGGCTGGCCCCCATTCCCTGGCTGTCCGATGCGAATTGGGCGCTGGCGGCCGTGATCATCGCCGATATCTGGCAATGGACACCATTCATCTTCATCCTGGCGCTCGCCGCGCTGCAATCCTTGCCACGTTCGGCGCTGGAGGCGGCACGGATCGATGGTGCCAACGGCTGGCAGCAAGTGCTGCACATCAAGTTGCCGCTGATGCTGCCCGTCCTGATCATCACCGGCCTGCTCCGCCTGATCGATGCCTTCAAGGTGCTGGAAGTCGTGCTGGTGCTCACCAATGGCGGTCCGGGGCTTTCCACCGAAATCCTGTCGCTGCGCATTTCACGAACCGCCTCCGAGTTCCGCGAACTGGGCGTTGCTGCCGCGATGTCCAACATCCTGCTGCTGCTCCTTCTGGTGCTGACGCTGGCCATGTTCGTCTTCAACAAGATGCATGAGTCACGACAGGCACGGCTGCGGGCCGCCGCACAAAAGGCAGGACACTGATGGCCACCACCGCACCTGATCGTCAGCATCCCGGCTTCTATGCGCTGGTCGTCGCGCTGGTCATCATGTCGATCGGGCCCATCGTTCTCATGCTGATCACCTCGCTCAGGCTCAATGTCGAGATCATGAGCGACACGTCGAGCCTGCTCTTCATGCCGACGCTGCGCAACTATGAGGCGGTGCTGTGCGATGTGCTCTGGTACAAGCCGTCTGCCGTCGACCTGTGCGACCCGACCTTCGCGCGGGCGCTGGGCAATTCGCTCTTCATTGCCACCATCGCAACCGTTCTCACCCTCGTGATCGGGTGCATGGCGGCCTATGCCATCGTGCGGTTCCGGTTCTTCGGACGCGATGGCCTCTCGCTCATGACGCTCATCATGCGGATGGTGCCGCCCGCCGTGCTGCTGGTTCCGGTGTTCGGCATTTGGACCTTCCAGTTCTGCATCGGTGACCACTGCGCCGCTGGCACGCATTGGGGCATCATCCTGATCTATGTGGCGATGAACCTGCCCTTCGTCATCTGGATCCTGCAGAGCTTCATTGCCCAGGTGCCCATCCAGCTGGAGGAAGCTGCCCGCATCGACGGCGCTGGCCCTTTCCGCGTCTTCTTTCTCATCGTCCTGCCGCTGATCAAGCCGGGCCTTGCGGCGGCGGCCATCTTCACCTTCCGCATTGCCTGGAACGAGTTCCTGCTCGCCAACGCGCTCGCGGATCGCAAGACGCGCACGGTGCCGGTGACCATCGTCAATTCGCTGACGGAGTACAACATCGACTGGGGTGTGATCATGGCGACGGGGATGCTGCTCGCCGTCCCGCCCATCATCTTCACGCTGCTGGCATCGCGCCAGATCATCACCGGCATGACCGCCGGTGCCGTGAAGGGCTGAGAAGGGCGGCGCGATGATCGAATGGCTGCTCTCTCCCATCGATCCTGCCCGCGTCCACGGGGTGGCTGATGCGGTTGCCTGGCATGGCCGGAGCATGGTTCTGGCCTGGGGAGTGCTCGTGCCGGTTGGCGTGCTTGCCGCGCGGTTTTTCAAGATCCTGCCTGGTCAGGACTGGCCACGCCAGCTTGACAGCCACGCATGGTGGCTGACGCACCGCATTCTCCACTACATCGCGGGGCTGTTGACAGTGACTGGCCTCGTGCTGGTGCTGAACGGTCTGGCGAGCTTCGGCGCCAGCGGCACACATGCGGTGTTTGGCTGGGCCGTTGTCGCGCTGACCTGTGCGCAATTCCTTGGGGGATGGTTCCGGGGCACCAAGGGTGGCCCGACTGACTCCCAGGCCAATGGTTCGCTGCGCGGTGATCACTACGACATGACGCCGCGTCGCCTCGCCTTTGAGATCATCCACAAGGTCGGTGGCTACTCCGCGCTTGTCATTGCCATGCTGGCGATCCTGACTGGCCTGTGGCGCGCAAATGCGCCGGTCTGGATGTGGCTGGGCCTTGCCGCTTGGTGGAGCAGCCTCATCGTGTTGAGCGCAGTGCTGCAACGTGCGGGCCGCGCGGTCGACACGTATCAGGCGATCTGGGGGCCGGATGCCCGACACCCGGGAAACGCCCGTCGCCCCATCGGGATCGGCATCGTCCGTCCCGGCGAGTAAGCCTGCGTCGAGCGCATCATCAAGGAGAATGCCGTGAGTTTTTTCGACGCCGTGGATGCCTCTTTCAAGCGCTTCGTGCTCGGCAACGCATCGTTGCAGAAACTGGCGACAGGATTTGACTGGGTGGAGGGGCCAGTCTGGTTCGGTGATGCCAATTGCCTGCTGTTCTCGGACATACCAAACAACCGCATCATGCGCTGGACACCCGATCTTGGCATCAGCGTCTACCGCGAACCCTCCGGCTTCAGCAATGGACACACACGGGACAAACAGGGTCGGCTCGTCTCCTGCCAGCATGGCACGCGCAGCGTCACCCGGACCGAGCATGATGGAACGATCACGGTGTTGGCTGACGCATTCCATGGCAAGCGGCTGAACTCGCCCAACGACGTTGTCGTCAAATCCGATGGCACCATCTGGTTCACCGATCCGCATTACGGGATCATGACGGACTATGAGGGTCACAAGGCAGAACAGGAGCTGCCCTGCCAGGTCTATCGTCTCGATCCACGGGATGGCACGCTGCAAGCCGTTGTCACAGACATGGCCTGCCCCAATGGCCTTGCGTTCTCGCCAGACGAGAACCAGCTCTATGTCAGCGATACCGGCCGCATGTTCCAGGACGACCCAGCCCATATTCGGCGCTTCCATGTTGCTGCCAATGGTGCGCTTTCTGGAGGAGAGGTTTTCCATGCCGTCACTTCGGGCAAGTCAGACGGGTTCCGACTCGACGTGGATGGCAATCTTTGGTCGTCAGCAGGCGATGGTGTCCATTGCATCAATCCGGCAGGTGCCCTGCTTGGCCGCATTCTCGTGCCAGAAACAGTCGCCAATGTCTGTTTCGGCAATCGCGGCCGGCATAGACTTTATATCTGCGCGACAACAAGCGTCTATTCTATCGCTTTGAACAGGTCTGGAATATAGTCTTATCGCCCTTCATCGAAAACTCACTCTCCAGCGCCTGCAGGCGACGCTAGCTTTTCGCAATGGTGACTATCGTTATCAACCAGCGTGAAAATTGCTCAGGAACGCACGACGGCAAACTGCGGTCTCAGTAGCGAGGCAGCCGCGTAATTGGCATACGACTTGCTTTTTCATGGCAATGGTTTCGTTCGTTCACCCTTCTGCACAGCGCATGATCACCGGGGTTGCACCCGTCAAATGCCGGGCTGGACTCACGCGCTGTAGCCCGCACCGCTTTATCGCTGCTCCTGCAGCCTGTCGCACACCGATTCACAATACAGGAGTTACCCGCCGATGATCACCCGTCGCACCGCCATTGCTGCAGGTCTCGCCACGCCATTCGTGATGAAAGCCCAGGCCCAGTCGCCCGGGCGCAGTGAAACACTGCTGCTGGTTCAGGAATATGGCCCCAACAGTCTCGACATGCAGGGCATTGGCTCCTCGCAACCTGTCAACGGCGTGGCACTGAACTGCTATGATCGGTTGCTGCGCTTCAAGCCCGTGCCCATCCCCGGCGGGGGCGGCAACACGATTTCGATGACCGAGCTTGAGGGTGAACTGGCAGAGAGCTGGCAGCTTGCGTCCGATGGCATGAGCTGCACCTTCAAGTTGCGTGACGCCACCTTCCACTCTGGCAGGAAAGTGACCGCCAAGGACGTGAAATGGTCGCTTGATCGGGCGGTCTCCATCGGCGGCTTTGCCACGACGCAGATGAACGCCGGTTCCTTGGAGAAGCCCGAGCAGTTTGTTGTTGTCGATGACAAGACCTTCCGCATCGATTTCATCCGCAAGGACAAGCTGACGATGCCGAACCTGGCCGTCACAATTCCCTTCGTGTTCGATTCGGAACTCGCCATCAAGAACAGCGGCGGCGATCCCTGGGCCAAGGAATGGCTGAAGAACAACATCGCTGGTTCAGGCGCTTTCAAGGTCGAGAGCTGGAAGCCCGGTGTCGAGACAATTTATGTGCGCAACGATGCCTGGACATGTGGCAAGCTGCCAACATTGCGCCGGATCATCGCCCGCGACATTGCCTCGCCTTCCACGCGCCGGGCCTTGATCGAGCGGGGCGACGCAGACATCTCTTACGGGTTGCCGCCAAAGGATTTCAAGGATCTGCTGGATGCAGGCAAGATCAACGTTGTTGGCGTGCCGATCCCCAATGGGGTCTGGGGATTGTACCTCAACACGGCGACCGGACCATTCACGGATGTCCGCTTGCGACAGGCCGCGGCCTGGGCAATGCCCTATGAAAAGATGCTGCAGGCTTCGCTGTTCGGGCGTGGGGTGGACATGTCCGGCGGGCCAGTAACACCGAAAGTCGCCTGGCCGCAGCCCTACCCCTACAAGACCGACCTCGCCAAGGCAAAAGCGCTTGTGGATGCCGCAGCGCCCGGGGGCCTTTCGACGACGCTCCTCTTCGACGCTGGCAACGCAACTGTGGCTGAGCCGATGGCGATTCTGATCAAGGAGTCGCTTGCTGGGATCGGAATCAATGTCGAGATTTCCAAAGTGCCGGGTGCGAATTTCCGCGGTGAAATTGGCAAGAAAACCAACCCGATGGTGCTGAACCGTTTTGCAGGATGGCTCGACTATCCCGACTATTACCTGTTCTGGACAATGCACGGCAACAACTCGATCTTCAACATTGCGGCCTACCAGAATCCAGCGCTAGACAAGTTGGTCGACGAGGCTCGTTTCACCTCGGACAAGGCAGTCTACGAACGCAGCGTCACCGATTTCATCTCGCTGGTGTCGCGCGAGGTGCCGATGGTGCCGCTGGCCCAGCCCACCCACGATGTGGCCATGCAGAAGAGCATTGGCGGCTACCAATTCCAGCCCTGCCGCGAGCCGGACTTCCGCTACCTGACGAAGGCATAGGTCCAAGCACCATGCTTCGATTGATCGGCGCCAGGCTTCTGACGACCATTCCGTCCGTCATCGGCGTGATCATCGTCACCTTTCTGCTGACGCGCGTGCTGCCGGGCGACACTGCTGCCTATTTTGCAGGGCCGACCGCATCGGCCCAGGCCATTGCCGAAATCCGCAGCAAGCTCGGCCTGGATCTGCCACTTCCGCAGCAGTTCTTCACCTATGTGATGGCCCTGCTGAAAGGTGATCTCGGTCAGTCCCTCACCACCGGACAGCCTGTCACGAAAGACATCGCGGCGCGCTTGCCGGCATCGGCGGAATTGACGTTATCAGGACTGTTGCTCGCCATGTCGGTGGCGCTGCCGCTGGGCGTGATTGCGGCGGTCAAGCAGGGCTCCTGGATTGACCATCTGTGCCGCGTGGTCGCCACGGCGGGCGTCTCGCTGCCGGTGTTCTTCACCGGGCTGCTGCTGGTCTATACTTTTTACTTCATCCTCGGCTGGTCACCTGCGCCATTGGGACGGTTCGACGTGTTCCTGTCGGAACCCCCGCGTGTGACGGGTTTTCTGTTGATTGACACGCTTGTCGCAGGTGATGTTCCAGCTTTCCGCGCGGCTCTGTCGCAGTTGATCCTGCCGGCCGTCACGCTGGCGATATTTTCTCTAGCGCCGATCACGCGCATGACACGCGCGTCCATGCTGGCGGTGCTCGGGGCGGACTTCGTGCGCACCGCCCGCGCCAACGGCCTGACCAACGCCAGGGTCATCGGCACATATGCCTTTCGCAACGCCATGCTGCCGGTGGTGACCACACTTGGCATGGTATTCTCCTTCCTGCTTGGCGCGAACGTGCTGGTCGAGAAGGTCTTCGCCTGGCCTGGCATCGGCTCCTATGCGGTCGAGGCGCTGATTGCTTCCGATTACGCGCCGATCCAGGGATTCGTCCTCACCATGGCCATCATGTACGTGATGCTCAATCTGCTCATCGATGTGCTCTATGGCATCATCGACCCCCGCGTCAGGCTGGAGGGCTGAGGCGTGACAGACAGCAGCAGGATCGAGCCCGCACCGGCGCTGCGTTTCGAAGCACCCCCTTCAACCAGCATCTGGACCCATGGGCGTCACATCGTCGCCGAAAACCCGATCACGGGATTTGCCTTCGTTCTGTTTGCCCTGATCGTCTTCGTGGCGCTGTTCGGCGCCTCGATCGCTCCGTTCGACCCGCTGGCAAGCAACACGACCAACGCACTCCAACCTCCGAACATGCGTCACTGGTTCGGCACCGACCAGCTTGGGCGCGACATCTTCAGCCGTGTGCTCGTTGCGACGCGGCTTGATTTCTCCATCGCGGTTTTCTCGGTGGCCCTCGTCTTCGTCCTCGGAGGTCTGGCGGGTGTAACAGCTGGCTTCTTCGGTGGCTGGGTCGACAAGCTGGTCGGCCGCATTGCCGATACGATCATGGCCTTTCCATTGTTTGTGCTGGCCATGGGCATCGTTGCAGCACTCGGGAACAGCGTCACAAACATCATCATCGCCACTGCGATCATCAACTTCCCGCTCTATGCGCGTGTGGCGCGGGCGGAGGCCAATGTCCGACGAGAAGCGGGTTTCGTGCAGGCGGCGCGTCTCTCCGGCAATTCGGAATGGCGTCTGCTTCTCACCCAGATCGTGCCCAATATCATGCCGATCATGGCGGTGCAGATGTCCCTCACCATGGGCTACGCCATACTCAACGCTGCGGGACTTTCCTTTATCGGATTGGGCGTGCGGCCGCCAACGCCCGAATGGGGCATCATGGTCGCGGAGGGGGCCAGCTTCATCGTATCCGGCGAATGGTGGATCGCCTTCTTCCCGGGCCTGGCGCTGATGACCGCCGTGTTCTGCTTCAACCTGCTGGGTGATGGGGTGCGCGATCTCATCGATCCGCAACGGCGGACATGAGACACCGCCGATGAACGCCCCTCCCCTGCTCGATATCAGAAACCTCACAGTCGAGTTCGCCACCCGCCGTGGCGTGGTGAAAGCGGTCGAAGCCATCGACATCCATGTCGGCAAGGGCGAAACCGTTGCCATCGTCGGGGAGTCGGGCTCGGGCAAATCCGTCACCTCCTACGCCGTGGTGCGTATTCTGGACCGGGCGGGATCTGTTGCAAAAGGCTCGATCACCTTTTCCGGAGTCGATCTCGTGACCGCGACGGAGTCGCAGATGTGCGACCTGCGCGGGCGTGAAATCTCGATGATTTTCCAGAATCCCCGGGCGGCGCTCAACCCGATCCGCAAGGTTGGCAAACAGATCGAGGATGTGTTGCTGCAGCATGTGCAGGCGACGCGCGCAACCGCCAGGGCAAAAGCCATCGAGGCGCTGGAGAAGGTCAAGATTGCGCGGCCCGAGGAACGCTATGACGCCTACCCGTTCGAACTCTCCGGCGGCATGTGCCAGCGCGTGGTGATCGCGCTGGCGCTGGCGTGCCAGCCGCAATTGCTGATCGCCGACGAACCCACCACCGGCCTCGATGTCACAACACAGAAAGCGGTGATGGACCTGATCGTCGAGCTGACGCGCGAACGGGGCATGTCGACAGTGTTGATCACCCATGATCTGGGGCTGGCGGCGGCCTACAGCGACCGGGTCGTCGTGATGGAGAAAGGCCGAGTCGTCGAGACAGCGGAATCAGCCACCATCTTCCGCAAACCGGAACACGCCTACACCCGCAGGCTGATGAAGGCGACACCGCGCATCGGCATGAGCCTCACGGACCTGCTGCCGGATGATGCGCCCAGGCCCAAGGTTGTGGAGCGCCGTACGCCTCAGGCAGAGGCCGGACCTCTCCTGCGTGTCGACGGTCTGGTCAAGGAATACCCGGCCGCCGTGAGCGGATCGCTACTGGCCAGAGTCACCGGCAAAGCCACCGCAGCGCCCGCTCCTTTCCGCGCCGTTGATGGTATCAGTTTCACGGTCGCCCGGGGGGAAACGTTGGGGCTGGTCGGCGAATCCGGCTGTGGCAAGTCCACGACGTCGATGATGGTCACACGGCTGATTGACCCAAGTGGTGGAACGATCGTCTTCGACGGGACGGACATTGGCGCAATCCCGGCCAAGCAGTTCGCCGCTTCAGCCTTGCGCCGACGCATCCAGATGGTCTTCCAGGATCCGACGGACAGCTTGAACCCGCGCTTCACGGCGGAGCGCGCCATTGCTGATCCGATCATGCGGATGGGCGCGATCACGGGCCGTGATGCCTTGCGAGGGCGCTGCGAGGAACTGGCACGCCTTGTCGGCCTGCCGGTCGAACTGATCGATCGCTTCCCGCATCAGCTTTCAGGCGGTCAGAAGGCACGCGTCGGCATCGCCCGCGCCATCGCATTGGATCCTGATCTGCTGATCCTCGATGAGCCCACGGCGGCGCTCGATGTTTCCGTGCAGGCCGTCGTACTGAACCTGCTGCAGGAGCTCAAGGGGCGGCTCGGCATGAGCTATCTCTTCGTCTCGCATGATCTCAATGTGGTGCGCCTGCTCTGCGATCGCGTCATCGTCATGAAAACAGGCCAGATTGTCGAAGAAGGCACGGCGGAAGGAGTGCTTGGATCGCCCAAGGCGGATTACACCAAGGAACTTCTCTCAGCCATTCCACACCCGCCTTCATGACCGGGAGCCTGGTTACAGAAGGCGACTACTGGTCCTCGATGAGACTCACATGCGCCGCGACGATCCGCCACCCCTCTCGCGTTCGCATCCAGACCTGGCTTTGCCGGCCGATCTTTCCGGTGGCGTTCGGGCGGCGGAACAAGGTCCATGCCGTCGCCATGTCGCGGCCATAGGTCGTGATGACCGTGCGCTCCAGACTGCGCTGGAGGCCAACCGAAGGCCGTGCGGCGCGAAACGCGGCGATCTCGCCGTATCCGTAAAGGTTTTCGCCCACACCGTAGCGAATGGTGTTGTCGCTGTTCAGAAAGAGGGCGTCCAGAACGGCCACGTCGTTGGTGACCAGCGCACGCTCGTATTCCTGGAAGGCCGCCTCGACCTCGGCCTTAACCTCGGGGATATCGATGTCCACGCTAAGCTCCTCAGTGTTTTGCAACAGGCGCGCGAACGATTCCGCGCCGTTCCAGGTCATGCGCAATCCTCAGCGCGATATCCTCACGGCCCGGTGCTGCAATGATCTGCACACCGACAGGCATCCCTTTCGCAGGCCAGACCGGCACTGTCACCACTGGCAAACCGATAAACGAGATGGGCTGTGTGAACAGGCCGAGACTGGGCCGCACGGGCAGTTCCTGTCCGTCCAGCACGAACGTCTGCTGGGACACTTCAGGCGCGGATGTCGGCGTGGCAGGTGCGAGAATCGCATCCACGCAGTCGAACAGTTTTAACACTTCCGTTCGGTACCAGCGCCGGAATTTCTGCGCCTGCACATACCATTGGCCCGGAAGCATGGCTCCCGCGATCAGCCGGTCACGCACTTCCGGATCAAAGTCATGCGCACGGTCGCGGATGCGATCGATGTGCAGTGCAGAGCCTTCGATCATGGTGATTGTGAAGGCCGCTGCACGGGCCCGGTGCGCCTCGGGAATGGTGACGGACTGCATGGCGCCCAACGCCGATGCAACGGCTGCAACAGCAGCGAAAACCTCTGGGCTGCCCGTACGCGCAAAATATTCATCGGCAGTCGCAACCCGAAGCCCCTCAATGTCCCTGCTGACCAGGGGTGAAATTGGCGCAAGGCTTCCGCCGCTGCACGCCGGATCACGGGGATCAGTCCCGCGCATGGCGTCATATGTCAGGGCCAGATCCAGCACCGATCGCGCCAATGGTCCCACATGATCGAGACTGGCCACGAAGGGGAAGGTTCCGCCCCGCGACAGGGCACCATAGGTTGGCTTGAGGCCGAACAATCCGCACAGTGAGGCCGGCACCCGGATCGAACCGTTGGTGTCCGATCCCAACGCGATCGCGGCAAGACCGGCCGCGACTGCACCGCCCGAACCGCCTGAAGACCCGCCGGTCATGCGCGTGATATCATGCGGATTGAGCGAGTTGCCATCGTGGGCATTGCGGCCCGTGAAATCGTAGGCGTACTCGCCCATGTTCAGGCAACCCAGCAGGACAGCGCCAGCCGCTTCCATCCGTTTCACCGCCGTTGCATCGTCTGCCGCTGGCGCATTGCTCCGGTTGATCTTCGAACCCGCGCGGGTCACGAGGCCCTCGACGTCAAACAGGTTCTTGACGGCAAAGGGCACGCCTGCAAGCGGGGGCAAAAGCTGTCCTTGCGCACGCAGCAGGTCCACCGCGTCTGCTGCTGCCCGCGCCCGGTCAGCCGTGACATCGGTATAGGCATTGAGTGCGCCGTTGCGGATTGAGACCGCCGAGAGATGCTGTTCCACGACGGTTCTTGCCGTCACGTCTCCTGCGGAAATGGCCGTCGCAATCCTGTGTGCTGGAGCATGTGTCCAGTTGCTCATGGTTCAGACTCTGTCGCTTGAAAGACCGGGGCGGGTTCGGCATCATCGGCCAGAGGGAAATCGAGGAAGAGTGGCGCCAGCCTGAAGGCCACGGCGAGATTGGCCTCCACCGCGGGCGCATAGTCCGGCAGCAGCGGCAGACCCAGCGCATCCGCCATCGCTTTCGCATATGCTCCAGGATCGAAAGGTATTTGTCGGCTCATGCGCTATGCTCCTGGGGTTAGGGACGCGATGTAGTTGCGCCAGCCGCCATACCGCGAGATATCCTCCGCGCCCGTCAAACCCTCGGGCTCCACGAGAAAGCCCTTGGGGGTCGAGCCGTCCGCCAGACGCAAGGTGCCGATGCCCAGTGGAGATGGAATGCCTTGCACAAAGCGGCCGAAACCATCCGGTGGCAAGGCCCAGACCTCGGTCTGGACAGGCAAGCCCGTGCTGTCGGCCACGCGCAGAAGGCCCGGCCTTTTGGGTGGGCCGCCTGCCAGGGCATGGAAACGGTAGTCCGCCGTTGTCGCCACCGCGCGGCGAAAAATGCCGCCATTGGCCGTCAGTTCGTGGTTCAGCGGCATCCCGGACAGATGTGCGCCAACGACGACAATCTCGATGAACCCGTCCAGTGACGAAGCAGCATGGTCCATGTCTGCCGCCGGGAGCAGTTGTCCCGTCGCACCCAGCGTTACCGCGCTCGCCCGATGAAAAACCCGGCCAATGCTCGCCAGCATACCGTCGCTGCCCGCAGGTGCGATGAAGGTGACGCCTGCCGCCCTGCCATCCGCGCGGAAAGGCCCCGGCACCGCAAGCGCCGCCTGGTCCAGCAGGTTGACGAAATTGGTATACGTGCCGCAGCGACTGTTGGGGGTGATGGGATCAGCGGCCAGCGCTTCCAGCGTCGGCGCGACAGGCGTTGTCGGCACGGCCAAAACAGCAATGCTTTTCCAGATCGCGGCAGTCTCGCGCTTGAGATCAGCCAATCGGTACTGCGCCTTGAACAATGCGCTCGCGGAGAAACTGTTGGCGCCTTCGATAATCCGGCGCGTCACAGGATGCACGATATCGGGCTGACGCGCGAGCACATCGGCGATGGCGGCATGGCGCTCCGCGACCCAGGGACCATCGTAGAGCAACGCCGCAGCTTCGAAGAAAGGGATCATGTCAACGGACACAAGCCGTGCGCCCGCGGACTCCAGAACGCCAATCGCCTTCTGCCACGCAGCCGCTTGCACTTCGTCGCCAAAGAACCTCAGATCGTCGGCACGGGGCACACCGACGACCAAATGTGACGGCATGGATCCGGGTGACGGCATCGGTCCAGGTGCGGACACGGTCACCCTCTTTGCGTAGGGATCCGTCGCATCATAAGCGGCCATGACGGCATAGGCCACAGAGGCGTCATCCACCGTGAGGGCGAAGACCGAAACACAGTCGAGCGTGCGACACGCCGGAACAACGCCCGATGTCGAGACCGCGCCCAGCGTCGGCTTGAGTCCGACAATGTTGTTCAAACCCGCAGGAACCCGGCCCGATCCCGCCGTGTCCGTGCCAAGTGCGAACGTGACGAGTCCCTGAGCCACGGCCACCGCAGACCCCGACGAAGACCCGCCCGGCGCTAGCTGAGGATCGATGGCATTCCTGGGGATCGGGTAAGGCGAGCGCACGCCGACAAGTCCGGTCGCAAACTGGTCCAGGTTGGTCTTGCCGATCAGAATGGCGCCTGCATCCAGCAGACGCTGCACGCAAAATGCGGTCGTGGCCGGTCGATAGGCAAAGCCAGGACAGGCGGCAGTGGTGGGAACACGCGCCACATCGATGTTGTCTTTCACCGCGAAAGGCACACCAAAGAGCGGCAAGCGCTCGCGGTCATCTGCGTCCAGCGCATTGGCGGCGGTCGCTGCCGTTGTCTCGTCGATGAGCGTGATGAAGATGCCATGACCATCGAGCGCCTCAATGCGCCGGTGAACCTCCCGGATGATGGCTGAAGGCAAACCGCCCGCCGCATAGAACGTACGCAGCGATTGCAGATCAAAAATCGCGGGCAAGGCAGGTGATGTCATGGTTTCTGGACTTCTGGCGACGAACGGGCAGTGCAATGGTACCCACGTTTCAGCAAGGCCTGTGCCATTCCCTTGATGCGTTCATGGCGTGGTTCTCACGGGCGACTTTGGCGCGGTGTTCATACGGGCCCTCACCCGAATGCCCAGAAAAGAGGCAACCCTGAATGCTCCCATACGCCATCCGAGTGTTACAAAACCATCAGATGCAGGGAAAGTCTCTTCGGAGCGTGCGGCACGCTGTTTGCTTGAACACGAGGCACACGCCACGGGAGCACTGAAATCTCATGCCACTGATGACACGACGCAGAATGATCGGAACCACTGCAGCGGCCGGTGCCATGATTGCGGCACCGTCGATCCTTGTCGCCCAGACCGTCAAGGCGAAGATGATCCTGAACTGGCGTTATCAGGGACCACAAAGCTGGTTCTTTCAGGCGCAGGACATGGGATTCCTGAAGGAGGAAGGCGTCGAACTGGAGATCGACCAGGGAGAAGGCTCTGCGGCAGCCATCACCAAGGTTGCGACCGGCGCCTATGACATCGGCTTCGGCGACATGAATGCGCTGATC
Organism: Hyphomicrobiales bacterium; assembly: GCA_031378805.1. Lineage (GTDB taxonomy): Bacteria > Pseudomonadota > Alphaproteobacteria > Rhizobiales > Beijerinckiaceae > JADCCX01. Next base: position 86,703 of record JANNEO010000100.1, read on the forward strand.
GATCTGGCCTCCAAGAAACCGGAGGATGCGCCAATGGCCTGTTACGCCATGTTCAACAATCCGCCCTTCACCATCGCAGTCAAGGCGGATGGCCCGATCAGGTCCGTCAGGGATCTGGAGGGCAAGACCATCGGCGGACCAGCCAATGACGCCGCCCTGAAACTCTTTCCGGCCTTCGCCAGACTGGCTGGCATCGACGCCACCAAGGTCACGATCACCAACATGGCTCCGAATCTCCGCGAGACCATGCTGCAGCGCGGCCAGGTGGATGCGGTCTTCGGCTTCGTCAACACCATTGCATTCTCTGCCAGGCTTGCGGGCATCGATCCGGACAAGGACTTTCGCTTCATCAATTATGTCGATCACAAGATGGACCTTTATTCCAACACGCTCGTCGTTTCGAAGAAGCTCGCCAAGGACAGTCCGAAGGTGGTCTCCGGCATCGTGCGCGCCTTCAACCGTGGCCTCTCGGAAACGCTGAAGAACCTCGATGCCGCGGTGGATGCTGTCGCCAAACGCGAGCCGCTGATCAAGAAGGACGTCGAGAAAGCCCGCCTCTTGGCCACCCTCAGGTCCGAGATGAGTCATCCGGAGGTGGCCCGCATCGGCATCGGCGATGTGGATGACGAGCGCTTCAGGCGCGGCATAGCCATCGTTGCGGAAGCCAATCAACTGCCGCGCGTGCCGACGATGGATGAAGTGTTCACAAGGGCTTTCCTGCCGCCCGCTGCAGAGCGTATCAAGCGGCTGGGTGTCTGAAGCAAGGATCAGGGTTACGCCGATGAGATTGGGTCTGGAAGGCAAGGTCGCGGTCATCACCGGCCCGGCCAAGGGCATGGGTGCTGCGATCACACATGCTTTTGCGGCAGAGGGTTGCAGGCTGGCGCTGGTGGGACGCGATACCGCTGCGATTGAACCGGTGGCAGCGCAGGTGAAGACAAACGGCGGCGCAGCGATTGTGATTGACTGCGATCTCACCAAGGCGGAGCAAGCGGCGGCAATGGCCAAGGCTGTTTGCGATGCGTTTGGCCGCATCGATATCCTCGTCAATGTCGCGGGCGGTTCCGGCCCCATGGGCAAGACGGGCTGGGAGACGACACCGGAAGAGTTCGACGAGATCGTCACACTCAACATGAACGGCTGCTTCCACACCATGCGTGCCGTCACGCCCGTCATGATCGCACAGCGCAGCGGCAAGATCGTCAATGTTGGCGGCACTTTCGGATTGCGCGGACGGGCGGGACGCATGGCCTATTCCGCCTCCAAATGGGGCTTGCGCGGCATCACCAAGAGCTTCGCGCTGGAGGTCGGCGAGTTCAACATCAACGTGAACTGCGTCGCTCCCGGCATGGTGGACGGGCCTCGCTTCCGCGACAAGGTCGTCCCGACAATGGCGAAGAAGCTTGGCATCACGGAAGAAGAAGCGGCACAACGTCATGCGGCGGACTATGCCCTCAAGCGCATCACGGTGGATGCGGATATCGCCAATGCCTGCCTGTTTCTTGCCTCCGACGTCTCACGCCAGATTACGGGCGTTGATCTGCCGGTGGACGGCGGCTGGGCCGCATTGTGAGAGAATGACATGGCGAGAGAGTGACATGGTGAAAGAGTGACATGACCGAAACGCGCTTCGATCTCGCCATCACAGGCGGGACAATCGTCACGCCGGAAGGCCGCTTCGCCGGTGACATCGGCATCTGCGGCGAGGTGATCGCCGCCATTGCCGCACCCGGCGCGCTTGGTCCGGCGACGGACAGTCTCGATGCGACCGGCCTCCACGTCCTGCCCGGTGCCATCGACGTGCATGTCCATTTCCGCGAACCCGGCATGGCGCACAAGGAAGACTGGGACACCGGAACAGCGGCAGCCGCCATGGGCGGCGTCACAACCGTTTTCGAGATGCCCAACACCTTTCCGCCAACCGGAACACCTGAGGCGCTGGCGCAGAAGTTCGAATTGGCGAAGAAAGCCCGTATCGATTTCGGACTCTACGGGTTGCTGGCGGAAGACAATATCCAGCATCTTGAAAGCCTGATCGCAGGCGGCGCAGCGGCTTTCAAATGCTTCATGGGGAACACTACGGGCAATCTCCCGTCACCATCCACCGGCGCAATGCTGGAAGGATTCGAGATCATTGCGAAGCATGGCCACCGCATTTCCCTCCATGCCGAGACAGCCTCGATCATGGCCTGGCGGCAGGAGCGGCTGATGGCGGCTGGCAAGAACACGCCGCTGGATCATCTGGCGGCGCGGCCTGCCGTGGTTGCTGTCGAGGCCGTGACACGCGCAGCCATTCTGGCGGAATGGACCGGTGCGCGCATCCACGTGCTGCATATATCGTCCGCAGATGAATTGCGTCCCCTGCGGGAAGCGCAGCAGCGCGGCGTCGACATCACGGGCGAGACCTGTCCGTGCTATCTCATGCTGGACAGCGAGGATTACGCGCGGCTTGGGCCTGTCATCAAGGTCAACCCGCCGGTGCGAGAGCCGCATCACAAGGCAGCGATCTGGGCAGCCCTGCTGGATGGTACTGTTGGCCTGATCGCCACGGATCACGCGCCCCATGCGCCCGAGGAAAAAACGCGAAACATCATCTGGAATACGGACGCAGGCTTCCCGGGAGTCGAGACCCAAATGCCGCTGATGCTGACAGCCGTAAGCGAGGGCCAGCTCACCCTGGAGCAATATGTGCGCATCTCTGCAGAGAACCCCGCAAAGGCCTTCGGGCTGTTTCCGGTGAAGGGCGCAATCAGCATCGGCTCCCATGCCGATCTGGCCATCGTGGATATGGCCCGTGAAGACATGATCGATCAGGCAAAACTCCACTCGATCCGTTCACGCATCACGCCGTTCCACGCAAAACGCGTTAAAGGCTTGCCAATACACACGATTTCACGCGGCAAGTATGTGATGAAAAATCGGGCGCTGGTCGCTGAAAGTTTCGGCGCAGGCCGCTCGGTCCATACAATTCAGCACATTCCGACACCCAATCCGCGGAATCTGGACCAGACTCTCGCGGCTGTGATCCGCTGACACTGGCAACGCTGCGCTTTCGCAGGTTTGGCACGCGGGTTGCCTAGTCCATGAGCATGAACACCATGGCACGTCTCAAATCCGTCGAAGAGGCCTTGACGCTGGATGCGTCTGACGCTGTTCCAGCCTCAAAGCCTGTCGTCCAGATCGAAAAGGTCACGATCACCTACGGACGGGGCGACAATGCTGTCCATGCACTGTCCGAGACATCGCTCAACATCTCCAAGGGTGATTTTGTCGCACTGGTCGGCCCATCGGGATGCGGCAAATCGACGATACTCAAGCTGGTTTCGAACCTGATCCGCCCATCAACGGGGCATGTCTTCGTCGGCGGCCGCGAGGTGGGCGCAGAGAAAGTCGGCATCGGCATGGCTTTCCAGAACCCGACAATGCTGCCCTGGCTGACAATCCGCAACAACATCATGCTGCCGCTCAAGATCGTCGAGCCTTACCGCTCGCAATACCGGGCAAAGAAGAAAACCGAGTTTCGTGACAAGGCCGAGGCCTTGCTGGAAACCGTCGGCCTCAAGGGGTTTGGTGACAAATACCCCTGGCAGCTCTCGGGCGGCATGTTGCAGCGCTCCAACCTTTGCCGTGCTCTGATTCACGAGCCATCGCTGCTGCTGCTGGATGAACCGTTCGGGGCGCTGGACCAGTTCACGCGCGAAGAATTGTGGGACATCCTGCAGAAGCTCTGGATGGACCACCGTCCGACCGTGTTCCTCGTCACCCATGATCTGCGCGAGGCCGCATATCTCGCCACGCGTATTTGCGTCATGAGTGCCAGGCCCGGTCGCGTTGTTGCCGATGAACACGTCTCCTTCGCAAGGCCCCGAACCCTCGACATGACCTACGAGCCCGGCTTTGTCGCGCTGACGCAGAAATTGCGTTCGCTCATCGTCGACGCCCGTGCGGCCGCCTGAGGTGCAAGCCATGTCCGACGACAGGGTTTTATCCGAGTCCATGACCCAGAAGCTGAAATCCGCTGGTCTGATCGTCATGTTCTTCGTCCTGTGGGAATTCGCCTGCATCGTCTTCGGCGTGAAGGAGATCATTCTCCCCCGGCCAACCGTGATTCTTTCGGCGATGTACGAGTTCTTCCCCGGCATCAAGCCGCACCTGATCCAGACGCTTTACACAACGCTTGTCGGCTTTGCGCTTGGCGTCATGGTCGGCGTGGCGCTGGGCCTGCTGATCGGCACCTCACGCGTCGCCTACGATACCGCTTATCCGCTGCTCGTGGGTTTCTCCTCGATACCCAAGGTCGCCGTGGTGCCCATTTTCGTCCTGTGGTTTGGCGCGGGCACGACGCCGGCCATCCTGACCTCGCTTGTCATCTGTGTCTTTCCCATTGTCGTGAATGTGGCGACAGGTCTGGCAACGACGGAGCCTGAATTGGAAGACGTCCTCAAAGCGCTGGGGGCCAGCAAATGGGACGTGCTGTGGAATGTCAGCCTGCCGCGCGCGATGCCCTATTTCTTCGCCTCGCTGAAGGTAGCGATCACGCTCGCCTTCGTCGGCACCGTGCTGTCCGAGACCGTTGCCTCCAACCGGGGCATTGGCAACCTGATGATGATCGCCTCTTCGAACTTCAACGTGCCGCTCGTCTTCGCCGGGCTCTTCCTCCTCGCGTTCCTGGGGGTCGGTCTCTACGTCATCTTCTCGCTGATCGAGCGCCGCGTGGCGGGCTGGGCCATGCGCAAAACGGATTTGGCTGTCGCGTGACGGGCGCGATGTCCTGAGGGAGATTGTCTGACCACCCGTATCGTCAATTGCCTGCGTCGTTCAGGCCAAGGGAGACTGCAGATGTTCAACCGTCGCACCATCACTGCCACACTCATGGCAGGCGCCATGTCGCTGGGGCTTTCAAGCGCGGCTTTCGCACAGGACGTGACCAAAATCAGGTTCACGCTGGACTGGAAATTCCAGGCCATGCACGCTTGGTATTATCTCGCCATCGACAAGGGCTATTTTGCCGCTGAGAAGCTCGACGTCACTGTCGATCAGGGCGAAGGCTCCGCCGCCACGGTCAACCGCATCATGTCCGGTGCCTACGATGCCGGTTTCGGCGATGTCAATGCCATCATCCAGAACGCCTCGACCAAGCCAGCTGAAGCACCGGTCATGGTCTACATGATCTATAACCAGCCGCCCTTCGGCATCGTGTTGAAGGCCAACTCGCCGATCAAGACCCCAAAGGATCTCGAGGGCAAGAAACTCGGCGGCCCCACGGGTTCGGCCACCACTCGTCTCTTCCCCGTCTTCGCCAAGATTAACGGCATCGATGCCTCCAAGGTCGAGGTGCTGAACATGGCACCCAACCTGCAGGAACAGATGCTGGTGCAGGACCAGGTACACGGTTCGATGATTTTCACAGCGACGAGCTACATGAACCTCGTGGGCATGAAGCTCGACCCAGACAAGGATTTTCGCTGGATGAATTACGGCGACTTTGGCGTTGATATCTACTCCAACGGCGTGATGGTTTCGCCCAAGCTGCTCAAGGACAATCCTGCTGCGGTGAAGGGGCTCGTCAAGGCGATCAACAGGGCGCTGATGGAGACCATCGCCAATCCGGATGCTGCTATCGACGCCCTCATGAAGCGTGAATCGCTGCTCAACCGCGATGTCGAGAAACGCCGCCTGCAGTTTGCCTTCAAGACGCTGATGCTGTCCAAGGAGGCGGCCGAGATTGGCTTCGGCGACATCAAAGATGACCGCATGTCCAAAGCCATCGGCTTTGTGGGCGAGGCTTATGGCCTGACGACGCTGCCGACGCCCGCACAGGTCTTCAACCGCTCCTTCCTGCCGCCCGTGTCCGATCGCACAGTGAAAATGATGACGAACTGAACGAAGCTCGGAAAACATCCTCGATCCTGCGACAGCGGGCAAGAGCTTGAGGTGGAAATGTGGGTGCGTCATCTGGCTCAAAACTGAAGGAAGCCGCCGGAGTTTCCGCCGGCATTCTCTTGAATGCGGCGGGGGAGCGAACGCCTGGCGCATTTGACGTGAGTGACGGCACCATCACTGGCTTGCGCAGGGGTGATGCGCCGTCATCGCGCTTCATTGTTCCCGGTTTCGCCAATGCCCATGACCATGTGCGCCCGCTCTCGCCGACATCCTTCGGTGCCGCCAACCGACCCCTGGAGGGGTGGCTGCTGCGGCTGGGCGCGATGACGCCGCAGGATCCCTATCATGCTGCTGCAGCGCCTTTCGCCCGCGCCGCACGCTCTGGCTGCACATCGATCATGGCGCATTATACCCGCGCCCATGGGCCGATGCCCTATCCTGATGAAGTCAGGATCGTGGCGAAAGCCGCGGCTGACGTCGGTGTTCAGGTCGCCTTTGCCATCGCCATGCGGGACATGAACCCGCTGGTCTACGGTGATGCCTCCAACATGATGGCGCGTTTGCCTGATGATGTGCGGCAGGAAGTCATGGCGATATACGGCAGTCCGCTGCCGCCGATTGCGGTGCAAATGGAGATGGTGGAAGCTACAGCAGCCGCCGCGCATGGACCGCGCTTCAACGTGCAGTATGGGCCCAACGGGATGCAATGGTGTTCCCGCTCCCTGCTGGAAGCCATTGCCGAGGCATCACAGCGCACCGGACGCCGCGTGCACATGCACTTTCTCGAAACACGCTACCAGCGGGAATGGGCGGATCAACACGCGCCGCAAGGGGCAGCGCGTTATCTGAAAGACATCGGCCTGCTTTCCTCGCGCCTGACGCTGGCGCATTGCGTGTGGGCCAATGACGAGGATCTGGAACTCATCGCGGAGTCCGGCACGACCATCGCCACCAATGCAAGTTCGAACCTGCATCTGCGCTCAGGGGTCGCGCCTATTGGCAAGGCGATCCGCATGGGCTGCAAGGTCGCAGTCGGCCTCGACGGCTCGGCGCTCGACGAGGACGACGACATGGTCCGCGAGATCCGGCTCGGGCATTTCCTGCACGCGGGCTGGGGCTATGAGGAAAACGTCTCGCGCGAACGATACCTCGTTGACGCCATCGCCCATGGCCGCACGGCCAACGGCTTTGCCGGTTTTGCTGCACTCTCCGATGGCGCCCCTGCTGACTTCGTCGAGTTCGACCTTGATGCGCTTGACCGCGACCGGATCATGCCGGTTGATCCGCTGGATTATCTCTTCGCCCGCGCCACGCGCGCCCATGTCAAGCGCGTGGTCGCGGACGGCAAGACCATCGTTGAGGATGGCGAGGTCATCGGCGTCGATCTCGTGGCACTCGAGACCGAAATGCGCGAGCGTTACCGCAGGCAGATGCCGATGCGCGAGGGTTTCCTCACAGCCTGGCCGAAGCTCGACAGCGCCATCACCGCCTATTACCGCGACCGCATTGGTTGCTGCTGAATGTCCTGTGGAGTTACCCCATCATGCTGACGACCAAACAGAGTGTTTTTCGGCGTTACTGGTACGCCACCCATCAGATCGAAAATCTCAGGACAGGCCCGAAGGCTTTCACGCTCATGGGCGAGAACATCGTTCTGTTTCTCGATGAGCATGGCGTGCCGGCCGCACTTGAGGATCGCTGCTGCCACCGCACCGCGAAGCTCTCCAAGGGCTGGGTGGAGGATGGCCTGATCACCTGTGGCTACCACGGCTGGACCTATGACCGGCAGGGTACGCTCATCAAGATTCCGCAGTTCACGCCGGACCAGATCGTGCCGCGCCTTGGCGTGAAGCCGTTTCATTGCCAGGCCCGCTATGGCTATGCCTGGGTCTGTCTGGACGAGCCGCTTGCCGATATTCCGTCTTTTCCGGAGGACGAGGATCCAGGCTACCGCCGTATCATGCAGTTCCACATGAGCTGGAAAACGGCCCCCTTGCGCATGATGGAGAACTCCTTCGACAACGCGCATTTCTCGTTCGTCCACAAGGCGACCTTCGGCCAGATCAAGGCACCCAAACCCTCGAAGTACGAAGTCACCGAGACCGATTATGGCTTCGAGGCGGAGACCATCATCGACATCAACAATCCGCCCGCCGCGCACCGCGTTACGGGCACGAGCGAACCGACGACCCAGCGTCACATGCGCAACAAGTGGTTCATGCCGTTCTGCCGCCGATTGGACATGGCCTATCCATCCGGTCTTCGCCATATCATCATGAACTGCGCGACACCCATCGACGACGGCACGATCAGCCTGGCGCAGGTGCTGTTCCGCAATGACCGCGAAGAGGATTGTTCGACGGAGGAATTGCGGGCCTGGGATTCCGTGATCCTTGAAGAGGACCGCGATATTCTTGAATCCACTGATCCCGATACGCCGGTTGACATGGCCCGCAAGGTCGAGGCGCACATGCCTTCGGACAAGCCCGGCATGATCATGCGCAAGCGTCTCACCGAGCTTCTTGCCATGCATGGCGAGGGCGAGATTTTCAAGCGATAGCCCATGCAACGGCAGGCACGCATTCACCGCATTCCCGCCGCCGCGCCGGATGACGTCTCCGGCCTGCGCGCAGCGATTGAAGCGGGTCATATCGATCCCAAGGGCATTGTTGCGATCCTTGGCAAGACGGAAGGCAACGGCTGCGTCAACGATTTCACCCGCGCCTTCGCCGTGCAGTCCATCGTTCATGAACTCAAGCGATCCCTGTCGGCGGCTGAAGCCGAGGCGATTTGCTGTGTCATGTCCGGCGGCACAGAGGGCGCTCTTTCACCCCATTGGCTGGTGCTCGAGCGACGGGACAATGGGGACACCCATCAATCCCCCGCACTCGCCATCGGACGCGCACGCACGCACAAGCTGCTGCCTGAAGACATCGGTCGCATGGCCCAGGTCCAGGCCGTTGCGGATGCGGTCAAGGCCGCCATGGCGGACGCAGGGGTGACGCATTCCAGCGACGTGCATTTCGTTCAGATCAAATGCCCGCTGGTCACCACCGAACGCGCGGCGGAAGCTGCAGGCCGGGGACAGTCAGTCGCTGTGCGTGACACGCTCAAGTCAATGGGGATGTCGCGTGCCGCAGCCGCACTGGGCGTGGCGCTTGCGCTGGGCGAGGTCATGCCGGAGCAGCTCTGCGATGCCATCATTGGTCATGATTCCACGATCTGGTCTGGTCGCGCCTCGACGTCTGCGGGCATCGAACTCCTGGACAATGAGATTGTCGTGCTTGGCATGTCCACCGCCTGGTCGGGGCCGCTCGTGGTGGATCATGCCGTGATGGTCGACAACATCGACATCGAGCCGGTGCGCGACGCACTCCGGCGGCTGGGTTTGAAAGCGGAAGGACAGCTGACCGCCGCCGAACGCCCCGCTCTCGTGGCTCTGCTCGCCAAGGCCGAGCCATCGACTGTCGGCAGCCTGCGTGGTCATCGGCACACCATGCTGGACGATTCCGACATTTCCGCCACGCGGCACGCGCGAGCCTTTGTGGCGGGCGCGCTGGCGGGACTTGTCGGCCATGCCGAGATCTTCGTCTCCGGTGGTGCAGAGCATCAGGGACCAGATGGAGGTGGCCCCGTCGCCGTCATCGTTGATCGCTCGAAACGGTGAGTGTGGCCCACGTCTTGCAACCCCAATGGGCAATTCAACGGAGATGACCATGAGCGCCGCAGTCATACCACCCTCAGACACCCTCCCCCCCGTGATTACACGCCGTATTGCGGACCTCGAAACCTTCAAAATCTCGGACAAGGACACCAACTATTTTGCGATGATCGCCGATCCGATCCGCGACAAGGTGCCCTTTTCGATTTTCCTGGAGGTCTTCGAACCTGGCGGAAAAACACCTTGGCACCACCATGGCTACGCGCATGAGATGTTCTACGTGCTCTCCGGCGAGGGCAAATCTGTCTGCAACGGCGAGGAAATCCCCGTGAAACCTGGCGAGAGCTTCATTGTCAGGCCCGGCCATGATCATGAGGTCGTCAACACCGGGACGGAGAAGCTCTATTGCCTGACGGTCATGATTCCGAATGAGGGCTTTGCCGAACTCGTGCGTGGTGGGTTTCGCGTTTCGCTGACAGCGGATGACATCACGGCACTGACTGGAAAAGCGGCACCTGCCGCCTGACCGCCTATCGGATTGGCAGTGTGCAGGACGTGACACTCCGGATTGATCGCTAGTTCACATTTTGGGCTATCGCGCCCGGGCTGCTGATACGAGATTAATCAATCCGCTGCGGACCTGCCGAAAGAATAAGCAAAATGCGGATGGCACGCCCTTTGCAAAGTTTCAGTTTTCCGACCCCATACGGGTTGGCTTCAACCAGAAGGCAGGTCACTATGTCCCATCCGTTATCCCGCCGCACACTTCTTGGTGCCGCCGCTGGCGCAACAGCAGCCCTTACGCTGGGCCAGCGGGCATCAGCCAACACACCTGTGAAATTCATGATGGATTGGGCATGGCAGGGGCCGCAATCGTTCGCCCTGATGGCAAGGGACAAGGGCTATTTCCGCGATGCTGGTCTGACAATGCAGCTTGACCGGGGCTTCGGTTCGGGACGTGTGCCGATCGAGCTTGCATCGGGCACTTACCAGATGGGCTATGCCGATATCAATCCGGCGATCAAGTTCATGGCCGAGCAGCCTCAAGCCGGGATTGTCTGTGTGGCGGTCATGTACGACGGAGGCGCACAAGTCGTCGTGGTCGATGCCAATGGTCCGATCAAGACACCGAAGGATCTGGAGGGCAAGACACTCGCCGCTCCCGATGCCGATGGTGCCCGCCAGCTCTTCCCGGCTTTTGCCAAGAAGGTTGGCATCGATACAGCCAAGGTGAACTGGATGTCGGTGACACCGGAACTGCGCGAGCCGATGCTGGCCCAGGGCCGTGCGCAGGGCATCACTGGCTTCATCACATCATCCGTGCCCAGCCTCGAGCGGATAGGCTTTGGCGCGGACCGTATGCGCATCTTCAAATACCGCGAGTTCGGTTTGCCGTTTGCCTCTTCCAGCATCCTGACCACGCGGAAATTTATCGACGAAAACCCGAAGGCCGTTGCAGGCGTGGTGCAGGCGATGATGCGCGGGATGCAGGATACGATCAAGGATCAGCCGGCCGCGATCAAGGCCCTCAAGGCTCATGAGCCCCTGACGGATGAAGCGGTTGAAACCAGCCGCCTGAAAATGGCCATCGACGAACTGGTGCTGACCGAGCATGTGAAGAAGAACGGGCTTTCATCCATCGCGCCCGCGCGATTCCAGGAATCGATCACCCTGATCGAGGAGGCCTTCGGCATGGCACCTAAGCTGAAGGTGGCCGATGTCTACAATGACCGGTTCCTGCCCGCTGCGGCCGACAGGGCTGTTTCCTGACCAGGATTTGCCGGGCGGCGGCAGCCACCGTCGCCCGCTGACCACAGACCCAGACCACTGACCACTGACCACTGACCACAGACAATGGACGGATAGAATGACCCCGGAAAAGCGCGAGCGTATCCTGGACTACGCTCTTCCCTGGGGCTTGATCGTTGCCATCCTTTTGGTATGGCAACTTGCGGATGCCGTCTTCAAGATCCCTGTTTTCGTTCTGCCGTCGCCCGTCGAAATCATCCAGTCCTTCTGGAAATGGCGGGTTCCGATCGTTGACAACGCCTCGCACACGCTGTTCGCCACGGCTCTGGGCTTTTCGATCGCCATTGTTGTAGGCTTGTTGATGGGAATTGTGATTGGGTCGTCCAGGCTTGTCTATCGCGCGGTCTATCCTGTGCTGATTGCCTTCAACTCGATCCCGAAAATCGTAGTTGCGCCAATCCTGATCATCTGGTTCGGCATCGGCCTCGTTCCGGCCGTCATCACGGCATTCCTGATTTCATTCTTTCCCATTGTCGTGAATGTTGCGGCTGGCATCGCCACGGTCGAACCGGAGCTGACGGATGTCATGCGGGCGCTGGGGGCCAAAAAACGCGACATCGTCCTCAATGTCGGATTGCCCCGCTCGATGCCTTATTTCTTCGCTTCGTTGAAGGTCGGGATCACCACGGCATTTGTCGGCACGATCGTCGCGGAGTTCGTCGGCTCCAACAAGGGGATCGGTCACCTGATGACGGTTGCCGCCTCACGCTTCGACACGCCGCTGGTTTTCGCGGGAGCAATCTCCACAGCGATCATGGGAGTAGCGATGTACACCATCGCCGCGTCTATCGAAAAGCGCACGACGGGCTGGGCCACACGGGGACAATCCGCTGCCAGCCAGACTGTTTGACGGCATACCCGTGATCCCGCAAAAGCGCTTGATCCGCATTGCAGCCTGACAAGGATTCTCCATGACCCACCACCACCTCAAGGCCAGCGCCGAACACTGTCACTGGGGCTATTTCGAGGCAGTCCGTCCTGCTTTCCTGACTGTCAGGAGCGGCGACACTGTAACCATCGATACGCTGACCGGCGCACCGGACATGGTGCCGCCCGCACCGTTCTACACACCGCCCGAATTGTTCGAGGTTCACAAGCATTGCGAGCGCTTTGCCGGCGCTCCACATATTCTCACCGGCGCCGTTTCCATAGAGGGCGCACTGCCTGGCGATGTTCTGGAGGTCCGCATCAAGGATGTGCAACTGCGCCAGGACTGGGGCTTCAATTTCATCCGTCCGCTGGGCGGCACATTGCCGGACGAATTTCCGGAAGGCCGCATTCTCAACATCCCGCTGGACCGCGAGAAGATGCTGGGCAAATTGCCGTTCGGCGTGGATATCCCGCTGAAGCCATTCTTTGGCATCATGGGCGTGGCACCCCCCAAAAGCTGGGGGCGTTGCACCTCCGTCATCCCGCGGGCCTTCGGCGGCAACATTGACAACAAGCAGCTCACGGCGGGATCGACGCTCTATCTGCCCGTGCATGTGCCTGGCGCGAACTTCTCCTGCGGCGATGGCCACGGAGCGCAAGGTGACGGCGAGGTCTGCCTGACAGCGATCGAGACCGCGCTGCAGGGGACGTTCGAGTTCATCGTGCGCAAGGACATGAAACTCGCCAATCCCCGCGCCGAAACACCGACCCATGTCATCACCATGGGCTTCGACATGAGCCTCGACCGTTGCATGGAAATCGCGCTGAGGGACATGATCGACTATCTCGTGACCACGAAGAACCTGTCGCGCCTAGATGCCTACACCTTGTGCAGCGTCGGCGTGGATTTTCACGTGACCCAGACCGTGAACACCTCCAAGGGCATTCACGGGATGCTGCCCAAAAGCCTGTTCACGTAGGGTGTTGGGTAGTCGTGGGCACCATTTTGGGCGGTGTTTGAACCCAAGATTCGACCTATTTCAGTTTTCAGAAACTGCAGTTTGCCCAACTGAGGTGGTGTGGGAACTCGACGCGTTCGAAAAACTTTCGAGCCTGGCGAACGCCGGAGCGCCTCACAGATCACGTCTGCACTATAACTGGATGAAAAATCAAAAAAGGCGACGCCGAAGCGCCGCCCTTATCTGGTGCAGACTGACTGCTTGTTAACGGCCAGACCACGATCTCTGTAATAAGATAAAACTCTATTGCCGACAGTGCGTCAAGCTGCTTCAATTTGTTTTTTGGAGAAATTTGATGTGGCGTCTTGGTATTGATCTTGGCACAAACTCGCTTGGCTGGTGCGCAATCAGTCTCGACAGTAACGACACCGCCGTCAACATCCTGGCCGCCGGGTCACGCATCTTCAGCGACGGCCGCGATCCGAAGTCCGGCGCATCCAACGCGGTCGATCGCCGCGACGCCCGCGCGATGCGGCGGCGGCGGGACCGTTTCAAGCAGCGCCAGGCTGCCCTCCTGAAGCATCTCACGCTCGACGGCCTTTTTCCGGTGGATGCCGACGCCCGCAATGCGCTCGAGAGGCTAGACCCTTTCGCGCTGCGCGCTAGGGCGCTTGACGAAAAACTTCCGCTGCATCATCTCGGCCGCGCCATCTTTCACATGAACCAGCGGCGCGGGTTCCAATCCAACCGCAAGACGGACCGTCCCGACGATGACACTGGCAAGATCGCGGTCGGCATCGACCGGTTGCGGGAAGCGATCACGCAAACCAGCGCTCGCACGTTAGGCGAGTTCCTGCACAGACGCCGCGCCGCTGCCGTCGATGCCAACACCATCGCCAGCGTGCGCGCACGGTTGAGACCGGAGACGGGCGAAGGCGCCAAGGGCGATGGCTATGATTTCTATCCTGGCCGCGCGTTGCTGGAGGAGGAGTTCGACGCCGTCTTCGAAGCGCAGCGCGAGCATCACCCAAGTGTCTTGACCCAGGCCGTTCACGACAGGCTGTTCGAGATCGTCTTCCATCAACGCCCGTTGAAGAAGCCCAAGATCGGCAAGTGTACGCTGGTTTCAACCGACGAGCGCTTGCCGAAAGCGCATCCGCTCTTTCAGCGCCGTCGCCTGCTGGAGGAGATTAACGCACTGATGATCGTACGGACGGGTGCGCAGGCGGAGCGGCTGACCAAGGAGCAGCGCGACATCCTGCTTTTGCAACTCAAGGACAAACGCAAGGTGGCCTTCACGACCCTGCGCAAAGGCAAGGGTTTGCGGCTTGACCCCGATGCTCGCTTCAACAAGGAAAGCGAGAACCGCCCGGATCTGCTGGGCGATGAGGTTGCGGCCGAGATGGGTGCCAAAACCCGTTTCGGCAACCGCTGGGTACATCTGTCCACCGAGGCTCAATGGGAGGTGATTGCGCGGCTTTCAGAGGTCCAAAGCGATGCTGCGCCCTTCCAGGTCTGGCTGGAACAGACGCACAACCTTTCGCCTGACGAAATCAGAGCCGTGCTCAAGGCGCGGTTGCCGCCAGGCTATGGCCGCTTCGGTGAAACCGCTACACGCAAGCTGATAGCGGCTCTGGAGGCGGAGGTCATCGTCTACAGTGAGGCCGTCATCGCAGCGGGCCTCGGCCACCATTCCGACATGCGCACAGGCGAGGTGCTGAAAAGCCTGCCATATTATGGCGCGACGCTGGAGCGCTACATCATGCCTGGCACCGGGGAGCCATCCGACCCCGAGGAAATGCGTGTGGGCCGCCTCACCAACCCCACCGTGCATATCGGCCTCAACCAGCTGCGCAAGACGGTCAACAAACTCATCAAGGTTTATGGCCAGCCCGCCGAAATCGCCATTGAACTTGCCCGCGAGCTGAAACTGACGGAGGAGGAGAAAGCCCGTCGCAACCGCGATAACAACGACAACCGCAAGGCAGCGGAAGCCCGCTCCGCCAAGCTGCGAGAGACCACACAGACTGACAACGGTGCCAACCGGGCGCTCCTGAAACTGTGGGAGGAACTGAACCCCGACAACGTGCTGGACCGACGCTGCGTCTATACCGGCACGCAGATTTCCATCGACATGCTGTTCAACGGCGCGGTCGAGGTGGATCACATTTTGCCATTCAAGGACACGGTTGATGACAGCAATGGCAACAAGATCCTGTGTCTGCGTGAGGCCAACCGCATCAAGCGCAAACGCACGCCTTACGAGGCCTTCGGGCATACGCCGGAATGGCCGGAAATCGCGGAGCGCGCGGGGCGGCTACCGCGCGCCAAACGTTGGCGTTTCGGACCGGACGCCATGCAACGCTTCGACAAGGACGGCGGCTTCCTCGCGCGGCAGCTGGTGGACACGCAATATCTTGGCAGGCTGGCGCTGGCCTATCTTTCGGCGCTTTATCCCGAGAAGGGCGAGGGTCAGTCCAAGGTCTGGGTCTCTCCTGGCCGCATGACCGAGATGGTGCGCCGCAAGCTGGGCCTCAATGACCTGCTGCCCGACCACAATTTCGGCGGTGGCGCGGACCAGCCCAAGAATCGCAAAGACCACCGGCATCACGCCATCGACGCCGCCGTCATTGCGATTGTTGACCGGTCAATGCTGCAAAGGATAGCTCACGCCTCGAGTTTGGAAGGCGAAGCAGGCCGCGAGCGGATCGTCATCCCGGAGCCTTGGGAAGGCTTTCGTGACGAGCTCCGCCAAACCGTCGGCAACATCGTCGTTGCCCACAGGCCAGATCACGGCACGTATTCCAAATCGGGTCTTGCCAAGGGCAAGGACGCCACGGCGGGCCGCCTGCACAATGACACGGCCTATGGCCTGACCGATGAGAAGGATCCCAAGGGCAACGACCTCGTGGTGCATCGTGTGCCGCTGGGCACGTTCAAGAAGCGCGAAGACCTCCAGAAAGTGAGTGGTCTTGATCTGAAAACGGCGCTGCTCGCCTTCACGGAAGGACGGGAAGGCAAGGATTTCGAAAGGCGCCTGCTGGAGTTTCCGCAGCTCGGCCCCCTCCCCTTCCGCAATATCCGGCGGATGCGGATCATCGAGCCGCTTTCGGTCATCCCGATCCACGATGCATCGGGCCGCGCCTACAAGGGCTACAAGGGCGATTCAAATGCCCGGTTCGATGTCTGGGAACTGAAGAATGGGAAATGGGTGGCCGAGGTTGTCTCGACCTTCGACGCCCATCGGCAGGATTGGGTATCCGAGGTTCGTTCGGGCAATCCCACAGCGCGCAAGGTACTGAGCTTGCGCAAGGACGATGCATTGCGAATTGAACGGCAAGCACGGGAGGCAATTGTCAGAGTGGTCAAATTCTCGGAGGGCGTACTTGTCCTGGCCGAAACGCAGGAGGCAGGCAGCCTAAAGGCTCGTGATGCAGACAAGGAAGATCCCTTCAAATACATCTACTCGTCGGCAACATCGCTGCAAGGCTGGAAAGCCCGCCAAGTCCGCATCGACATCCTGGGCCGTGTGCAGGATCCCGGCTTTCCGGCACGCACCGCCCGTCGCAGAACCCGTCCCAAACCTTCGGCGTAAGGCACCCAGGTTATGGAGCGCATCGTCGATATCGCCACGGACAACCGCCATCTCTCGGCCTTGCGCGGGTTCCTCGTCGTCAGTGAAGGGCGCGAGGAGGTCGGCCGGGTGCCGCTCGACGATGTCGCGGCAGTGATCGTCCATGCGCATGGCGTGACATGGAGCACCAACCTGATCATCGCGCTCGCGGAGCGCGGCGCCATTATGGTGCTGTGCGGCTCCAACCACGCACCTGTCGCCGTCTGTATGCCGCTGGAGGGCCACCATGCCCAGAATGCGCGCATGAGAGCCCAATGGGAGGCCGGCAAGCCTCTTGCCAAGCAGGTATGGCGGCAGGTTGTTTGCGCAAAAATCCGTTGGCAAGGTGCGGTTCTTGCAGCCTTCGGTCATCAAGGGTTGGCCTTTGAAACCCTCGCCCGCAGCGTCGGCTCGGGTGATCCCGCGAATGTCGAGGCGCAGGCAGCGCGGCGGTACTGGCCTATGCTCATGGGAGAGGATTTTCGCCGGGAGCGCGAGGCCGATGGCGTGAACGCCATGCTCAATTATGGCTATGCCGTGCTCAGGTCACTTGTTGCCCGCTCGGTGATCGCCTCGGGACTTCATCCCACCATCGGCATTCACCACGCCAACCGCGGCAATGCTTTCGCCCTCGCCGATGACCTGATCGAGCCATTCCGCCCTCTCGTCGATGCGCTCACCTTGTACCTCGTGCAAGCCGGTCAGACCGGCGTCACCCCCGAAACAAAGAGACCATACGCCAGACTGCTGGCTTTCGACCTTGATGGCCCCGACGGCGTAACCACGGTATCAGGCGCTGTGATGCGTCAGACCCAGAGCCTTGCCGCCAGCTTCCTATCCGGAAAGCCCGGCGACTTTGAAGCGCCAATGCCACCGGGTACCACGCGCATCAACGGACTTTCGGCACTGGCTTCATGACAGCTGTTCAGCTCAGCGGATATCGGCTCATGTGGATTTTCGTCATGTTCGATCTGCCTGTGGATACCAAGGACGCTATGCGGGCCGCGACCAAATTCCGTGAATTCCTGCTGGACCAGGGCTTCGAGAAGAGCCAGTTTTCTGTCTATGCTCGATTCTGCAATGGCAAAGAGCAATATGAGACCTATCTCAGACGAATCGAGGGAAACATGCCGTCGCGCGGCGAGGTTCACATCCTCTCGTTTACCGACCGGCAATATGAAAACATCGTGCGATTCTCCGGGCAGCGACGACGAAAGCCGAAAAAAAATCCCGATCAGCTGGCGCTATTTTGACGTGGACGACACATTCCTCGCAAATGAAAATGCCACTATCTCGTTTGATTTCAACGAGATAGTGGCACATCAAGGATAGCAGCTCAGAGATCGTGGTCCAGCGGCAACATACCCATCGGGCGGTTATGAATCCAGTTTAGGATAGCAGCTCAGAGATCGTGGTCCAGCGGCAACCTTCACGATGAACTTCAGTTCCAAGATCGAAGGATAGCAGCTCAGAGATCGTGGTCCAGCGGCAACTAAACCGTCACAGCCCCCCTGAACACGTCAGGATAGCAGCTCAGAGATCGTGGTCCAGCGGCAACCGCATAGACACTCATCCTGATTATTCAGCGAGGATAGCAGCTCAGAGATCGTGGTCCAGCGGCAACGGTAAATGCGCAGCTCGCAAGCGCGATGGCAGGATAGCAGCTCAGAGATCGTGGTCCA
>JANNEO010000120.1:0-18242 GCA_031378805.1 Hyphomicrobiales bacterium
AGATGGGCTTGCATGTAGAGCGCTTCGCCAAGCTTCTTGACCAGTTCAAGTTGCGTTTCGAGGAAATCGATATGGCCTTCCTCATCCGCCATCAATTCCTCGAACAGATCCTTTGACGGAAAATCCTTGACGGACTGGCAGTAGGCCGCCGCTTCCTGGTAAAGCTGCCGAGCGCCGTGTTCCGCCTTGAGATCGGCTTCAAGCACTTCCTTGACATTCTCACCGATCTGCAGCGGGTCGAGCACCTGCATGTTGGGATGCCCCTCAAGAAACAGGATGCGATCGACGAAACGGTCGGCATGTTGCATTTCTTCGACTGATTCCTCGCGCCACTTCTTGGCGAGCACGCCCAGGCCCCAATTGTCGAGCAGCCGGTAGTGCAACCAGTATTGGCTGATGGCTGTCAGTTCGCTTCGCAACCCCTTGTTGAGATATTCGAGAACCTTTTTGTCGCCCTTCATGCACCCTCCGAAATAAACAAAAACGGCCGGGACACGCTCCCGACCACCTCTAACTTAGAATGATTCCAAGGAATCTCAACCATGCGCTGCCGAGCTCAATCGTCACAGGAAGTCGGCAATGTTGATCTCAGCGAACATCCCGACATTTGTCTGTGCTCATTCCGCAGCGAAAAGAGCAAACCGCTGAACCTGCTCATTCGCCACATGCACATGCTGGCCGGGGCAAGTGGCACAGCCGACAGCGCAAGCGTTGCTGATACGGGCTTCCTGCAGGATAGCGCGAACCGCCGTGAGGCAGCGCCCACAATTGGGGGCGCAGCCCAGACATTTATAGACCTGCACGGGGGAACGCGGCAACGAGAGCGGCTCATCCGCCAAGGTGGCGAGAATCTGCTTGTCGCTCAGCACATTGCAATGACAAACAATCATTGATCCGTTTCCGTCAGCGCAAGGGCATTGAGCCGCCTCAGGCGCACGATCACATCGACGCCGGCAATGGCGAAGCCTGCTGGAGCCTGCGGAAGCGCGCCGATCTCGACTTGGGCCTCCTCCACGTCAAGCACCTCGTCCTCACCGTCGATGACGAAATGATGGTGCTCGCTTGTGTTGGTGTCGAAATACGCTTTGCCTGCGCCAACATGGACCTGGCGGATCAGTCCCACATCGCTGAACTGGCGCAGCGTGTTGTATACGGTTGCAAGTGACAGTGAGGCGCGGGCACGGGTCGCCTCTTGAAACAGCGCTTCCGCTGAAACATGTCGATGCCCCTTTGCGAAAAGCATCCAGCCCAGCATGATGCGCTGGCGTGTGGGACGGAGGCCTGCATCACGCAGCTTCGCCTTCACGTTGCTGATGGGGCAACCCGACGCAACAGGCGCGTCACGATAGACCTGGGAAACGGCCCGACGAATTTCGGCATCGGTGGGTGCGGCATCAGGCGAAGTGTGTACCGAAAGACTTGTCATTGCAGTTTAGAATTCCTAAAAGCTGGAGCCTTAACAACAACTTAGAATAAGTCGATGCGATGAGTCAAGTTTAGGTATTTTACCTGATGGGAGTTTTGGCAGTTTCTGCCGCGAGGCCCACGCAGAAAAAGTTTGTCTGCACATCCCCTGTCACGACAAGTGACCCTGATCCCCTGCGCGCCAGAACCAAAATGGCTCGACGGTGTGCCTGACATCCTGCCTCGCAGAAGGCGTTCAGACAGAAGCAACGACGGTCGGTACTTCGTGGCCTGAGGAGGGTTTTTTCGCCTGCTTGCCTCGTATGTCGAACTCGGACAGGAGCGCAATCTCGAGCGGCTGGAAAAATCCGCGATGCGCCTTGAACATCAGACGCGCCAGCGCCGCATCAGCTTCCGCGTGTGGCAGGAAATTCGCCGGACAATCCTTCGGCTCGAACACGCGTACGATCTCGCCGATGCTGATCTGCTCAGCGCTGCGACGAAGCCTAACACCGCCCTGGCGACCACGCACTGTCTCCAGAAGGTCAGCCTGGCCAAGAGCATAGACCGTCTTTTGAACGTTCATCATCGTGATCCCGGAAGAGGCGGCCACAGCCGACGTTCGAGCCAAATGAGGCCACGTCGCGGCAAGCTCTGCCATGATCCGGATCGCGTCGAGAGTTTGCTGGTTGAGCCACATCGTTGCAAAGACGTATTCTAAAAATCATGCCGAGCAAATGGGCGATTTTGTTTTGCAAAAAGCATCGGCCTGAAGATGCCAAGCGGCAATCACGACGCGCTGCGGAAGGCGGTTGATGCCAAACCCTCGCTTGCATTCGAAACTACGGCTCCTACCACTACACGCTGCAAGAGGCGTTGCAGGGCCATGAATTGCCAACGTCGAATGGACCGAAGCGAGTACAGTTGAGCATCTTGAATCGGCATCCAGATCATTGATATTTTGTGATTATCCCGCTCAGTTGCAATAACCCAACGACCTCCCGTCATTGTGGGATAACATCATTTCGCAAGTCCAGCTTCGTGAGCCAATCTCACAACCCCGGCATGGAGCAACTCTGCACGGGGCGCTGCAGCTATCGTATTTTCGAGCGTGGTCTCCGCCGCTTGGGGCAACTGGCGCGCAAGATTTGCCTCGGAACGGCGCAGGGCTTTTGCGACGCGATATCCGATCTCTTCGGGCAGGTTGCGTCGGCACATTACGAAGCTCCATGACCCGACGGATTGTAGCGGCTGGTCGAGGCCCGGATAGGAATCCTGCGGGATTGTCAGCTCACGCAGGAACGTGTGCTTCGCCCGGATGCCTTTGATCCCTTCTGCGTCTGGCGCAATGAAGCGTCCTGGCAATCGGCCGACCGCAACAAACCCGGGCCAGCCAAGCCCACCACCCCAAAGGGCCGCCGCCCGTCCATCGGCAATCATGGCAGGACCGTCCCCTGCCCTCTCCAGCAGGATCGCCTGGAAATCACGGTTCATGTCGAAGCCTAGTCCGTCGAGAACATAACGCGCAAGAAACACAAGTCCTGAGCCGGCTGCGCCAAAGGCAATGGGCTTTCCGACAAGATCCTTGATGGTCCGTGCCGGGCTGTCTGCCCTGACGCCGAAGAACCCAGCAGATGAATACATTGCGCTGATGATGCGCAGGTCAGCGGGCAGACGACCGATGCCAGCGATTGCCTCATGCGCTGACTCACCCTGGACCAGTCCGAGGTCCAGTTCACCACGCTCCAGAAGCGGCAAATTCTCGGCGCTGCCGCGGGTGTTGCGCGGTATGATCTCCAGAGTCGGATCCGACCCGTTGATCGCGGCCGCGAAAGCCTCGCCATAGACAGGAAAACCTCCGCCTGGAGTTGCGGTGCCCAGCGAGATGCGTGTGCGCTCCTGGGCGCGGACACCACCTGCGAAGACAGCAGCACCCATGAGAACAAGCGACTTGCGTCTTGTGGTGGTCATGAGACGTATCTCCTGTTGCGATCAAAAACCATAAAGCCGGGCTGGATTGTCGACGAGAATGGTTTGCCGCGTCGTTGGATCTGGAACCCAATCAGCGACGATATCCATCAGCGCACCATCATTGGGCATTGGCTTCTTGCACATCACGTGCGGCCAGTCGGAACCCCACAGCAACCTGTCGGCTCTGGTTGTCACAAGCGCCTTTGCGAATGGCGCGACATCGGCATACGGCAGGTCAGCTTCAGCCGTCAGGCGATAGGGGCCCGTCATCTTCACCCAAGTGCGTCCGCGTTCCACCGCATCGAGCAAAGCACGAAACCCTGGATGATCCACTCCGCGCACCGCTGGCATGTAGCCGAAATGGCCGATCACGACGTCCACTGGCAAGCGCCGCACAAGCGGCCAGAGGTCTGGCGCATCATCGACATGCACCAGAAGTTCCACATGCCAGCCCATATCCGCCAAAAGACCCGCGACACGAAGAAGATCATCCAGCGATGAGAACGGCATTCCGCCCTTGTCGACAAGGTTGACGCGAATGCCGCGCGCGCCCTTTTCATGCATCCCAGCCAGTTCTTTCGCTGTCACATCGGCAGTGACAGACACAACGGCCCGGTAGCGGGTGAGATCGCTAGACGCTCCTTCCAGAACAGCACTCGGGTCATTGCCATGGACGCTGACATGAGTCAGCACCGCACGATCGACGCCGAGCGTCGCGTGCAAGGCGCGCATGGCGAAAAGCGGAGCATCGGGCGGTGTGTAGCCCCTGATAGCCGCATAGGGATATCGCGCCGCTTCGAAGACGTGGACATGGCAGTCGCAGGCCCCTTTCGGCAGTATTAAACGTGGCGGATGCGGATCAGGATCAGCCGGCGGGCAGGCAGCCATGGCCGTCATCTTCATTGCGCCGCAATCCCGGCGGCGCGGATCACCATGGTCCAACGCTCGACATCCCGAGCGACGATCTGGCGCATGTGATCCGGCGTACGCTCGACAACTGGCGTGGAAATCGATCCCAGATCCTCGATGCGCTTGCGTACAACGTCATCCGCAAGTGCAAGGCTGAGCGCACCGGAAAGACGGTCGATCACCGATTTCGGCGTACCCCTTGGCGCAAAGATCGCGTTCCATCCCGTGAAGATGAACTCTGGCAGGCTCACTTCGCGTGCGGTCGGCACATCAGGCGTCGCGGCGGAGCGTTCGGGCTGCGCCAGCACAAGACCACGGATCGTTCCGGCTTGGATCTGGGGTGTCACGGTGGGGGCGAGGTCACACATGGAATCGACATGCCCTGCCAACAGGTCGTTCATCGCCGGACCCGATCCGCGATAGGCCACGGAATTGAACTTGAGACCCGTCAGATGGGCGAGGTAGAGACAGGCAAGATGGGGGGTTGAGCCAACACCCGCATGGCCGCTTGAGACGGTCCCGGGGTTGGCTTTCACAAGCGCCAGAAATTCGGTGAAGTTGCGCGCAGGAAATTCCTTGCGCACGACAACGTAGCCCGGTGTTCCCGCGATCATACCGACCGGCTCCAGTTCCCGAGAATCATAGCCGATAGTGGCGTAAAGTGCAGCTGCTGCCCCATGGCTGCCAAGACTTCCAACTGTGAGGGTGTAGCCGTCCGGTGCAGCCTTTGCTCCCCGCGTCCCGCCCGTTGTGCCGCCTGCACCAGCGACATTCTCGATGATGATTGACTGGCCCAGTGTGCGGCTCATGTGTTCGGCCACAATGCGCGCCAGAACGTCCGTCGGTCCGCCAGGCGCGAAAACAACGATCATTGTGATGGGACGCTCGGGAAAGACCTGCGCACGCAGGCCTTGCGAGGAAACCAGTAGCCCGATCAGGCAGGCCAAAATGATCTTGCCATTGACGATCATCTGCAAATCCCTTCCGCGTGGTATCAGCCTCATATCATGGCTGGCGAGCGGGGCATCATCGGTGGCAGAACGTTTGCCAGTGACGGTTCACCCAGCATCTGCGCCATCCTGGCTTTCACACCGGGAATCAGCGGATGTCCATCGAAGGACGTGCGCACGGCGACAGCGCGGGCAAGGGCCGCATCATCCCCATGATGGAACGCTTTGGCACAATCGGCGGAATTGAGATTGGCAGTAGCCGAGATGCAGCCGGCAAAACGCCCGGTCCGCGCCTCCGCCAGACAGGCTTCCGTTGACGGGAAAACATCGAAGCTCGGCGACAGCATCGCCATCTGTCGCGCGTATTCCATATCGCCGGAAGAATCCTTGAGGCCAGCAATCCGGTCTGGAAATGCCTTGAGCAGGCGACTGACCAGAGGCGCGTCGTAGCGCACGCCTGCAAGAGCCGGGAAATGATAGAGATAAACCGCAATGGAGGGTTTCGCCGAAGCCCTTACGACCTGCTCAAGATAGCGGAACACGCCGTCATCGCTGACGCCCTTGTAATAGAACGGTGGAAGAAGAAGTGCTCCAGCGAACCCGCAGACCGCCGCGTGGCATGTGAGGGCGGTTGCATCCGCTACCGATGCTGCGCCGGTGCCCACCATCAACCGTTCCTTCGGCAGGTCGGACCCGGCGATCGCACTCATCAAAGCAGATCGTTGTGCAAGCGAGAAGGACGTCGCCTCGCCGGTTGTTCCCAGGACATTGAGTCCGTCGCAGCCGTGCGCCAGAAGGTGCCGCGCGGCCTTCATGAACAGGGAAACATCAGGCTCGCCATTCTGCGATATGGGTGTGGGAATGGCGGCGATAACGCCTTTCAGGCGATTGTGCATGGTGTCGGTCTCTTGAAGCTGAAACAGCGAGGGACACCCATGGGCATTGATAGCCCATGGGGTTGAGCAGCCTGTGTCTCACACAGCGGCAGAGGACACATTCAAATGACGGCCCTGTAGATGCGCTCGTCGTAGAGGCTTCCCGTTCTGGGCAGCAGCGACAGGCGGAAATCTTTGGTGTGCTTGGCCAAGAGATGCTGCCGCCACGCGCCTTCCGTATTCCAAACCTCGACGAGGGTCATGTGGTTGGGGCGTGTGGCTTGTGTATACACATCGTAGCGGGCGGCGCCTTTCTCGGCTCGACTGCCTTCGGCGAGAAGCTTCAGCATCTTTTCGCCCTCTTCACGGTAGACCGGAACAAAGTCGACGTGGGTGATGCAGGTGATCGCGCCCTTCGCCGGGGCTGCGGCGGGACCGGTAGCGAGCGGCCGATGCGGTCGTTCGTCATAGGGAGCCGTCTCGATGGGAGAGAGCTGCTCGCGCGCCAGCTTGACGTGAGCCTGCGCCAGATGCGTCTCGCGGGCCGCGTTATCGGTCCAGACCTCCAGAACACCAAAATGGTGCGGGCTGTTGATGCGTTGGAAAATGGCGAAGGATTTGCTGCCCGTCTCCTTCACACTGGTATCCCGCAAGGTCCGCAGGATACCCAGCGCCTTGCGCTGCTGTCCTGGTTGCACTTCGATGTAGCTGACGACATTATCGCCCACGGGAGCAACCGATCCTGCGGGCAGGCCGGTCGGTGCCGGAAACATCTGCGCCAGTGCTGGCCCTGTCATCGCAACGACCGGGCTGGCCGCCAGGATGGCAAGGATTTCTCTTCTCTGTATCGTCATTGCTTTCCCCCTTGAGGTGCTTGTTACTGGTGCTGGGATCATGTCCTGTTCAGCCTCATCCCATCCGGAATCAGCAGCGGCGGGTTAGGTCCACCGATGAACTCGACTGTCGTGAACAAGAGCTCGGCGTCGCCAATGTTCTCGACGCTGTGCGTGAAGGACTCATTGGGACCAAAAGTGAAGTGTTTGGTTTCGCCTTTGTAGTGTTCGACATCGACGATGCGACCGTCATCGTAGTAGCCCCGCGCCTTGCCGGCGTTGTGGGCCGTCCAAAAATAATCCATCTGGTGGCGATGGAAGTTGCAGCGCTTGCCTGGTGGCAAGGTCAGGTGCCAGACGCGTACGCGATCCGTTTCCGAGACGAGCACGCTGCCAACACAGCCATTCATCCGGTTGTCTTCGAATTCCTGCTGCAATTCCGCTGGCCAGTGCGCGCGCGGACTGGCGACGGGGCTATGCTTTTCGTTTCCACTCTCGAGCATGATTGTTTCCCTTCGTCTTATTACTCGGCAGCCAACTGCTGAGCCGCGCGGGCATTGGTGCGAACCACAACTTTGATGGCGTCTTCCACACGGTCGCGGGCGTAACGCAACGCCTCCGGCAGCTCGGCAAGATCGAAAGTGTGGGTGTGAATTTTCGTAGCGTCGAAGCGCTTGGCCGCCATGAAGGCCATAGCGCGGTGCGTGGCGCTCTTGCCTTCTCCGCGAATGCCAAAGGCGTAGATGTTGTTGCGCACGATATGCGCAAGATCCATTGTCACCGGATCATGCGGAAACGCCGCGAGGCAGATCTTGCCACCACGATTCGTCATGTGGATCGCCATGTTGATGGCTTCCTCACTGCCCGCACATTCCACCACGTAGTCAGCGCCAAGTCCCCGTGTCGCTGCCATGACTATGGCAATCGCATCCTCGTTCTTCACGTTGACAGTGATGTCAGCACCGAGCTCCTTGCCGATGGCGAGACGACTGTCACGCGTGCCAGTCAGAACAACGGGATGTGCGCCAAGCGCCTTAGCCACGGCCACAGCCAGCAGGCCGATGGCGCCGGGGCCTGTCACGACCACGCTTTCGCCCGCAACCAGACCTCCAAGTTCGGTTAGACCATACATGGACGTACCGGCAGTGACGACGAGTGTCGCCTCCTCGTCAGACATGCTGTCAGGCACGCGCACCAGCGTATTGATATTGTTGATGGCATATTCGGCAAAGCCGCCATCGGAGGTGAACCCATTGGCACGATGACCCTTGTTCACGTCGCCGTAGTTCTGCCCGTAGTTGAGACAGGCGGTATACATGCCCTGGCGGCAACGCTTGCACTGGCCGCATCCTGCATGGATTTCAACCGTGACACGCTCGCCAATACGATATTCATCAACGCCTGGCCCAAGAGCTGCAACCGTACCCATGTACTCGTGACCGGGCGTAAAATTCTTGTTGAAAGGGAGGCCACCCTGGATTTTTGCGGGCGAACCATAGTGAATGACTTCCAGGTCGGTTGCACAGATGGCAACGGCATCGATGCGCACCAGCACTTCAGCCCGTGACGGAATGGGAACTGGCTTTCTGCCAAGCGTCAATTCATCTGGACTGCCAAGGATCCAGGCACGCATTTCGCTGGGAATGGGGAAAGAAGGATCCGTCTTTACCCCGGGCGCTGCATACATCGTTGTCCATCCTGCTTACCGTTGCCATCATCGCCCAATCACATTGGCCGTATGACACGCATATTGATTTATAATGGTTGACCATAGAGTGGGAGCAAAACCAATGTCAAGCGCATCTATCAAGCCCAGCGAATTGGTTGACCAATCAGCGCTGACCATTTACTCGCAAGGCAAGACGCCGGAGCGTGAATGGAACAACGAGTGATTGAATGTCAGCTGTCGAATTGAAAACCTGGATCAGCACGATAGAATTGCCAACTGACGGTCGATTGCCGCCGGAACGGGAGCTGGCTGGCGTGCTTGGCATGTCCCGTGCTGAACTCAGGAAGTCTCTGGCTATGCTGGAGGCCGAGGGGGTGATCTGGCGTCACGTTGGAAAGGGCACGTTCCTGGCACAACGCGCCCGAAGTGGCGACAGACCGGATGTCGAGTCGATTGCGCACCGCACAAGCCCGCCGGAAGCCATGCAAGTCAGGATGATCCTGGAGCCCGAGGTTGCTGGGCTTGCTGCCCGTGGTGCCACGAGTGCGCAAATTGCTGAGCTCAAGGCCTTCTGCATCGAGATGCGACGGGCCACGAGTTGGCCGGCGTATCAGCAGCTGGACGTCCAGTTTCATACAGCGCTGGCACAGGCTGCAGGCAACAGCCTGCTCACCGAGCTGCATGGCCTCGTCAATGAGGTGCGTCGCTCCGTGGTGTGGGGCGGCCTCGCAAAACGCACACTGGGTCCACCGAAGGATTATCATTCTTTCGGCGAGCATGAGGCCATCGTGTTGGCGATCGAGAACCGGGACCGTGCCGGGGCCATGGACGCCATGCGAAGGCATTTGAACGCGACTTCTGCCGACCTGATGGGTGATCCTGCATGATCAGCCGAGATAGGCCTGGGTGATATCTTTTGAAACACGGGCACTGACATCACGCCAGATCGGCTGAACAGCAGCTTTAAACGCCTTAAGGTCCAGCATTTCTGGCGCAAGAACCAACACTCCAGCCTGTTGAATCACCGCGAGGGCCTTCTCATCCTCGCAAGCCGCAAGCTTTCTCTGAATTGTGGTTGCCCGGTCCGCCGCCGCCACAAGCACCTGTTGTTGCGTGTCTGTCAGCCGCTGGAACCAAGCACTGTTGCAAAGCAGAAGCGCCACACCGAAGACATGTCCACTCAGACTCAGGTAGCGATGATGTGCCTCGATTCCGAAGTTCAGCATGTTGGTCAGAGGGTTTTCCTGGGCGTCAATGCGTCCTGATGCGATCGCCTCTCGGAAGTCACGCACGTCGGTCACTACGGGAGTGAACCCCATCGCGCTCAGCGAGGCAGAATAGATGGGGCTGTCGAGCGTGCGGATGGTCATCGCCTGGCAATCGGCAGGCTTGGAGATCGGGTGTCTGTTGTTGCTGAAATGCCTAAACCCGTTGTCCCAAAAACCCATGACCTTGACTGTGATGTCACGTTCCACAGAGGCTGAAATGAGCGGTCCCGCGCGACCATCAAGAGCGCCAAGTGCAGCGGTCCTGTCACTTACCGCAAATGGCAGATCCAGCAGTCCAAGGTCAGGGATGCGGGCCGCGAGATATCCTGATGCCATGTAGGCGATATCCCAGGCACCCGATTCTACGCCCGAGAACAGATCCTTCGCAGCCAGCCCTTCGACCGTCACATCCGCTGTCAGCACAGGTTCAAAACAACCGCTAGCTGCCAACTCGCCGCACAGACCCCCAAGGGCAGCAGTCAGGATGGAGCGCGCCCCCTGATAGCCCCCAACGCGCGCTTTTGCAGTGTCTGTCATGCACTCACCATTGATCTGGTCGCTCCAGTTGACAAGAAGAATCATATTGGTCAAGATATGGTTGCAATTGGTTCATATTTGGTTTCTATGGTTTGGTAGGAGCACTGCGGTTCTGGACCCCGAGATGTGAATGGGACCGAACAGCGTGGTCATTGAGGGAGAGGGCGAAATGGTCACCAGTTCACGCAGAGACATCCTGGTCGGTTTGGGTGCATCAGCGATGGTGATGGCGGCCTGCTCCGGCAGCAGAGCGTCAACATGGCCCCAAAGACCGATCAATGTGATCATGCCGCTTCAGGCCGGCAGTGCCTCTGATATCGCGGTTCGCATTGCCGGAGAGGTGATCGGGCAGCGCCTTGGCCAAAACCTTGTCATCGAGAATGTGACAGGCGCAGCAGGACTTCTCGGTGCAACCCGCGCGGCGCGGGCACAACCAGACGGCTACACACTCGGCGCTTTCAACAACAGCATCCTCACGATCATGCCCAACATCCGTGCCAAGAAGCCTGACTTCGACCCCTTCGCAGATTTTCTCCCCATCGTTGGTGTTGCCAATATCCCGACATATCTTGGCGTGCATAAGTCCGTTCCAGCCACAACGGTCACCGAGCTGATTGCCTATCTGAAGAGCAAGAATGGCGAGGTTACCTGCGCCACGGGCGGGCCTGGCAGCCCACAGCATCTGGCTGCCGAAATGTTCATGGCGCTCACCGGCACAAAGATGACGCAGGTTCCCTATCGCGGGGCGACCGCTGCCGCAACGGACCTTGCGGGCGGCCACTCGCAGGTCATGTTCATTGCCCACTCGTTGTATCTACCCTTCGAGCAGACTGGCAATATACGCCTCCTTGGCTTCTGCGGACCGGCGCGAAGTGCAGCACTTCCCGACATGGCGACACTGGATGAACAGGGCATCAAGGGTTTTGACTACTCATCCTGGCTTGGATTCTTTGCCATCAAGGGAACACCGGTGGATATCGTCGAACGGCTTCGCAAGGACGCATTCGCGGTTCTCACCGGCACCATCGTGGACAAACTGACGAAGGCAGGTCTTGAGCCGTGGTTCAAAGACAACACCCAACTGGCCCAGATCATGAAAGCAGACGACATCCGCTGGAAGCAGGTGATCAAGACAGCCAACCTTTCCCTCGACTGACCAGACACAACGAGAGCTTTCCATGCAAATGAACAAACGGTCGCACTGCGCTGCGCTAGTTGGCGGAGCCATGCTCGCCTTGCTGCCTGCAAATGCCGATGCTCAGGGCCAACCGACCGTATCGTCGCAAGCTGCAATCGTGGCTCCTTTGTGGGCTTACCCAGTGGCAGATAAAGAGCAACCGCCAGGGCCTGATGAGAACGAAATCCGGCAGTTGCCTGGCAGCAGCCGCACCTACACCCGCAAGCAGATCGACAACCTTTTCAGTCCGCCGATCTGGTATCCGGAACAGGCGGTCGGCATTCCAGCCGTCGTTCAGACTGGCGCACCACCGGGTGTTCGCGCCTGCGCCGCCTGCCACCTTCAAAGCGGCCAGGGGCATCCGGAATCAGGTCATGTATCGGGATTGCCGGTAAGCTATTTTTTGCGCCAGATTCAGGATTACCGGGATGGCAACCGCGTCGACAAGGTCTGGATGACCAGCATGGCGAAGGCGCTTTCCGACGAGGATGCCGCAGCAGCAGCCGAATGGTTTTCAAACCTGAAGCCGATCAAATGGGTTCGTGTCATCGAGACAGATACGATCCCGCGCAGTTACTTCAACAAGAGCCGCAAGCGCCTGCCGCTGGCAGACGGAAGCACGGAACCTTTGGGAGACCGCATCGCCGAGTTTCCGGCGGATCCGGTGCGTGTGCTCGACCGCGATCCGAACTCCGGGTTCATCGCCTACGTTCCTAAGGGGAGCCTCGCTCTTGGCGAAAAGCTGGTGCGCAATGGCGAGGGCAAGACTGTCGCTTGTGCTGTGTGTCACGGCGAAAAGCTCCAGGGTACCGGCGAGATCCCGCGCATAGCTGGAATCTCAGCACTCTACACCGTCAGGCAGATGTTCGCGTTCAAGACAGGAGAGAGAAAAGGCGCCCATGCGGAGCAGATGACGCCCGTGGTCTCACAGCTGCAGGAAAAGGACATCATAGCCGTCTCGGCCTACCTGGCCTCGCTCGATCCTTAGGGCGGTATCCGATCACATTGCGTCAGTGTCAGCGGCCTTGAAGGAGTTCCTGCACGCGCCTGTCTAAGAGAGATCGATGATCCTTAGGGCACACCCAAGGCTGGAGCCGTTGTTTGGAACTCGGGTAGGCTTCATGCTCCTCAGGCTGGCATCGAATCTTCTGTCGGCAGCGTCGGCGACAGCTATGACAATGCACTGACGGAGACCATCAACGGCATCTACAAAGCGGAGGTTATCCATCGGCATGGACCGTGGCGGAGCTTTGAATCCGTCGAGTTCGCCACGTTGGAATGGGTGGACTGGTTCAACAACCGACGGCTGCTGGAGCCCATTGGCAACATCCCGCCGGCCGAAGCCGAGGAACGCTACTACGCCATGCTCGACGAGCAGAATCTGGCAGCATGACACAAACGAAACGGCCTCCGGCAAACCCGGGGCGGTTCACATCCGAGAGAGGCGTGTTGAGAACCCTGAATATGATTAGTGGCGCTAACTATCTATTCAAGCTTACGATCTTGGTTTTTCAAATCAGTGTTTTTATAAGTCGAATGCAGTCAGAAGGTGCAACAAAATATACACACTCGTTCAGACATTTCCCGCGCAAGCTTACGTTGCGCCTGTTTTTGTTCTGGGGACGACGTAAGTGCCGCCTCCACTAATGGGGCGCGGGCCGTCTGTCCAAATAGAGTTCGAGCAAGCTGTGGATTTGCCGAAAGGTAGCGCATAGCGACATCCCCCGAGCAGCAACCCCAATTGCAACTAAGGCGGTCCTTTGGAGAAATTGCATTGATCCCCAAAATAGCCTTAGTATTCACTGTTGAAGCTACGGAGCACTCCGTCGCTATCTGGAGACCATTTCCAGTCGAAGCGGCTCTTCGGAGACGCGTCACAGCAGATGGATTGTCTCCCATGCACACTGGAACTTGCACACGAGCAATACAGCATGTTGGATTTCCGCAAATCGGCGTACAATCAAAAGCTGTTGCAGAACTAATCGATACTATGGTTGCCCAAACAGCACCTGCTATCCATCCAATAATCCGTAAGGCCATTGCCAAGTCCTACGCATCTTTAATAAGTTCCCTTAAAAATTGTGCAATGTAAAGGCTCAAGCCTCACAACGGGCGGATCAATGGGCACTCGATAAATCGCCGCCCATTACTTGCCTCGCGCCAGGGGCAGAACGTACAAACTACGCTTTCTAAAGAAGCTATATGTGGCGGCCATAAATACCAATTTTGTGGGGGCCATATTCAAAACGGTCATTACCCAAGTAACTGAAATACTGAAGGAAATTCACCTTAGGAATATATGGCGCGCCCTACGGGAAACGGTCAAAAAATCTGCATTAATTATATATTTCAATGACTTAAGTGGATGATAAAAAATTCCTCAGTGTGAATTGTTACCACGATTGTTACCAGCAATGTCACCGATTTCTGAAGCAAGACAATGCGCGTTGCTCCGACAAATTCCGGGCAATGCAACTGGCACCAATCAGCTCAGGAACCGTTAATTCCACGTGGGTCATCGCCGATCAATCCCGACATCGGCTTCTGACGGACCGGAAGCGCCAGTTCCTTCTTCTCCTCCCAAGACAGTCCTCCCTACTACCTCCCCCTGCTGACGATCGCATGACCGGTTGTCGACCGGATCAATGACGATCCACCCCACGCGAGGAATCCCAAGATGAACTCCCGAAAGGACAAGCGCCCCGGCGATCCGGGTCGAACGACGACGCACGCGCCGGAAGATGCGGAGACCGATGTGACCATCGAACGTGCGGATGCCGCGCAGTTCGAGCAGGTCGAGCATGCCGCGATCCGTCCACCACGCATCCTGCCGGACCTGTCCGTGTCGCTTGCTGCCATGCGCGACATCCGCATCTTCGATCCTGCGGAAGCGCTAAAACGACTGCGTGAGCTTTACGGCAATCAGTACTTCGAGTCGATCCGGCTTGAGACGCATGGGGCCAGCAGCACTGGACCTGGGCGCTCTCCTTCAGGCGCTGAGTTTACGCAGGGACCCGCGCTTGCCGCGTTTGGGCATACCCAGAAGGCGGCTCGGTACCAGTTGACAGTGGCTGAGCAGGTGAAAGCCCTGCGCGAGTATGCAGATGACGATCTGATCATTGCCGGACAGTCCGAGATCAAGCCCGATCCGAACCTGAAGGACGAGGACATCCTGCGCTCTCGCCGCCTGCATGTCCTGCTGGAGGATGCACGGGACGGCCGCCGACGCCCGTTGACGGCAACGACCGGCATGATCGCAGCGATCCAGGGTCTGCGAACCATCGCGCCACAGTTCGAGACCGTCATCGGCGTTGTCGAAAACGCCGCCGCGATGTCGCTCGTGACGGGCCAGCCCATCCAGGTGCCGCCCATGCTGCTGCTGGGACCACCCGGCATCGGCAAGACATTCTTCGCCAAAAGGCTGGCCGCGGCCATCGGCTCGACGGTTCTGGCGCTCTCCATGAACCTGACACCGTCCTTCGGACTGCTGGCAGGGCTTTCCCCGGTCTGGCGCGGTGCTGGACCGGGAAAGATCGCCACGATGCTCATCGAGAGTCCCAATGCCGCGCCGGTCATCCTCTTCGACGAGATCGAGAAGGTTGTCGTCGCCAACGCGCATGATCGCCCCCTCGATGTCTTGCACTCCCTGTGGGAGCCCGAGAACGCCGAAGCCTTCCGGGACGAGTATTACGACATGGCGTTCAATGCCTCGCACATCATCAGCATCGCCACGGCCAACAGCACGGACGGCATCTCGCCATCGCTGCTGGATCGTCTGCTGGTCCTCGACATCCAACCGCCGACACGTGAGCAGCGCCGCGCCATTGCAGCACAGGCCTATGCCGCCGCCGTCATCAAGGCTGGCGGCACTGTGGCTGGCGGCTTCATGCACACCAATCTTGCGGACGACATTCTGGATCAGCTCGCGGCGAGCACGCCACGGCGCATCACCCGCCTGATTGGATTGGCCCTGCCCAAGGCGGTTGCCGCCGGACGCAGCGCCATCACATCCGCCGACATCGTCGCCGCCGCTGCGCTGCTCGACAGCGCCAAGGTCAAGGAAAGCTCCGGCATCGGCTTCATCCGCCGGGAGAGCTGAAACCCTCAGATGATCCCGGGAGCAGGCAGGCCTGCTGGCCAAAGATGCGGCGCGATATCGACGCCACCGTAGTCGCCGATCACCACCAGAACAGTCGACGAGGTGAGCCTTCCTAAGGGCGAGCACTCCTCTGCCGATCGCAACAGGCGAGCTGATCACTCGCTGTCTGATCACTCCCCGCTGACCATCTCTGTGCCTGACCTTCTCTCGGGCCGCACCTTATCCGAGGCTCTCGACTCTGAGCCCCACCCGAACTGAACCCTCAACAAGCCAGCCCCAAAAATGGAATATCCCCATGCTGAAAGATGACCGCAACTCAACCCGCGAAGCCGATCACGACAACGCCCACGACGACCGGGAAGAAGACCAGGCGCAGAATGCCAGCTTCCCGCTTCCCGCCATCCCGAGCCGCAAGCACCAGCAACTCGATCTCGGCACCAAGCTGGCAATCTACATCGCGGGATCGCGCGCGCATCAGCACTTCCTGCAGATCATGGGCATGACGGCCTACCAGATCGGCGTCACCGGCCGCCGCAGCGTCGCTGACCGGATCGAGGACAAGCGCCGCCGGCGCTACGGCTCCATCCTGATGGACCCGCGCCATTCCGAGAACGGGTCGCAATGTCTGTGCTGGGGCCATGACGTCTGCCTCATCCGCATCTGGAAGGAGATGCTGGCAGGCGTGACGATCCCGCACGGTCTTGCCATCATCGATGGCGTCATCGAGGTGCGCCTTTTGCCCGCCATCACGATCGAGCAGGCCGACAATCGCATCAGCCGGATGCTGGCGCCACGATCCCTCAACCGCTACCTCGAAACGCCAGACGGACAAAAGCGCATGGTGGAGGTCGGCTACAATCCCCGCCATCTGCTCACGACGGCCTACACCGACATCGGCCCAGAACCGCGCTACTCGCCCGCCGAGGAGATCTACCTCATCCGCCCAAAGCGGGAACTGCAGGCGCTGCTCGACGCCTTGGCTGCTGCGCTGCAAGGGGCGATCGTCGTCGCTTGATTAAGGAATGGACCGGCCTGGCTGTGGCGTTGGTGATCGATCCATAATCGACCTGCCATGCCAACATCCGCTTTCAGGCGGCACGAATGTCCGATGGTGCAGTGCCGCGAATGCTAACTGTTGACCCAAGTGCAAACTTCGAACCCTCCTAAACTCTCCAAAGAGCGGACATTCAGCCGGTGCTCAACTGAGAGCGCGCCTGGAAGGCAAACACTCATCTTTCCCTTCCGGCTTCAGAGCCAACTTCCCGGATGGGCGAGAGCACATAGTCGATGACGCGGCGTTCTCCTGTCTTGATTTCGACGGTCACGCTCATGCCGGCCGAGAGCGGCACGCTGCGGTCACCGACGACGATGGCGGTCTTGGGTATGGAGATCGTTGCGGGAAACACGAGGTTCTGGACTTTCGGATTCGGGCCCAGTGCCGAGGCATTCGGTGCGCGGGTTGTGCCCGATGCGTCAGCCAGGCTTGCCGCCTCGCGCTCGTCGATAGCGTCATCGGACACCCTGAGTACCTTGCCTTCGATCGTGCCGAAACGGGTGAAGGGGAAGGCCTCGACCTTGATGGTGACGGTCTGACCCGGGCGCACGAAGCCGATATCGCGGTTGAGCACGAGGGCTTCCACTTCGAGACGGGCCTCCGACGGTACGAGCGTCATCAGTGCCTGTCCACTGGTGACGACCTGGCCAAGGGTTGTTACCGCAAGCTGCTGGACCGTGCCATCGATCGGAGCGAGCAACCTAGTCCGGCTGTCGCGCGAGTTGGCCTTGATCATGTCCTGTGTTGCCTTGTCGGCCCGTTTCTCGGTCTCTGCAAGTTTGTTGGTCTGCTCTGCGCGAAATTGCGAGCGTGTCTCCGCGAGTTTGGCCTGCAATGAGGCGATGCTGGCCTCCAATTCAGCAATCTGGCCGCGTTCAGACGCCAGAATTGCCATTTCCTTTTGCAACTCCTGCAGGGCGTCGATGACGGGCGCACGTGCTCCTGACGCGGCATCGACCAGCTTTTGGCGCATTGTCACGCGCTCGTTCAGGACTGTCACCAGTTTCTGGCGTTCGATCAGGCCAGCGCGAATGCGCTGCTGTTGGGCTCGCCTTTCATCGATCTGGCTTTCAAGGCTGCGCAGCGTGGCAGACAAGTGCATGATATCCGCCTCAAGCATTGCCTGCTCGCGCTGCCGCAGCACCGGCCGCAGGCCTTCTTGAAAAGCAATCTGGCCCGGCACAATCCGCGCCCCGTCGAGACTGGCGAGCGCCGTACGCCGGCGTGCGGCTTCGGCCCTTGCGCCATCGAGTTCAGAGGCGATCACATCACGGTCTGCACCTGTTTCGGTAGCATCCAGATCCAGCAGTGGTGCCCCAGCCTTGACGCGCGACCCGTTGGCCACATGGATGGCACTGATCCGACCCGGCTCCAGGGGCTGCACCACTTTGGTGCGTCCATCAGGCTGGATGCGGCCCTGCGCCACCGCATGGATGTCGATATGGCCGAACCAGCTCCAGACCAGAGCGGTCAGAGTCACGGCGGCTATGAACCAG
>JANNEO010000005.1:0-30304 GCA_031378805.1 Hyphomicrobiales bacterium
TTATCTTCCCCGCCGAAAGGACTTTACAACCCTAAGGCCTTCATCATCCACGCGGCATGGCTGGATCAGGCTTGCGCCCATTGTCCAATATTCCCCACTGCTGCCTCCCGTAGGAGTCTGGGCCGTGTCTCAGTCCCAGTGTGTCCGTCCGCCCTCTCAGGCCGGATACTGATCGTCGCCTTGGTGAGCCGTTACCTCACCAACTAGCTAATCAGACGCGGGCCGCTCCATCAGCGATAAATCTTTCCCCGTAAGGGCTTATCCGGTATTAGCACAAGTTTCCCTGTGTTGTTCCGAACCAAAGGGCACGTTCCCACGTGTTACTCTCCCGTCTGCCGCTCCTGTATTGCTACAGGCGCTCGACTTGCATGTGTTAAGCCTGCCGCCAGCGTTCGTTCTGAGCCAGGATCAAACTCTCAAGTTTTAGTTGAGCTTTGAACCGGCTGATCACAACGTTAAATTGACGGAGTGCACGACCGAGCATCTTGCGATACTCGGTGCGAATGTACACTCTCACAAGAAACGTTGAACCGCCGAAGTCTCGTTCCATCATAAGATGGCGCAAGGACTCCGCCGTCCACGTTTCTCTTTCTTGTCTTAAACCTGTCAAACAGCAGCAGATCGACGCGTCATTGTCCGGGGTAAGCCGGTCGATGAACTCAACTCTTAAAGCAGAGAAGAAGTCGTTCAGGCGCTCCGCAATGCGGCGGCGCAACGTGGAGCGGTGTATGCCTCCAACCTTCCGGAGTGTCAACACGGTTTTTCAGTTTCTTGACGTTTTTTTGACACCGCCAGCTGGAATACGTTCCTTTATGGCTGGAAGTTCGCCAGATATTCAGTGTTTCAGCCATAATTGAACCGAAATTAGATTGAAAGAGCGCCGTCGAGGCCTATCAGACCAGCTGAAGCTTCTGGCGCTTGTGCGGCTGCCAGCCTGACCTTACACAAGGGCAGTCGGACTGGTTCGTGCTGGTCGCTCAGGAAGAGTCTGTAAACATGCCTTCGACTGTCGTCGCGGGCCGAATATGGGACGGGAATGCAATCTGGCCGGAAAGACCGATTCCCAGGCATGATCGATCTGGGCGATGAACCTGCGCTTGATGCTGGCGGTCGCAAGCACGCCATGGATGATCGACGGAGGGTCAGCTCTCGCTGGCTGGCGGCCACCATTCTCACAGGGCTTTCGGGCGCAGGGTTGATGGCAGCCGCTGTCGTTGGCGTGCATGACAGCATCCGCAATGTCGCCGCAAGGCCACAGATGACAGGCGCGCAGCGGACACCACAAGCCACGATCGACAAGCCGCTCGTCACAGCCCGCAAGGGAGACAAGCTCATCCGCAGCGTTGACCTGACAACGGCCAAGCAGACCTTCAAGACACCGACAACGATCCGGGCGGGTGACCGGGAGGTGATCAAGGTGAAATCATTCGCCCGCCTCTCTGCGCCCCTGCTGCTTGTTGGTGGGGCCTACCAGGATGAAATTCCGCCATTTAACCCCCTGAAGCTCCTGACGGACGGGTCCGACAAGGCTTTCGAGGCGACGCCTGTGCAGTCGGCTGATGATCCCGAAGCCGAAGTGTCACTTATTTCTGGCGAACTGGCGCTTTTCAACGCCAGTTTTTCCAACCAGGGGCTGAACGATCCCGAGGTCAAAGCGCAGGTGAAGGAGACCGGTGCCGTGCCGCGTCGCCAGGTTCCTGCAATCCCGCCGCAGATGCTGCTGGCCCGCACCATGCAGGCACCGACACTGGGCGGACCGGTTGTCAGCTACGCTCCATCGGCATCGCCTTTTTCGGGCCTTGAAGTACGTATGGTGGAGGAAAACGTCACCATCGTGCCAAAGCGCGAGACGCGACAGGCACAAGATGCCGTCGATGAAAAGGTTGCCACTGTCACGCGCGGGCAGACAATCGAGCAGGTGGTCCGCGCTAATGGCGGCACTCAGGCCCAGGGACGGGCCATCACTCTTGCTCTCAAGGAAAAGCCCCTTGTCGAGGGGCAGCGCATCCGTTTCTTGTTCGCCTCCATGGAGCCAGGCGCACCGCGACAGCTCGTGCGCATGACAATATATGGTGATGAGCAGATCGAAGGCATCGCTGCCATCAACGACAAGGGCACGTTTGTCTCCGTCGCCCCACCGACGTCAGAAGCAGCGGGCGCGGAAGACGACGACGAGGAAGAAAACCGGACCGGTCTCGCCCTTTACAATTCGCTCTACGAGACAGCGCTCAAGAACGACATTCCCCGCGCCATCGTGGATGATCTCATCCGCATCGTCTCCGCCGACAGCGACACGGACTTCCAGCGCCCCGTCTCGGGCGGCGATTCCCTCGATATTTTCTATGCGGAGGAGGAGGACGGCGATTCACGCGAGATTCTCTATGTCTCGCTGACAGCGGCAGGTGACACCAAGCGCTATTACCGCTTCACCAACCCGGACGATACAACGGTCGATTATTTCGATGAGAACGGACGCTCGGCCAAGAAGTTTCTCATGCGCAAGCCCATCGTGTCGGGCGAATTGCGTTCCGGCTTCGGGTTCCGGCGTCATCCCATCCTGGGCTATTCCAAGATGCATTCGGGCGTCGATTACGCCAACAAGATCGGTACGCCCATTCTGGCTGCGGGCAACGGCACGGTGATCAAGGCGGGCTGGGATTCGGGCTATGGCAAGCGCATCGAGATTCAGCACGCCAATGGCTATGTCACGACCTATAATCACATGTCGAATTTCGCCCGCAACATCCAGCCAGGCGCTCGCGTGCGGCAGGGTACGATCATCGGCTATCTCGGCAACACCGGCCTCTCGACGGGACCGCATCTGCATTACGAGGTGATCGTCAACGACCGCTACGTGGACCCGTTGCGCATCCGCATCCCGCGCGGAAGAGAGCTGGATGGCCGAATGCTTGCAGAGTTCAAGCGGGAGCGGGAGCGGATTGACGGGCTGAGGCTGAAGGCTCCGACAGCGACACGGGCCGCGGCGCTGGCGGTGCGATAGGAGCGAGACTCTCTTTGTTTCAACTACCGCGCCCCTCCCGCCGGTGCCACCACCGCCCCTTCGATCCCGTGCCGCTTCAGCCCCTCCGCCACAAACCCCGACGCCTTCATCTCCTCCACAAATTGTGTGAGATACGCCAGCCCCGCCGCATCGCGCCCTGCCGCCAGCCCCATGGCCTGATTAATGGTCATGAGGCTGCCCGGCAGCATCCGCATGCCGGGATGGCGCTTCAGTCGGATGAGGGGTCGCGCTAACCTCTCAGACCTGCGTGCCCCCTCATCCGCCTGCCATTCGGCAGGCACCTTCTCCCGCAAGGGGAGAAGGGAAAGACAATTGTGCAACCCACCCACCGCCTCATGCTGAGGAGCACAGCCTTGGGGCGTCTCGAAGCACGCACGGGGTTGGTGAAGCGGATGGGAGGCACGATTCATGCAATGTGTATCCTGTCACCGTAATTCCTGTCACCGTAATTCCCATCGAAGAGGCACGGCGCGACATCGGTCAGTTCATTGACGCAGTTTACAATACGAGCCGCCTGCACTCAGCACGCGGATACAAGCCGCCCATTGAGTTCGAGCAAGCGCTCGAGCAAGTCTGTCATTACCATCCAACAGAGGAAGCCATGTCACCAAATTAGCCGTGTCTCACAAATGGGGTGCAGTCCAACACCACCACCGTAATTCTTGAACATGCGCTATTCTGGAGACGTGCCGATTGCTCGCGCGAGCATGAGGCCGCGGTTGCGCGGATGCCCGATTGCGCCCAACGTGCCCTAAATGGACACCGCCCCATGCTTGAGCATCTTGAAAACCGCAAGAAACCCGTGTTGCCACCCAATCAGTTCGCTTGGCGGGTTGCCCGCGCATGCCTGGTCTGGTTGCTCCTCACCGCCTTCGGGCTTGGCCTTGGCATGATAGGTTATATGGTTACGGAAGGCATGGGAGCGGTCGATGCCTTCGTGAATGCCTCGATGATCCTTTCAGGCATGGGGCCGGTGAGTGAACTCAAGACTGTGGCGGGCAAGTTGTTCGCAGGCACTTACGCCATCATATCAGGATTGATGATCGTCATCGCCACGGGGTTCATCCTGGCACCTGTCCTGCACAGGGTCATGCACCTGCTGCATGTCGAGACTGGCAAGGACAAAAAGGACTGACCGGTGCGGCGACGAGTTTCGCACATAAAGAAATCTTTATATCCTTATTGCCGCCCCTTCCCTCTCCTGCTATAGCCCCACGCACATTGAACCAGGGTCATTCAGGAGCATTCCATGCCGGTCGCCAAGGACTACATCGTCGCCGATATCACGCAGGCCGAATATGGCCGCAAGGAGATCAACATGGCCGAGGATGAAATGCCTGGCCTGATGGCGATACGTGAAGAGCACAAGGGCAAGAAGCCTCTGAAGGGCGCGCGCGTTGCGGGTTGCCTGCACATGACGATCCAGACCGCCGTGCTGATCGAGACGCTGAAGGTGCTGGGTGCCGATGTGCGCTGGTCGTCTTGCAACATCTACTCCACGCAAGACCATGCGGCGGCGGCCATCGCGGCCTCCGGCACGCCGGTCTTTGCGGTCAAGGGCGAGACGCTCGAGGATTACTGGGAATATGTCTACAAGACCGCTCAGTGGGGCGACGGCGGCACCCCGAACATGATCCTGGACGATGGCGGCGATCTCACAATGCTCATCATTTTGGGTGCAGAAGCCGAAGCCGGAAAGGGTGACTTTCTGAAAAAGCCAGGCAACGAGGAAGAGACAATCTTCTTCGCCCTCATCAAGCGTATTCTGAAGGAGAACCCCGGTTGGTTCACAAAAACGCGCGACGCGATCAAGGGTGTTTCGGAAGAGACCACCACGGGCGTGCATCGCCTGTATGAGCTTGCAAAGACGGACCGCCTGCCCTTCCCGGCGATCAACGTGAACGACTCTGTGACCAAATCGAAGTTCGACAACCTCTATGGCTGCCGTGAATCGCTGGTTGATGCGCTGCGTCGTGGCACGGACGTGATGATGTCGGGCAAAGTAGCGGTGGTCGCTGGCTACGGAGACGTTGGCAAGGGTTCAGCTGCATCGCTGCGCCAGGCTGGTTGCCGCGTACTGGTGACGGAAATCGACCCGATCTGCGCTTTGCAGGCCGCTATGGAAGGCTATGAAGTCGTGACCATGGACGACGCGGCTCCCCGCGCCGACATTTTCGTGACAGCAACAGGCAATCTTGATGTGATCACGCTGGACCACATGCGGGCCATGAAGCACCGCGCCATCGTCTGCAACATCGGCCACTTCGATTCGGAGATCCAAGTTGCCGCCTTGAAGAACTTCAAGTGGGACAACGTGAAGCCGCAGGTCGACGAGATCGAGTTTCCGTCTGGCCGCCGCATCATCCTGCTGTCACAGGGGCGCCTGGTGAACCTCGGCAACGCCACCGGCCACCCCTCTTTCGTGATGTCCTGTTCGTTCTCGAACCAGACGTTGGCGCAGATCGAATTGTGGAACAACCACAAGGCCTATGCCAACAAGGTGTTCACGCTGCCCAAGCATCTCGACGAGAAGGTGGCGGCTCTGCATCTCGCCAAGGTTGGTGCCAAGCTCACCGTGCTCTCCAAGGAACAGGCGAAATACATCGGCGTGAAGGCGCAAGGTCCATTCAAGCCAGAAGCTTACCGCTACTGAGTTGTCTCAAGGCTTCGGACAGAGGCCCTTTTGATTCTGGTCTGTTCCCGCTCTGTTTTATGCATTGCAAAAGCTCCGCTCCGGCGGGGCTTTTTCTTTTGATTAACCACTTCCTCACGGAGTCACCGCAACTGTAGTGTGAGGTGATTCGGTTGCCGCTTTTCGCCGCGATCTGAGACATGAACCGAGGTTAGGTGCATGGCCACAAAGGCCAGCAACGCTGAAAATGAGTGTCCTGGCGCAGCGATGCGCACGGGGCGCTTCTTGCTGGCCTCAACCTGCCTTGCGTCAACCTGTTTCACCACACCCGCACAAGCCAATGACTTCGGTCTCCGGCTTTCGATCCTGACGCGGGAACAAGCGCAGCCGCTGGTCGCGGACATGAGCGGCCCCTTGGGGCTGATCTTCATCGGCCTGGTCATCCTCACCACGACAACTGCCATCCTGCATATCGTCAATCGCCAGCGCTGGGCGCGGCGGCTGGCCGCGCAAGACACGGAAATCGGTGCTCTGCAGGCCCGCCTGCAGCAGGCGGACATCTTCATGGCGGGAGAGCGGCATGTTGTCGTCTCCTGGGGCAACGCCTCGGGAGAGCCCGACATCGAGGGCGATATCGGGCTGATCATCGGCGCGGGGGCGCCACGGCGGATTCTTGGCTTCTCGCAATGGCTGGAACCTGCGGATGCCAAGCGCCTGGAGCAGGCGGTCGAGCGGCTGAAGATGAAGGGTGAAGGTTTTTCCCTCTCGGCAGACGGCATCGCTGGCAAGCGGCTGGAGGTTGACGGCCGCGCCGTCACCGGTCGTGCGGTGATGCGCATCCGCGAGGTATCGGGAGATCGCCTCGAGCGCATCAAGGCGGAAGAGCAATACGGGCGCCTGGCGGGAGAAATGGGGGCGCTGCACGCCATGCTGGATGCGGTGCCGCACCAGATCTGGCTACGCTACGCCGATGGCCGCCTGGCCTGGGTCAACAAGGCCTATGCCGAGGCAGTCGATTGCCGCCATCCCAACGAGGTCATCGGCAAGGGTGCCGAACTGATCGACCGGCCACAGCGCGAACGCATCGCCATCGAGAACGCGGATGGCGCCTATCGCAACCGCGTCGCCACCATCATCAGCGGCAAGCGGACGATGCTGGACGTCACCGATGTGCGCACGCCTTTCGGCTCGGGAGGAATTGGCGTGGACGCTGCCGAAACCGAGACACTGCGCATCCAGCTGGAAGCCGAGATGGCAACCCATGTGCGCACCTTGAACGAACTGCCCATCGCGGTCGCCATGTTCGACCGGAAGAAGCAATTGCGCTTCAACAATGCGGCCTACCAGAAGCTCTGGGCACTGGATCCAGAATTCTTGAAAATCAGGCCGTCGGATGGCGAAATCCTCGATTCACTTCGGGTTGACCGGAAGATACCCGAACAGATCGATTTTCGGAGCTGGAAGCTTTCGCTGCTCGAAGGGTACCAGAAGACGGAGACATCCGAACACCTCTGGCATCTTCCCGACGGCCGCATCCTTCGCGTGGTTGCCAATCCGACGCCGGATGGCGGCATCAA
This sequence comes from Hyphomicrobiales bacterium, assembly GCA_031378805.1. Lineage (GTDB taxonomy): Bacteria > Pseudomonadota > Alphaproteobacteria > Rhizobiales > Beijerinckiaceae > JADCCX01. Next base: position 7,232 of record JANNEO010000005.1, read on the forward strand.
TTATGTCTATGACGACATGACCGAGCGGATGACGCTGGAAACCCAGTTCAAGGCGCTGTCGCGCGTCCAGAACGAAACCCTCGACAGCCTCAAGGAAGGCGTGGCCGTGTTCGGCTCCGACGGCAAGCTGAAGCTGGCAAATGCCTCCTTCGGCCAGCTTTGGCAGCTGCACGCGGAAGCGCTCCAGGATAACCCGCATATCGACGAGTTGATCCGCCGTTGTCCACTGGCAAGCGAAAGCCCTTCATGGACGGCGCTCAGGGGCGCGATCACCGGACTGAACGATGCGCGACACAGCCTGAAGGCCCGCGATGTCCGCGCGGACAATTCCGTGATCGACTGCATCACCTCGCCACTGCCGGATGGCGCGACGCTGGTCACCTTCGCCGATGTCACGGCCAACGTGAACGCAGAGCGCTTCCTCGAAGAAAAGAATGAGGCGCTGGAAACCGCCGCGCGGGTCAAGAACGACTTCATCCACAACGTCTCCTATGAACTGCGCGCGCCGCTCCAATCCGTCACGATGGCCGCAGCGATGCTCGCGGACGAGACCATGGGTTCGCTCAACGCCAAGCAGAAAGACTACGCGGAGTCAGCCAAGCAGTCCGCAGATGCTCTCCTGGCGCTGATGAATGATATCTTCGATCTTGCGTCGCTCGATGCAGGCGGCATTTCCCTGACGATGGAGAACGTGACGCCAGAGCAGGAGATCAATGCCGTTTGTTCCGCTCTCGCCGATCAGATTGCCAAGAGCGGCGTGTCACTTGTCACGGATATTCCCGGCGATGTCGGCGTCTTTCCGGCCGATGCGCAACGTGTCCGGCAGGTGCTGTTCCATCTCGTGGCCAACGCCATCGGCTTTTCGGTGTCTGGGCAGACCATCACCGTTCAAGCCAGACGCAGCATTGACCAGATGATCTTTACCGTGACCGACGAGGGGCGCGGGATTCCAGCGGATGTCAAGGCACGGGCTTTCGACCGGTTCGAGAGCTACACAGAAGGGTCCAATCATCGTGGCGTCGGGCTCGGGCTGTCGATGGTCCAAGCTTTCATGAAACTGCATGATGGCAACGTGACATTGGCATCGACGCCGGGCAATGGCACCACAGTCATTTGCAGCTTCCCGCTGGAACGCTCGATCGGACCCCGTCCGCCGCGCAATCAGAAGGCGGCTTGAACCGATGAGCGCGGGCGTCTCGCTGACGGAAACCACCTGGGTGGTTGATCTGCCGGATATTCAGAGCACGGAGCGGTTCGCGCGCGAACTCGCCCAGGAGCTCGGACCTGATACGCTGATGACGCTGACAGGCGACCTTGGGTCGGGCAAAACCACCTTCGCCCGCGCGCTGATCCGTTCCTTGGCGGACGATCCGCAGCTCGAGGTGCCAAGTCCGACCTTCACCTTGATGCAGCTGTATGATGGCCGCGCCTTCAAGATCGCGCATTGTGATCTCTACAGGATCACTTCTCCCGACGATCTCGTGGAGCTTGGCTGGGACGAAGCCTCGGACGGCGCTCTTGTCCTGGTGGAATGGGCTGATCGTGCGGGTGATGCCTTGAGCGGGGACAGGATCGATGTCGGGTTCATTCTCGAACCCGAAGAAGGACCGGAGCATCGCGTGGCGGTGGTCACGGGGTTCGGAAAATGGGCGCAACGCGTTGGTACCATGAAGGCCATCGAGCGGCTGCTGCGCAACGCCGGCTGGCAAGAAGCCAAACGCGAATACATGCTGGGAGATGCCTCGGTCCGTGCCTATGAAAGGCTTTGGCTGGATCAGAAATCCGCCATCCTGATGATCTCTCCTCCCCGGCCCGATGGCCCGCCCGTGCGCTACGGCAAGCCCTACAGCGCGATTGCCAAGCTTGCGGAGGATGTCAAACCCTTCGTCGCCATTGCCAAGGGACTGAGCGCCGAGGGCTTCAGCGCGCCCCAGATCATCGCAACGGATCTGAAGGCAGGTCTTCTCCTGACTGAAGATTTCGGACACGAAACCGTACTGATCGACGGCCAGCCCGAGGTGGAGCGCTATATGGTCGCGGCAGAACTGCTGGCGAAGCTCCATGGCAAGACCCTGCCAGACCGGCTGCCGGTGACCGATGATCTCGAATACCGCATCCCAGCGTATGACCTCGACGCATTGCTGATCGAGGTCGAGCTGATGCTTGACTGGTATCTGCCCCATCGTGGCAAAGGAGGACTTGCAGCATCCGCTCGCGGGACTTTCGTAAACCTCTGGAAAGCGTTGCTGACCGAGGTCACCATGGCGCCGCGAACATGGGCGTTGCGCGACTATCACTCACCCAACCTGATGTGGCTGCCAAAGCGCGAGGGAGTTGCAAGAATCGGCCTCATCGATTTCCAGGACGCGGTGATGGGTCATCCCGCCTATGACCTCGCCAGCCTGGCGCAGGATGCAAGGGTCGATCTGCCCGAAGGCTTGGAGCTTCGGCTGCTTGGCACCTATGTGACGCTCAGGCGGCAGGACGACCCGCAATTCAACATCGCAACTTTCGCCCGCGACTATGCAGCGATGGCGGCCCAGAGAAACACCAAGATTCTCGGCATCTTTGCTCGCCTGAACCAACGGGACGGCAAGCCCGGATATCTCAAGCACCTGCCGCGGATCGAGGCCTATGTCCGTTCATCGCTGGCGCATCCTGCGCTCGCCGGGCTGAAAGACTGGTACCAGGTCCATGTTCCCGGGCTCTACCCCGACGAGATGCAGGACGGTTGAACTCGCAGGACGGCTGAACTCAGCGCTTCAGAAAAGCCGGAACGCGCGTCAAAGCATCCTGACGAGCCTCGGGATCGGTTGCAACCATGGCCTCGCCACTGTCATCACCCGTAAAAGCCAGCCCGGTGCGCTTCGTCGGCTTGCGATCCGGGTGATCGAATTCATGCACTGCGTTGGGGTATGTCACGAGCGTTGCATCGCGCCCACCATCCTGGGTGAGCTTGACCAGCTGGCGGCAGGGTTCCGCCGGCGTCCAGGTATCCGCTTCGCCAATCAGGATGAGGAGCGGCAGACGGCTTTCCCAGTCCCTCCGCTCAGCTGACTGTGCGACCAGTCGACACCCGGGGTAAAAGGCGATCGCCGCGTTGAAATCGGGCTTGTCGTCACGGGGTTTCTTGTCGCGTGCCGTTGCCCACAACACACTCGACCCTCCATTTGACCATCCCAGCAGGGACACGCGCTGGGGCATCACGTCACCGCGCTGCTGCAGCCAGGACTTGGCCGCAATCGCGTCCATCACCCGCTCTTTGCCGGGGCGCACCGTCCTGTCGCGGACGACGCATTGCGAACCAAGTCCGCGTGAACTGAAGGAATCGGGAAACAGCACAATATAGCCTTGCGCCACCAGCTGCTGACCCCAGTCCTTGTGACGACCGCCAACCATGGCACTTGCTGAACCAAGGCCACCGCAACCGTGGAGCGCAACGACAGCAGGGAATGGCCCTGGTCCTGCAGGCAGGAAAAGCACGCCTGTCAAACTTTGGCCATCAGGGAGCGGAATCGACACGCGCTCCTGCGCCACGGCGGGCAGAAGCGGACACAACAGACCCAGAATGAAAACGAGCAGACGCATACGTCCCTTTCGCATGGCTATCTTCATGCTTTAGCAGAGAACGCCGAAACAACAAACGCGTGCAAAGCGCAGGCATGAATGGTAGGAAATGCCTATGAACAAACTTGATCGATCCTTTGTTCCCTCGCCTGAAGCGGAAGTCCGCTTTTTTCACGGCGAATTCAAGATCGTCCGCAACGGCAGCCACGTGCGCTGTGCCGTGACGGGAGTGCCCATCCCGCTGGATGATCTCAAATACTGGAGCGTCGAGCGCCAGGAAGCTTATGCCAGCACCGATGCGGTGCTCAAGCGCTTGCGCGAACTCAAGGCTCCGAGCGTCTACGGTCGATAGCTGCGCGGATCATCTGAAGCAGGCTAGCCTCCTCCATTTCCAGCGAAACTGGTACGGTGAGAATATCGGATGAGTGCCCTGGCAGGCGCATTGCATCCTTTTCTGTCGTCACAAGTGTCAGGCCTTGAGCAGCTGCCAGCTGTCGAAGGCTGGCAAGATCAGCAGCCGTGTAGGGATGATGATCCGCGAATGACCTGGTGGCTGTCACCATGATGCCGAGGCTTCTCAGCATATCATAAAACTTGGCAGGTCGACCGATGCCCGCGAAAGCCAAAACGGAATGTTTAGAGAGCCGTTGAATAGCGACTGCGTCAGCACGCAGTGAGCCATGAAGGATTGGCTTGCCAGCAGCGACGATGGCCGCAACCCATTGGTCGGCAAAAACCTCTCTGCCTCCCATCAGAACGATCACATCGACATGCTGCAGTTGACGGCCAACCGGTGCCCGGAGCGGACCTGCGGGGATGCAGAAACCATTGCCGAAACCGGCCACGCCATCGACGACCGCAACGGAAAAATTCTTTCGCAGCGCAGGGTTCTGCAAGCCATCATCTAGCAGGATAACGGTTGCACCGAGGGCTTTCGCCAGGGCTGCACCAGCAACCCGGTCCTGCGACACGACAGTTGGCGCGTGGCGGGCCAACAGCAGCGGCTCATCGCCGCAGTCGGCCGCCGTCATGGTCGCTGGGCTGACAAGCGCTGGCCCTTTCAGACGGCCACCGTATCCGCGACTGATGACAAACGGCACCTCTCCCGCCTTGACCAGAGTGTCGGCCAGAAAAGCCACAACGGGTGTCTTGCCTGCCCCCCCTGCCGTCAGGTTTCCGATGCAGATGACGGGTATAGCGCTCGCCGCGCCGCGCCACGCCATCAGCCGTGCCGTGACCTCCCCATAAACCCAGGCGAACGGACTGAGGCTCCACGCCATCAAGCCAGGCTTCGCCGACCAGAACGTCGGAGCTTTCATCCCCTTTGCTCCAGGTTGGCCTGCATCAGCAAGGGCTCCAGCGCCTTGATCGTGCGCTGATTGGCACCCGCCATGCCCTGGACCTTGGCTTCCGCCGCTTCCGCCATCAGCTTCAGACCGGAAGGATCGCGCAGCAGCTGGATGATTGCCGCGCCTAGAGCCTGGGCATCGGCAATCTCTAGCGCACCTCCCGCCTCCTTCAGGGCCGCATAGACTTCCGTGAAATTGTGGACATGCGGGCCATGCAGGATGCCATTGCCGAGCTTTGCCGGTTCAATGGGATTCTGGCCGCCATGGGTCACCAGCGATCCACCGAGATAGGCGAGCTTGCTCAGGCGATAGAACAAGCCAAGTTCGCCGATTGTGTCGGCCACATAAACATCAGTGTGTCTGTCAGGCAGCGTTCCTTCGCTGCGTCGGCACACCGACAGACCTGACTTGAAGATCAACTCGGCCACGTCAACGCCACGTGCGGGGTGACGAGGGATGACCACAGTCAGCAGCGAGGGCATGACGGCCTTGGCTAAAACATGGGCAGCGGCAATCTGCTCCTCCTCGCCGGGATGCGTGCTGGCCGCCACGAACACCGGGCGGCCATTCACCGAACTCATAAGTAACGCCAACTTGTCTGCGTCGGCGGGTGGTGGAGACACATCGTACTTGATGTTGCCGATGACCTGCACCCGTGGAGCGCCCAAGATGCGCAGCCGGTCCGCATCGGCATCCGTCTGGGCCAAGGCCAGTTCGAAGCGCGACAGCATCGACGTGATGAAGCCGGGGAAGCGCTGCCAGCGCCGGAAAGATCGCTCAGACATGCGGGCATTGACGATGACCAGATGCGTGCCGCTGGCTTGCGCGGCATGGATCATGTTGGGCCATAACTCTGACTCGGCGAAAACCCCGATATCGGGCTTCCAGTGATCCAAGAAACGCGACACATACGCCGGGAGATCGAGCGGCAGATATTGGTGGAAGGCTCCTTCAGGCAACCTGCGGCTGGCGACCTCCGCTGAGGTCACCGTGCCTGACGTGACGAGAACAGGGACACCTTTGGCCGTCAGGTGCTCCGCGATGGGCAGCAGCGAGATCAACTCGCCGACACTGGCGCCGTGCAGCCAAGCGAGTGCGCCATCAGGGCGCGGCAAGCTAGCGAAGCCCTTGCGCTCCGGGAGGCGGAGGGCATCCTCCTTGCCACGCTTGCGGCGACGGGCCAGCAGCGGTTGCACCACGGGATACAGCAGCTTCGAGACGCCACGGTAGAGGCGGACGGAGAACGGGGCGCGTCCCATCACGCGGGATCACCATCAGTCTCGAAGGCAACCAGTGCCTGATCCGCCGCCTTGGCGCGGGCCTGCACGACACTGTCTCTTCCAGCACCAGGATCGACATGGCCGATCAACCCATAGGCCCGTGCATGAACGGCATCGAGCCCATCCTGAACGGCGATCCGGGCGCGCTCCAGTTCATCAGGATCAGATTTGCGCTGCACGTGGATCAGGTCGCCGAAGACAATCGCGCCACGACCAAAGGGGAGGCCAATGCTGGTACAGTCCCAGGAGTTGAAATCCTTGCGCCGGGACGTCACGACAGCCACGGGCAAAATCGCCTTCCCCGACATCTGGGCCAGCGTGATGATGCCTTTTCCCGCGACACGGGACACCTTGGGTACATCAGCTGTCATGCCCAGCGAGATGCCATCGTTCAGCGTGGCGAGTGCGGCCCTGAGTGCCTGTGCGCCACCCCGCTTGCGCACCTGATCCTGACGCTGCGCGCCCGAGCCGCGCACCGTCGTGAATCCCAGCGCCTCAACTGCAATCGCGTTGATCTCGCCATCACCATGGCGGGAAATCATCACCGCAGCGCGGTCCTGCGGACGGCGAATGAACGGAATCATGAAATGCTGGCCATGCCACATGGCGATGATCACAGGCGCCTTGGCATAGATGCTTGTCTCGACATCTGCTGGCTCTATCGTGAAACTGTTCGTGCGCTGGACCAGCCGGAGATAGGCCGCCATGGCCTTCCCCGCGCCCCGCAGGACGGGCTTCGAGCGAAGAATCTTTTTCAGCATCGACGGCGATCAGTGCTTGTCGGTTTCAGGATCGAGCAACCTGTGCATGTGAACAATGAAATAGCGTGTCTGTGCCTGATCGACCGTCTGCTGCGCCTTGGATCTCCACACACGCTTGGCGGATTCATAATCGGGATAGATGCCAACCAGGTCGAGCTTGGACACATCCTTGAACTCAAGGCCTTCCAGACTGGTGAGTTCTCCCCCGAACACGAGGTGAAGCAATTGCTTGGATTTGGCGACAGATGCAGTGCTTGGCTGGCTCATGACAGGTCTCAATCAATTGAAATGCAGGACAAGGCTCCTAGCCGCAGTGCCTCATCAGTGCAACCTGAAGGCATCAATCGCGGCACCTGTGAGGACATCCGGTCCGGCGCACAATGTATCGCGGCGCAGCGAGGGGCGGTTGTAGACCAGAGGCTGACGATCAAGATCGAGGAGAACGCCACCTGCTTCCCGCACAATCACATCGGCCGCCGCAACATCCCAGTCATGCGCACCAATGGAGGCAATCGCCAGGTCCACCTTGCCTTCGGCCGCAAGCGCCAGCCTCAGGGCCAGCGACGGGATCTTGGGTCCGTGCTCCAGAGAAACCCCGGCAGCGCGTTCCAGAACTTCAAGTGCGGTCTTGGGGCCAGAGGCAAGTGCGGCGAACAGCGTTTTCTTGCAGGAAACATGGATGGGCTGGCCATTGAGGGTTGCGCCGCCACCCGTTGATGCCGCGTAGGTCAGGCCCAGGGCTGGCGCATGGATGATCCCAGCGACGGATCGTCCATCCACGGCGAGGGCAACGGAAACCGACCATTGCAAGCGCCCTGAAATGAAGGCCCGCGTACCATCAATGGGATCGACAATGAAGACATGACTGGCGGCCAACCTTGAAGGATCATCAGCGGTTTCCTCCGATACCCAGTGATAGCGGGGCCGCGCCGACCGCAGAACTGCCGCCAAGGCGTCATTTGCGGCATGATCGGCATCACTTACAGGCGAGTTGCCATCCTTGAAGCTCACATTGGCCGAGGTCTGCTTGCCCGCGTTGAAATAGGACATCGCTGCCGCGCCCGCGGCTTCGGCAGCCACAAGCAGCAGCGCCAATTCTTCGGCAAGACTGTGCTCCATCAGGAGGACAATATGCAGCGTTCTATCATCGGCACCAGCATTCAGCGAACAAAGGCCGCGAAGAGCAACGCTCCTGCGCCAATCAGAAAGGACGTCAGTGTCATGAGCATCCCGGCCACGCGACCCATGCTTGATCCGGCACTTTTCAACAGGCCCGTTGCGTGAAGGCACCGCCCGGCCAGGAACAGCATACCGACGACGTGAATGAGCCAGCCAGCCGCACCAACCAGTGGCAACAGGATCAGCAAAGCCAGCGCATGGGGCGCGTTCTCGGCGAAATTGCCATGCACGCGGATCATGCGGGCAACCATCTTGTCGCCGCCATCCCCGATCCCGATCAGTTTGGTGCGCCGCTGATTGATCACCAGGAATGTCAGCCCGATGCCCATCAGCACGATCAGGGCGACGTAGAGCGCACTTGTTTTCAGTGCAACCACCAGTGCCAGCGCGGTCGGATCATTGATAAGAATGGGCATTGAATTCTCCTGAACAGTGTAACCCGACGTCAATCATGCTCACGCCTTTTGCCCGCAAATCACCGAAGACACCAGTGCTTAACCACCTGGCTTAAGCCTTCTCCCAAGTTTCACGGCCAATCTGCACTCCAAGCGGCACGATGGCGCAAGATCATCGACCGCGTGGTGTGAAACAGGGTGGGCCATGACGTCGTGTCAAACAATTGAGCCAGGGGGAAGAACGCCTCGTCGGGCCAGCATCTCGCGGAAGCGTGCCAGTGAACCATCCGCACAGGTGGCGGTGACTGCGGTGTGTCCGCGCTCCGAAGATGGCGTCAAGCGGGTCGAGATCAGCGTGGAGTGGATCTGCATTCGACGCAAGATCGGCGGATTGGAGACATGGGTCAACGTGCCGACGCAAAGCTACCGCGGCGTGAACCTGCGCGCGGTCGCCGAGGGCGGCCTGTTCGAAATCGTGTTGTTGCACATGGATTCCAGCCTCGAGATCGTGCTGACACGCACCCTGGACGATACCGATGTGATTGCGTTGTGGCGCAGCTATGCGCAGAAACTCGCGCTGCCGCTGCTGGTCGAGGACACCCATGGCCGCCTCCAGCCGATGGAGGACCACGCGCACCTCAACCCTTTTCCACGGCGGCTCGGTTCGCCGCTTAAGAACCGCCGCCCACGCTTCCTGGCGCGGCGCACAATCGGCTCACCGCGACAACTGGCGATCCATCAGGGAGAGCGCGAGCTGATTGCACGCGCCTGAGGCCATGATCGCCCGCCATCTCTGATTTGTTTTTGCATTCTGTCCGGCCTGCGCTAGTTCTGCTCGCATGTTCGGGTATCTCATACGCAGCGTGCTGCAGGCGATCATGGTCATGGTGGCCGTTGCCTTCATCGCGTTCTCCATGTTCAGGTTCGTCGGCGACCCCGTGGCGAGCATTGTTGGCCAGGACGCGACCATCAAGGATCGCCAGGAACTGGCGGAATCGCTTGGCCTGAACGATCCGATGCTGGTGCAGTTCGGGCGTTTCCTGGGCAATGCGGTACAGGGCGATTTCGGCATTTCCTATCGGCAGGGCCGTCCCGTGGCGACGCTGTTGCGGGAGCGGTTGCCAGCCACCATCGAGTTGGCCGTGATTTCAGCGGCGTTGGCGTTGGCCCTCGGCCTCGGCCTTGGCATCTATACCGCGCTCAAGCGAGACGGATGGGCCGCCAATCTCGTGATGAGCCTTTCGCTGATCGGGGTATCTCTACCGACCTTCCTGATCGGCATCGGGCTGATCTATGTCTTCGGCGTCGTGCTGCGCTGGCTGCCCACCTTCGGGCGGGGTGAAACCGTGGCGTTCGGCTGGTGGACAACGGGCTTGCTTACGGAAAGCGGGCGCAAGTCGCTGATCCTGCCTGTGGTGACACTGGGTTTCTACCAGCTCACCCTCATCATGCGCCTCGTGCGCTCCGAGATGCTGGAGGTCATGCGGGCCGATTATATCCGCTTTGCCCGGGCACGCGGCCTGACCGACAGCGCCATCAATTTCAAGCACGCCCTGAAGAACACCATGATCCCCGTGGTGACGATCACCGGGATGCAGCTTGGCTCGATCGTTGCCTTCGCCATCACCACCGAAACCGTTTTCAACTGGCCTGGACTGGGAGCGCTGTTCGTCAAATCCGTGGAGGTCGTCGATATTCCAGTCATGGGGGCTTATCTGATGTTCGTCGGCCTGATCTTCGTGGTCGTGAACCTGGTCGTCGACATGCTGTATTTCCTGATCGATCCGCGCTTGAGCGTGGGCCGAACGGTTGCGGCGAAATGAACGTGATGCCGAACGAGCCCAAGGTTGAAGCGCAAACGCTGCGCCAGTGGCTGAACGACAGCGATCTCTGGCTGTCGTTCAAGGATTCGCCCATCACCATTATGGCCGCCCTCACCACGCTGCTGATCTTCGTGCTGGCGTTCTTCGCTCCGATTTTTGCGCCACAGGATGCCTTCAATCCGGCGGTGCTCAACCTGATGGATGGCTTCACCCATCCTCTGGAGCGGGGCGCGGGGTCCAACATGCTGTTCCTGCTGGGATCGGATGCCCAGGGGCGCGACATGCTGTCCGCGCTGTTCTACGGCACGCGGGTATCGCTGATCGTGGGCCTCTGTTCGGTCGGGTTCTCGATGGCGCTGGGCATCTCGCTCGGCCTGATCGCGGGCTATGTCGGTGGGCGGACCGAGCAAATCATCATGCGGGTCGCCGATATCCAGCTGTCGTTTCCCGGTCTGCTGATCGCGCTGCTTATCTTCGGCGTGGCGCGCGGGCTGATCCCGCCCAACAAGCACGAGACGACGGCGCTTTTCGTCATCATCTTCGCCATCGGCCTGGCGCATTGGGCGCAATACGCCCGCACCGTGCGGGCCTCGGCGATGGTGGAGCGCACCAAGGATTATGTGCAGGCCGCCCAGCTCATCGGCATCAAGGGCCTGCCCATCATGGCAAAACACATCCTGCCCAACGTCATGGGGCCAGTGCTCGTGATCGCCACCATCAACCTGGCGCTCGCCGTCATCGAGGAGGCGACGCTCTCGTTCTTTGGCGTCGGGATGCCGGTGACTCAGCCCTCGCTGGGCACGCTGATCCGCTTCGGCCAGCAATATCTGATGTCGGGAGAATGGTGGATTCTGCTGTTCCCGGCGCTGACAATCGTTATCCTTGGACTGGCGATCAACCTGCTGGGCGACTGGCTGCGCGATGCCTTGAACCCGAAACTCAGGTGATCATGACCCAACCTGTCCTCTCCGTCCGCAACCTCAAGGTCGAGTTCGTGACCCGACGTGGCATCCTGCGGGCCATCGACGATGTGTCATTCGATATCGCACCGGGTGAGGTGCTGGGCGTCGTGGGCGAGTCGGGTGCCGGCAAATCGCTGACCGGAACTGCCATCATCGGCCTCATCGATCCGCCAGGGCGCATCGCGGGCGGAGAGGTGCTGCTGCAGGGATCGCGCATCGACAACCTCGAGAAGGAGGCGATGCGCAAGATCAGGGGCAAGCGCATCGGCATGATCTTCCAGGATCCCCTGACCTCACTGAACCCGCTGTTCAAAATTTCCGAGCAACTGGTCGAGACAATCCAGACCCATACCGACATGAATGCGGCGCAGGCCCGCCAGCGGGCCATCGACCTTCTGACGGAGGTGGGCATTCCTGCACCTGAAAAGCGCATCGATGGCTATCCGCACGAGTTCTCGGGCGGGATGCGGCAGCGGGTGGTCATCGCCCTGGCGTTGGCGGCCGAGCCGGAGTTGATCATCGCGGACGAACCGACGACCGCGCTCGATGTGTCAGTGCAGGCGCAGATCATCACGCTGCTGAAGAAACTCTGCCGCGAGCGGGGCACGGCCGTGATGCTCGTCACCCACGACATGGGTGTCATCGCGGAAACCGCCGACCGTGTCGCGGTAATGTATGCCGGGCGTATCGCAGAAATAGGCCCCGTGCGCGAAGTGGTGCAGAAGGCGCGGCACCCCTACGCGAAAGGCCTGATGGGTGCGATCCCGACGCTGGAATCATCGGCAGAACGGCTGATGCAGATTCCCGGTGCCATGCCCCGCCTGACCGCCATCCCCAAGGGCTGCGCCTTCAACCCGCGTTGCACAGAAGTCTTTGCACGGTGCCACGTGGAACGGCCTGACGTGATCCCAGTTGGCCTGTCGCAGGTCGCCTGCTGGCTTTACGACACCAGAAAAGAGGCTGCCGCATGAGCGCCCAAGCACAAAACGCCAGCACAAGCGGCGCCTTCGTCACCGTCCGCGATCTCAAGAAGACGTTCGATGTGTCCAAGCCCTGGCTGGAACGCACGATCGAGCGTGCGCCGAAGCAATTCCTGAAGGCGGTCGATGGCGTGACCTTCGACATCAAGAAGGGCGAAACCTTTGCGCTTGTCGGTGAGTCCGGCTCGGGCAAATCCACCGTGGCCCGCATGGTGGTGGGTCTGCTGCCCGTCTCGGGCGGCGAGGTGATGGTTGATGGCATCTCCATGACCACCACGGTCGACAGCGCAGCGCGCGAGAAATTGCGCCGCCGCATCCAGATGATCTTCCAGGATCCCTATGCCTCGCTCAATCCGCGCTGGCGTGTGCAGGACATCATCGCCGAGCCGATCCGCGCCTTCAACCTTTTGTCTTCGCCCAAGGACATCACCGACCGGGTGGGCGAATTGCTGACACTGGTCGGCCTGTCACCTCTCGATGGGGTGAAATTCCCGCACCAGTTCTCGGGCGGGCAGCGCCAACGCGTCGCCATTGCCCGGGCGCTGGCCTCCAACGCCGAGTTCATCGTGTGCGACGAACCGACTTCGGCGCTCGATGTGTCGGTCCAGGCGCAGATCCTGAACCTGATGCGTGACCTGCAGGACAAGATGGGGCTCACCTATCTTTTCATCAGCCACAACCTCGCAGTGGTCCGCCACATGGCCTCCACCATTGGTGTGATGTATCTTGGACGACTGGCCGAGGTTTCAGCGGCGAAGGAAATGTTCCGAAGCCCTCGCCATCCCTATACGCGCATGTTGCTCGATGCGGTGCCCGACCTGGGCATGTCGGGCCGTGCCCGTATTCCGGTGCAGGGCGAAATCCCCTCGCCCATCAATCCGCCTTCGGGTTGCACCTTCCATCCGCGCTGCCCGTTGGTGAATGACCGCTGCCGGAGCGAAGCACCACTGCCTATCGCAGGCGTCGCCTGCCACGCCGTCCAGGAAGGGCGGATGGGTGAGATGGCAGCCAGAAAATTGGCCTGATCAGTCGTTCGCAGAGCCGCTGGACAGCGGTTTCTGGCCAATGATTTCACCCGTGCGTCCATCCAGAACGAGCCGCCAGGGGATGCTTGCCTTGCTGGCGGTAACCACGACGAAATCACCCTTGCGACGCCATTCACCGACGGCAGTGAACCCCTCGCGGACAAGTCGCATTTCCAGCCTGTTCGGTATGGAGTGCGTGTAGGCAGCTGACAACGGGGTGGTTTCCTGCGCGACAGCGGGCAGCAATGCCGATCCGGAAAGCATGACAAGGAAAGAACGGCGGAGCATGGTGGGCCAGTGAGTTTTACAACGCGATGATCGCAGATATGCGTTCCTGCCCCTGAACTTGGCCGGACTTTGCCGTTCATCCCCCGTTTAAAATGCGAATTTTTGCAACCCGCCTCTTGCGGCCCACAGAACGCCATCCCAAGTTTTGGTCACCGCAGGCCATTCGGCTGCGGCCATAGATCAGGCAGGATACCCATCAGCGCCTTTGGCGGGATGGCGATCAGGCCGGATCACAATGTCAACGCAACCGTCGCTTCAAGGAAGGACACCCCATGCGTCATTTTGATCTTACCCCGTTTCACCGTTCGACCATCGGCTTCGACCGCCTCTTCACCCTGCTTGACCAGGCGAGTGGCGCAGAAGCCCATGCACCGAGCTATCCCCCCTACAACATCGAACGCACCTCGGAGTACGGCTACCGCATCAGCATCGCGGTTGCCGGATTTGACGAGACCGAGCTCTCCATCGAGGCCGCCGCCAATACCTTGACCGTGAAGGGCGAGAAGCCTGGCGACGAAGCGTCATCCGCGACAGTGCTGTTTCGCGGAATTGCCGGTCGGGCCTTCGAGCGTCGTTTCCAGTTGGCCGACCATGTGACCGTGACGGGAGCCAGGCTGGGGAATGGCCTGCTGCATGTCGATCTGGTGCGTGAAGTGCCGGAAGCCATGAAACCGAGGTTGATCCCGATTGGCACTGAAGGTGCGAAGCGGGTGAAACCGAAGGCGCTCACATCGGTGGCTGCGGCAGCCTGATCAGCGACAAACGCTAATACCCATGGAAAAGCCCTCTGAACGAGGGCTTTTTCTATGTTGGGGAGTGGTCTTTCATTCCAGCCCAGCAGGCGGAACGCTGTTGATGGGCGGACCAGAAGGCGCTGATGGCCGGACAGGCGGGGCATCAAGTTCGGCTGGCGGAGTCATTTCGATACGGCGCGGCGTCGTCCGCGTGCCGCTTCCCACGGCGGCTTCAGGCAGTTTTGGCGCATCGACTGCCGGTCTTTCAGGCACGGCGACGCGGCCACGCGGCGGATTGGCTGACGGAGGCTGCGGCGGCAGAAGTGGCTCTCGACGGATAATCGTGGGGCGCTCGGGTGTGACCGCGCTGCGCTCGGTCGGCTCTGGCACAGTGCGGCGGATGGTTGGTCCCTGATCGGGCACGCGCTGCACCACCTGCTCACGCGATCTTGGCTGGGGAACGGCCTGCCGGTCAACGATCCTGCCAGTGTAGACGTCGAGCACAAGCCGGACACGGCGACCAGACGGTTCCAACGCTGTCACCAGCACGACATCATCACGATAAACAGGACGCGAAGGGCTGCTGTAGCCCTGACGCTGCACACGCCCATGGATTTCACGCGGCGTCAGTTCGTCCAACACGACAGGAGGGTAATAGGTTCTCGGTGCAAACCACTGGGCCTCTGCCACACCGACCGATAGCGCCAGGAAAGCTCCCGCCACCAGGGCGACCCGCATGGAGCCCTTTGCGGACCCTGTCACCTTCAGCATGAATGTCTCCCGCCTCAGCCGCTTTCAACTTCGTTAACCATCCAGCGCTCTGCCCACTGAACCGGGACTGAACGTGGTTAATCAAATCGTTGGGCTTGAGAATTGCGGCGCTGTGAAGGCGGACCCTCTACCACCAGGGCGAGGCAGTCTCGCCCCCTATCACTTCAGCAATCCTGCGGCGCGTGGCTTTTGTCGTTTCCGGGGGCAGGGCATCCAACGCAAAGAATCCGGTTTCAACGATTTCCCGGTCAGGAACATGGGGTGCGGACTGCTCGAACTCCCGGATCAGGAAAACGGCGATGTGATCGCGCCGCGCGCCGTCAGTATTGAGGTAGATACCGACCAGGCGTGTCTCCCCGGTGAGACGCAGATTGCCTTCCTCGTGCAGTTCCTTGCAAAGGGCGTCCGCCAGCGTCTCGCCTGCCTCGACACCGCCGCCAGGCATGTGCCAGCCTTTCACATAGGAGTGCCGGACAAGAAAAATGCGGTTCTGGCCATCAATCACCATGCCTCGGACGCCCAGCGTCATGCCCCTTGTGACGCGCGCGCCCAGCAGGAACAGGCGCTGCACCAGGCGAAAGACCAGGCCGGATCGCGAATCGACGGGAGGGGCTGCATTCATCCTGCAAGGATAGCGAGCAAGCCACCAGGCAGGCAAAATCCTTTTCCACCCGTCGCAAGACTGCTAACGGCTGAAGGAAAGAGGAAACAATCATGGCATTGATCGATGGCCCGCGCCTGCCTCCGAAATCCGGAGTGGCAAAACAGCTTGTTGTCTTCCTGCACGGCTATGGAGCCGACGGCAATGACCTGATCGGCATCGGCAAGCAGTGGGCACAATTCCTGCCCGATGCCGTCTTTGTCTCGCCACATGCGCCCGAGCCTTGCGGGGGCGCACCGATGGGGCGGCAATGGTTCGGCCTGACGTTCCGCGATCCCAATGAGCGCTGGCTGGGCGTGACCACGGCGCGGCCGACGCTTGACGCTTTCCTCGATGCGGAACTTGTACGCCACGGTCTGACAGAGAGCCAGATGGCGCTGGTGGGCTTTTCGCAAGGCACGATGATGGCGTTGCATGTGGGCCTGCGCCGCAAGTCGCCTTGTGCAGCCATTGTCGGCTATTCCGGCACGCTGGTGGGCGAGGAACACCTCCTGGAAGCCAGCGCCAAGCCGCCCGTTCTGCTGATCCACGGTGACCAGGACGAGGTCATTCCCGTGCAGGCCCTGTTCCACGCGGGGCAAGCGCTTTGCGCCGCAGGCATCCCCGTCGAGTGGCATATGTCCCACGGCATAGGCCACGGCATCGACGGCGAAGGACTGATGCACGGATTGGGTTTCATGGCCAAGGCCTTCGGAGTGAAGGGCCTGTAGCGGCAAAACTCACTTTGTTTGATACACTCGGGCAGGTTTACTCGGGCTGGTTCACTCGGGCTGGATGCCCAGATCCTTGGTCGTCTTGCTCCACAGTTCCAGCTGCGCCGCCAGAAACTGCCGGGCATCCTCGCGGCTGCCGACGCCCTTGGGGTCGAGATCGAAGCCCAGTTTCGGGGCCATGGCCACGACGGCTGGATCACGAATTGCCGTGGCAATCGATTGATGCATCTCCGCCAGCACGGAGTCCGGCGTGCCCTTGGGCGCCATCACCATGAACCAGCCGAGAAAGTTGAAGCCCGGCAAGGTGCGGTTGAACGGTTCCGCCGCCGGAAACGTGTTTGTGCCATCCGCGGATGCCGTGGCAATCAGCTTGAGCTTGCCATCCTTGATCATCGCCTCAGCCACTGACACCGAATACAGCCCGAAGGCCACGCGCCCCGAGATCACGTCCTGCAGGGATGCCGGCACGTTGGAATATGGCACTTCGGTCAGATTGATGCCCGCGCGCGCCTTTAGCACCCGGACGATAACGCCGGAGAGATTGCGCGGCCCGTCGATGACGATGCTGTACTTGTCAGGATCTTTTTTGGCGAGCGCGATGACATCGGCCAGCGAGTTGGCCGGAACATCGGGATGGGCGACAAGCACCTGATGGCTGCGCGTCACAAGGGCCACCGGGACGAAGTCATTCAGCACGTCATAAGGCAGGTTCTTCATCAGGAAGGGGTTCATCGACAGGGCAGCTGATGTACCGAAGAAAAAGGTGTGGCCATCCGGCGCAGCACGGGCCGCAGCCCCAGCACCGATGGCGTTTCCTGCGCCGGGCTTGTTGTCAACGATCACGGGCTGCTTGAGAGCCGCATTGAGCTTCTCTCCCAGAAGCCGGGCAAAAACATCCGGTGATGCTCCGGCCGCTTGTGACACGATCATGGTGATGGGGCGCTGCGGCCAGCCGGTTTGCGCGAAGCTGGGAGCAAAATCAGCGACCAAGAGGCTGGCGAGCACGGTTCCAGAAGCCAAGGCGAGAATCTGCCTGCGGGTGGTGCCGAACATATTTTTTCCCCGGTTCTGCGATCTGAATGGCAACTCGAACAGATTTGCCATGTCAGGAATAATCGACTATCGATGCTGTAATGTCAAATAATCGATTATCTTTGGTCATATCGGATTCGCCGATCAGTGCGCCGCGCAGCACGCGAGCATCGGCTGTGGCGGATGATCTGCGACTCAAGATCATGTCGGGAGCGCTTGCCCCCAACATCCAGTTGCGCGTGCAGGCGCTGGCCGACGACTACGACCTGGCCCTCAGCCCGGTGCGCGAGGGTTTGAACCGACTGGTCAGCGAAGGGCTGGTGCTGGCACAGGACATGCGAGGGTTCTTCGTGGCTCCCGTCAGCGCAGATGACCTGCGCGAGCTCACCCAGACGCGTTGCTGGCTGAATGAAACGGCGCTGCGCCACTCCATCCTGACTGCCCGACCAGAGTGGGAGGAACGCGTGCTGCTGGCTTATCATCGCCTGTCCCGCACGCCGCGTCGAGAGGAGTGTGGCGCACCCAGCCCCGACTGGAACGATGCCCACCGAACGTTTCACCGCAGTCTCACCGAAGGGTGCGGTTCAAGCATTCTCATCGGGTTCTGCGATCAGTTGTTTGTGCAGGCCGAACGGTATCGCAACCTGTCGCGCCGCTCTCCCCGAGCAAGCGCGGAGCAGCGCGACGATGAACACCATGCGATCATGGAGGCCGCACTCGCACGCGATGCGGTGCAGGCAGTGGCCCTGTTGAACCGCCATTTCCAGGAGACTGCCAAGCTGTCCGGCACTGTCCTGAGCGATCTGGAGGCGGGGATAGACAGCGGAGCGATGGCATGACCGCGTTGATTTCTGGCATCCGCATGGCGGAGATCGGTGCGGCCAATGTGGCAGGTGCCACCGCATTCTATGAAAAAGTCTGGGGACTTGAGCGCCTGCCTGACGGAGCAGATGCCGTGACCCGTTTCCGTGGCAGCGCGGCGGACCATCCCATCCTTGCCATTGTCGGCGGCGGCACTGCAGTTCGCCGCATTGTGTTCAACGCCCGTGGTGAGGACGGCCTGGCAGCATTGCACGCGCGCATCAAGGCGGCTGGATTGCAGGTGTCTGCCTCACACCACGCTTTCGATGACGGCTTTGGCGTTGGCTTCGACAGCCACGATCCAGAGGGGCGCATGGTCAGTTTCGTCGCCCATGAAGGCGGAAGCAAGCCGGATCGTCCCGATCAGTTTCGCCGGGTCACGCATTTCAACCTGAACTGTGGTGCCTATGACACCATGCGCAGTTACATGCGTGATGTACTGGGCTGCCGAGTGGTGGATGAAACCCGCACCAATGGCTTTTTCAATTGCGGGGCGGAGCACCATTGCCTGGTCATCGGGCGAACGCCCATGCGCCCTACCCTCAACCACATCGCGTTCGAGATGCCCGATCTCGACAGCATGATGCGCATGTGCGGCACCATGCGGGAGAATGGCTATCCCGTGGAGTGGGGAGTTGGACGCCACGGCCCCGGCGACAACGTCTTCGGCTATTTTGCCGGACCGGAGGAAATGCCGATCGAATGCACGGCGCAAATCCTGCAGATAGACGAGCACTATGCCTATCGCGGGCCCGATGCGTGGGGTTTTCCACCGGGCAGGACTGACCAATGGGGTGTTACGGGGCCGCCCTCGGCGCGAATCAAGCGCATTCAGACGCTGTTTTCTTTCTCAACGCTTCCCCTTCGCTGATTCCGTTCACGGATCCTATGCAGAAAGACCATCTGACATGAAACTCGCAACATTTTCGCATTCCGCAATTCTCGCCTGGGGGCTGGTCGAGAACGACAGCATCGCCCATATCAGTGCCGTTCCCGGACAACCTGCAACACTCCGGCAAGCTCTCGAGAAGCCCGACGCCATGGCACGGATCGCGGCGGGCGCCGCCTCCGCCCCCCGCCTGCAACTGTCGTCTGTGACACTTGAACCTGTGTTGCCCAACCCGGACAAGATCCTGTGCGTCGGACTCAACTACGAGAACCACAGGAAAGAAACGGGCCGCGAAGAGGTGGCGCACCCCACCCTCTTCACACGCTTTGCCAACACGCAGGTTGCCCATGGTGCCGCCATGATCCGCCCAAGGGTATCCATCCATTTCGATTTCGAGGGGGAACTCGCGCTCGTGATTGGCAAGCCGGGCCGGGCAATCTCCAAGGACGATGCCTTCTCCCATGTCGCTGGCTATGCCTGCTACAACGATGGTTCCGTGCGCGATTGGCAGCGCCACACGATGCAATTCACGCCCGGCAAGAACTTCATGGGGACGGGAGCCTTCGGACCGTTTCTGGTGACACCCGATGAGGTCGGACCATTGGCTGAGCTGCGGCTGGTGACGCGCCTCAACGGTGCCACTGTGCAGGAGACAACACTGGGCGAGATGATCTTCGATATTCCCACGATCATCGCCTACTGCTCGGCCTTCACGCGGCTTGAAATAGGTGATGTCATCGTCACCGGCACGCCAGGTGGCGTGGGAGCCAAACGCACGCCACCACTCTGGATGAAGCAGGGTGATGTCGTGGAGGTTGAGATCGATCGCGTCGGCCTGCTGCGCAACCCCATCGTCGATGAAGATTGATGCGCGGGCCATACGACGTCGCCATTGTCGGCTTCGGGCCCGTGGGTGCCGTCGCGGCCTGCCTGCTGGGACAGGCAGGACTGAAGACCGTCGTCATCGACAAGAGCGAAACGATCTACGACAAGCCTCGCGCGGTGGCCCTTGATCACGAGATTGGGCGTGTGCTGCAAAGCCTTGGACTGGCCGAGGCCATCGCACCCTTCGTGGAGCCTTTCACGGATTCCAAATATTACGGCGTCGGCGGCAGGCTCATCAAGCACCTGACCATGCTGCCCGAACCCCATCCGCAGGCCTGGACGCCGTCCATGGTCTTCCTGCAACCCGCCGTGGAACTGCTGTTGCGGGACCGCGCCGCATCGCTTCCTTCGGTCGATATCCGGCTTGGCCAGACCGTAACGGGGTTTCGACAGGATCCAGACCAGGTCATGCTGGAGGTCGCAACACCCGCTGGCGATGACACACTTGCGGCACGCTACGTCATCGGCTGCGATGGTGCATCCTCAACAACACGACGGCTGGCCAGGCTGGAGCTTGATGATCTCGGCTTCGACCAGCCTTGGCTAGTCGTCGATATCGAGGCCAATCCCCAGGGTCTTTTAAAGCTCCCCACGACCAGCGTGCAGCATTGTGAGCCGGAGCGACCCATGACATTCGTGATCTGCACCGGTCGTCACCGCCGCTGGGAAATCCGCCTGGAGGCTGATGAAGACCCGCAACGGATGGCGGAGCCAGAAGAGGTCTGGCGGCTGCTGCGTCGCTGGATCACGCCTGCGGATGGAACGCTCTGGCGCAGTGCAGGCTATCGGTTTCACGCGCTGGTTGCCCGTGACTGGCGCAAAGGGCGTGTCTTCATCGCCGGAGACGCCGCGCACCAGCAGCCCCCCTTTCTCGGTCAAGGCCTGTGCCAGGGCATCCGCGATGTTGCCAACCTGAGCTGGAAACTCGCCGCGGTGCTTCGCGGCAAGGCGGGCGAGGCGCTGCTTGATACCTATGGACAGGAGCGTGGCGGCCATGTCCGCAAGCTGACCGGCATCATCAAGGGTATTGGTGGTCTGATTGGGGAGCGCGACCCTCAGAAGGCTATAGAGCGCGACCAGCGCCTCATCGCTGAAGCGGGTGGAACCATCCGGCCCATGCCGCGCCAGGACTTGATGCCCGGGCTTGACGCTGGCCTGTTGAGCGCTCTTGCCGCGCCTGGCACTGGCACGCTCTTTCCACAGCCTTGGCTCAGGACGGCGGCAGGCCGACAGCGCATGGATAGTTGCGTGGGATCGGGATTGCGCATCGTGACGTCAAGCAGCTGCAACGACGTGCGCCTCGCAGCCATGGCCAAAGCGCTTGGCGCAACCTGGGTGGCAATTGGCGGGGGCAATTCTGGTGGCCATCCGGACGTCACGCTACACGAATGCGATGGCCTGGTGAACGCCTGGTTCGCCCGCCATGAAGCCATTGCCGCCTTGGTAAGACCTGACAATTATGTCTTCGGCACTGCGCATGACATGGGCGGCGTGCGGGTTCTGCTGGAGGAGTGGCAGGATAAGCTTGGCGTGGCAGCCAATGCGCAGGGATAGGCTTTGCAAATCACCCTGAAGCCATGACGCAGATGCAAACCTATCTGCCTATACCTTATTGAGTAGCCAGGAGTTGGGTGATTTTTGCGAAATGCTGGAGGCCAGTAAAATCTGCGACCAACGAACACATTGAATTAATTGCTGAATTTTCTGAAACAGACTGGAGCGGGAGAAGGGATTCGAACCCTCGACCCCAACCTTGGCAAGGTTGTGCTCTACCCCTGAGCTACTCCCGCATCCGAAACGTTGGTCCGCAACTCGAAAGTCAGGTCCGTCGTGGGTAACGACCCTATGCCAAAGGTTCGCCGTGGTTGCAAGCCTTGATTGCGGGAAAGGCTGTCTGGCCGTGATGTCGCTCAGATTCGACCGACACCGCTGAGAAATCCAGCGATGTCATCGGTGATGTATTCGACAAAGGGCGGTGTCTCCTGGCGCTTTTCCCAATCGTCGCGCAGATCGGCATGTCCGGACTTCGCAACGATCAGCACCGTCTTCATCCCAACATCGAAGGGCGCCTTCAGGTTCTTGACGAGATCCTCGAACATCGCGGCACGCTTGGGATCGACGCCGTGCTTGTCAAAAAACAGCTGATAGGCAATCGGCTCCGGCTTGGGAATATAGCCAGCAGCCTTGATGTCGAACACCGCCTCGAAATGGTGCAGGATGCCCAGCGCGTTCGCAGTGTTCTCTGCGTGCTTCTGCGAGCCGTTGGTGAGAATCAGCTTGCGCCCCGGAAGGCGCCCCAGTGCATCAGACAGCCGGGTGTTCACCGTGATCGACGAGCGGTCAATGTCATGAACAAAATCCATGAAATGCTCGGGATCCGCATCGCCCTGGTCGATCAGGGCCTTCAATGTCGTGCCGTGGCGGTGATAGAAATGCTTTTGCAGCGCCCGCGCAGCCAGCCCGTCAAGGCCATAAAGATTCATCAGGTAGGCCGTGATTCGCTCGTCGATTTGCGGCCAAAGCGCTGAATCAGGTGGATACAGCGTGTTGTCGAGATCAAACACCCAGGCGTCGACATGGCTGAACGCCAGTCCGACCGGAGTTGCTGCCAATCCGTTCAGGCCAGTTGCGGCGTCAGACATGAGGCATGGGTCGTGCGCTGTCATGGTCATTCCATGGCCTGTGAAAGGCGACAGACATCACAAGACCACAGGCGGGTTAACGGTCACTTCTAGCGCCGGATCATGGTGCCGGCACCATGGTCGGTCAGGAGTTCAAGCAGCACGGCATGAGGCACCTTGCCGTCCAGGATGACGACGGCCTCGACACCCCGCTCCAGCGCGTAGATGCAGGTCTCGATCTTGGGGATCATGCCACCGGTCACCGTGCCATCAGCGATCAGGCGGCGGCAATCCTCT
>JANNEO010000022.1:0-24401 GCA_031378805.1 Hyphomicrobiales bacterium
TCCTGTCGCATCGTGATGAAGGCGCGTTCCTCGGCGATCCAGATATCGGCATCGGTCGTGTCCGAAAGGAAGAAGAAGTCGAAATGCTGGATGAGGCCGATGGCGCGCACCTCCTCGATCATTGCCGCCACCGAACTGAACACGCGGCTGGGCGCCTCGTTGTAGATCGGCATGATCACCGCCGTCTGGTGCTTGAGCGCAGGCGGCACGCTCAGCCAGTTGCGCGGACGACGCAGCAGCGAGGCAAAACCAACGATGGACGACGAGAAGGCCAGCGCGATCCACGAGAAATTCAGCGCAAACAGCACCAGCAGTGCCCATTCCAGCGATGTTACGCCACCCACAGCGACAACGGCATACATCTGCCAGATGCCAATGACCGTGACGATCAGGCCGCCACCGAAGACGCAGAAACGCGCCAGCCACGGCGTGTAGG
Source organism: Hyphomicrobiales bacterium (assembly GCA_031378805.1). Lineage (GTDB taxonomy): Bacteria > Pseudomonadota > Alphaproteobacteria > Rhizobiales > Beijerinckiaceae > JADCCX01. The sequence goes on from JANNEO010000022.1 coordinate 437, forward strand.
CCTTGTCGGGATCGCGCCAGACATAGCGGTCCTTCTTCGACCAGCGCTCGAATGACTGCTCAGGCATTGCGAGAGGCGCTTCCGTCGGCATGGCCGATTGGATGCTCACGACCGCACTGATCGACGCGTTCATGGTGTCCATCGGTAGAGCCATGTTTCGCTCAGCGGCTTGTCGCCTTCTTCGAGCACAAGTCTGATTTCGACCGCGTTCTCGGTTCCCGGATCGAGCTCGAACTGGACGCGCGCGGTCTGCCGTTGCGGGTTGATCAGCAAGCGCGGATTGATGATCTGTCCGGGCGAACTGCTGAGGCCAAGCTTGATCTCCGGCAGTTTCTCCTGCCCGAAAATATCGCCTGCGAATTCAACCAGACAGCGACGCCGGCGCCCTTGCGAGCCGCGCCCCACGCGAAAACCGATGGCCTGCGCCAATGCGGGCTTCTCCGGCGGCGACCAGCACCAGAACTGGCGGTAGGCGAGCATGGTTTCCGAGCCAGCCGCGAGCCCCGCCTTGGGACGCCAGAACGCGATAATGTTGTCGTTGACCTCGGACTCGCTGGGAATTTCCACGAGCTGCACGCTGCCCGCACCCCAGTCTCCAATCGGCTCGATCCACAACGAAGGGCGGATGTCATAGCGCTGGTCATCGTCCTGGAAAGCGCTGAAATCCCTCTCGCGCTGAATCAGCCCGAAGCCTTTCGGATTTTCGTCGATGAAGGACGAAATCTGGAGCTGCTCAGGATTGCTCAGCGGACGCCATATCCATTCCCCGCGGCCGTTGAATATCTGCAAGCCATTGGCCTCGTGGACGGCTGGCCGGAAGTCATCGACATTGCGTCGACGGTTGGGACCGAACAGGAAACTCGCCTGCATCGGCGCGATGCCGATGTGATCAAGCGCTGTCCTGGCGAAGATCGTGGCCTCGGTATCCAGCAATGTGATGTCGCTGACACGCAATGTGAACCGGAATGCAGCCGTTGCGCTTTCGGAATCGGCCACAGCATGGATCACGATCACGCTGTCTTGCGTCGGGCGCTCGATCCAAAACGCGCGAAAGACAGGAAATTCCTCGCCCCGCGGGTCGGCAGTCTTGATCGCCAGTGCCCGCGAGAGCGAACCCATGGTCTGCCCACGAGCGATAGCCCGGAAGAATGTTGCGCCCTGAAATGTTGCGATTTCGCGCTGATTGTCGCCGGATGTCAGCAGGCGAAAACCAGAAAATCCGATGTCAGGTGTTTGCGATGGCGGCTGAAGTCGCCCGAAGCTGTAGCGATTGGGATCATAGGCAATGCGCCGGACAATGCCATCCTCAACCATGCTGATGGCCACGGGCGTGGCATAGATGAACCCACGATGCAGCGGCTCGATCACCAGCGGACGCGGCTCATCCGACCAGATTTGGCGCTCCGGCCGATGCCGAATGGCCCCGTAGGTCTCCGCGTTCATCCCGCTGAATGGGTCGGGCAAGGCTGTGTTGGGAGGAGTGAAGGCACGCTTGGAGAGGACGCGGGCGGCCTCGATCACAACGCCAGGATCAAATCGCGTGCCATCCTGCAGCACGGCCTGCAGAAAGGCCAGAGCGCCGGTGGTCTGCTGGGCAGCAGCTTTCGTGCCGATACCGACTGCGGCCGCTGCTGCGAGAAAATGGCGCCGGTCCAGATCAGGCATCCCCAATGATCGTGTCCAAGGTTACGGTCCCGGCAAATGGAAGCGCGCAGGGAAGCATCGCCGTCTATAGCGCATCCCGAGGAGAGGTGAAGCGGGGTTTGGAGGTTTTTCGTTCATGACAGCGGCGCATTTGTCGTTTCTTTACTCCGATGCGCCATGCACGAACATGGCTATTGGATTCGATTCCACCGACCATGATGACCAGGTGCGGCCAACCCGATGAGTTCACAGTCATGACGCATGGCGCAATGAAATCCCTCGCAGTCGTCCTTGCCGCCGGGCAGGGCACCCGGATGCGGTCCAGCCTGCCCAAGGTGCTTCATTTCATGGCTGGACGGTCGATGATCGGGCATGTGCTGGCCTCGGTGCGTGGTAGCGTCGCAACGGCGGCCTCAGTTGTGGTCGGTCCGGACCGCGATGACGTGGCAATGGAAGCCCACAAGCAGTTTCCCGGCGCTGTGATTCGTGTCCAGACGGACCGCCTTGGCACGGCACATGCCGTCTTGCAGGCAAAGGAAGACATCGCGGCAGGATGTGACGTGCTGATCGTGCTCTACGCCGACACGCCGCTTGTCCAGCCGGAGACCATCTCCCGGTTGCGCGATGCCATCGCAGGTGGCGCTGCCGTTGCCGCCTTGGGTTTCGAAGCGAAAGATCCCACGGGTTATGGCCGCTTTCTCATGGCGGGCGATCAATTGACCGCCATTCGGGAGCACAAGGACGCATCCGCGCACGAACGGTCCGTGACGCTGTGCAATGCAGGCTTAATGGCGTTCGATGGCCGCCGTGCGCTCGATATTCTCGGCAAGATTGGCAATGCCAATGCCCAGAAGGAATTTTACCTCACGGACGCGATCGAGGTTGCCCGCTCCATGGGCCTGCGCACTGTCGCCGTGATTGCGCCCGAAGAGGAAGTGATGGGCGTCGATGACCGCATGAAACTGGCCATCGCCGAGGGGATCATGCAGCGCCGTTTGCGCGACCAAGCCATGCGCAACGGTGCATCGCTTGTTGATCCAGCAAGCGTTTTCTTCAGTCATGACACGAAGATCGGCTCGGATGTCATTGTTGAGCCAAATGTTTTCTTCGGACCAGGCGTTACAATTGCGGATCATGCGATCATTCATGCGTCCTGCCATATCGAGGGAGCGACAATTGGCGAGGGCGTGCAGGTCGGCCCCTTCGCACGGTTGCGGCCCGGCACTGTGCTGGCGGCGAAATCGAAGGTCGGCAATTTCTGCGAGGTCAAGAATGCCGATGTTGGCGCTGGTGCGAAGATCAACCACCTGACCTACATCGGGGATGCCTCCATCGGCGCAAACGCCAATATCGGAGCAGGCACCATCACCTGCAACTATGACGGCTACTTCAAGTATCGCACCACGATTGGCGAGCGGGCCTTCATCGGGTCGAATTCGTCGCTGGTCGCGCCGATCACAATCGGCGATGGGGCCTATGTCGGATCAGGGTCTGTAGTCTCGCGGGATGTTCCCGCCGACGCCCTGGCACTGACGCGGGCTGAGCAGCTCACGAAAGAGGGCTGGGCACGCCGCTTCCACACCACCATGGCCGAGCGGAAAGCCACGAAAAAGCAGAAATAACCGGGGAACCGGTCACAAACGGTCATTCAAGTTGATTTGATGGGGTAGGGGCGGTGCTCCTACCCCCGGGTGAACCCAGAACAGCGGCGAGAAGAACACAATGTGCGGTATCGTTGGAATCCTTGGGCAAACGCCCGTCGCGGCCTTGGTGATCGAGTCGTTGAAGCGGCTTGAATACCGCGGCTATGATTCCGCTGGCATTGCAACGCTGGAAGATGGTCACCTGACCCGCAGGCGCGCCCAGGGCAAGCTCCGCAATCTCGAAGCCCGCTTGCTGGAGGAACCCCTCAAGGGCATGATTGGCATCGGCCACACCCGTTGGGCCACCCATGGCAAACCCACGGAGGCCAATGCGCATCCCCACGCCACGGACAAGCTTGCGGTTGTCCACAACGGCATTGTCGAGAATTTCCGCGAGTTGCGCGAGGAGCTGATCGCGGATGGCTGCATCTTCCAGTCCGAAACTGACACCGAAGTGGTGGCCCATCTCGTGACGCGCGAAATGCGCGATACCAACGATCCTGTCACGGCTGTGCAGCGGGCCTTGCCGCGCCTGCACGGTGCGTTCGCACTCGCTTTCGTTTTCGAAGGCCATGACGACCTGCTGATCGGAGCCCGCCAGGGCGCGCCGCTGGCCGTGGGGTATGGCGATGGCGAGATGTATTTGGGCTCGGACGCCCTTGCGCTCGCTCCCTTCACTGACAGCATTGCTTACCTCGAAGAAGGCGACTGGGTTGTCCTCAACCGTGCGGGCGCCGAATTCCGAGATGCCACGAACGCGGTTGTGAAGCGCAAGCGGATCAAGAGCCAGGCTGGCGCTTTTCTGGTGGACAAGGGCAATCATCGCCACTTCATGGCCAAGGAAATTCATGAGCAGCCAGAGGTTATCGGGCGCACGTTGGCGCATTATCTCGACATGGCCAGCGGCGAAGTACGACTTCCGGTCGAATTACCATTTGATTTCAATGCGATCGAGAAGATCTCTCTTTCTGCTTGCGGCACGGCCTATCTCGCGGGGTTGACTGCGAAATACTGGTTTGAACGGTTTGCCCGCATTCCCGTCGAGATCGATGTCGCGTCCGAGTTTCGCTACCGCGAAGCACCACTGCGCAAGGGCGACTTGGCGCTGTTCGTGTCACAATCGGGAGAAACCGCTGATACGCTGGCCTCTCTGCGCTATGCCAAAGACAACGGCCAGCATGTGGTCAGCGTCGTGAACGTGCCAACCTCGACCATGGCGCGAGAAAGCCATGCTGTCCTGCCGACGCTGGCTGGGCCTGAGATTGGCGTGGCCTCGACCAAGGCGTTCACCTGCCAGCTTGCCGTTCTCGCCTGCATTGCCATCGCTGCGGGACGTCAGCGCGGCCATATCGATGCCACGCGCGAGCAGGAACTGGTGCGCCAGCTCATCGCTATCCCTGGCCTCATTGCCGAAATCCTGAAAACAGAGCCGCATATCGAACTTGTCGCGCACAAGCTGGCCAAGGCGCGGGACGTGCTTTACCTGGGGCGTGGTACCAATTTCCCGCTCGCCCTCGAGGGCGCACTCAAGCTGAAGGAATTGTCCTACATCCACGCCGAGGGATATGCGGCGGGCGAATTGAAGCATGGCCCCATTGCGCTAATCGACGAGCAGATGCCTGTCGTGGTGCTGACACCGATGGACCGCTGGTTCGAGAAAACCGTCTCCAACATGCAGGAGGTTGCGGCCCGCGGCGGCCAGATCATCGTGATCGGCCCCAGGGACACGGCGGAAAAGGCCGCAGTGCAGACCGTTGGCAACATCGACATGCCCGACATGGCGCCGGATTTTTCCGCACTGGCCTATGCGATACCGGTGCAGTTGCTGGCCTATTATACGGCCTCAATCATGGGCAAGGATGTGGATCAGCCCCGCAACCTGGCGAAGTCGGTCACCGTGGAGTGACGGCTGCCCTTTCCATAAGGGCTTTCCATCCCTATTTCTGACATCTTAGCTTGGCGTTCATGAGTCGCGGTCCAGAACCGCAGATCTATCCACCAGAGGCCCTAACCGATGCGCGACCCCGTCGATCTGATCAACAGCTTCATCATTCCCTCCGTCGAGGAGACGACAAGCCGCGGCTCCTACCGCTACGACATCTTCTCCCGCCTGCTGAAGGAGCGGATCATTTTCCTGACAGGCCCTTTCGAGGACCAGATGGCGACGCTGGTTGTGGCGCAGCTGCTTTTCCTGGAGGCTGACAATCCAAAGAAGGAAATCAATCTTTACATCAATTCTCCCGGCGGTGTGGTGACCTCGGCGCTCGCCATCTACGACACGATGCAGTTCATCCGTTGCCCTGTCGTGACGCTGTGTACTGGCCAGGCCGCGTCCGCAGGATCACTCATCCTGACGGCCGGTGAAAAGGACATGCGGTTTGCGCTTCCCAACGCCCGGATCATGGTTCACCAGCCATCCGGCGGGTTCCAGGGCCAGGCAACCGACATTCTCATTCATGCCGAGGAGATCAAGGGCATCAAGCGTCGGCTGAATCAGATTTACGTGAAGCATACTGGCCGCACGCTTGAGGAGGTCGAGGCTGCACTGGAGCGCGACAATTTCATGAGCGCCGAAACGGCCATGGAATTTGGTCTCGTGGACAAGGTTTACGAGAAGCGCTCCGATCTCGATGGCGCTGACGAGAAGAAGTAACGCGCCACCTGCGCTTTTTTGCCACTCGGCAAGAACTTGGTAGGGTTTAAGGTGGCAAATTGATCACATGTCTCTGAGTTGCGACTCCGGGGCACTTTCGGGCAAGGCCATTGGTTGGCTATAAAGCCCAACGCGGTGGCGATTTTTGCGGTCGGGTGCGCACCCCTGCAGAAACACCTCCGAGAGGAGATGAGCGATGAGCAAGGCAGCAAGCGGCGACGGCAAGAGCACGCTCTACTGTTCGTTCTGCGGCAAGAGCCAGCATGAGGTCCGCAAGCTGATTGCGGGGCCGACCGTATTCATCTGCGATGAATGCGTCGAACTCTGCATGGACATCATCCGCGAGGAATCGAAAACGTCGCTGGTCAAGTCCAAGGACGGCGTGCCCACACCCAAGGAAATCTGCAAAGTTCTCGACGATTACGTGATCGGTCAGTTCTATGCCAAGCGCGTGCTCTCGGTCGCGGTTCACAACCACTACAAGCGCCTGAACCATGCCGCGAAGAACAATGATGTCGAACTTGCCAAGTCCAACATCCTGCTGATTGGTCCGACAGGCTCGGGCAAGACGCTGCTGGCCCAGACATTGGCCCGTATCATCGACGTACCGTTCACCATGGCGGATGCCACAACGCTGACGGAAGCGGGCTATGTCGGTGAGGATGTCGAGAACATCATCCTGAAATTGCTCCAGGCGTCCGAATACAACGTCGAACGTGCCCAGCGCGGCATCGTCTACATCGATGAGATCGACAAGATCAGCCGCAAGTCCGACAATCCGTCGATCACCCGCGATGTTTCGGGAGAGGGCGTGCAACAAGCCTTGCTCAAGATCATGGAAGGCACGGTTGCCTCCGTGCCACCGCAAGGTGGCCGCAAGCATCCCCAGCAGGAGTTCCTGCAAGTCGATACCTCCAACATCCTGTTCATCTGCGGCGGTGCGTTTTCTGGCCTTGAGAAGATCATCTCGGCCCGTGGGCGGCAGACCGGTATCGGCTTCGGTGCGCGTGTCGAATCTCCCGATGACCGGCGCACCGGCGAAATCTTCCGCAAGGTGGAGCCTGAGGATCTGCTGAAATTTGGCCTCATCCCCGAGTTCGTGGGCCGCCTCCCGGTGCTGGCCACCCTCGAAGATCTCGACATCGAGACGCTGAAGAGAATCCTGACCGAGCCGAAGAATGCGCTCGTGAAGCAGTATCAGCGCCTGTTCGAGATGGAGAACACGGACCTGACCTTTACCGACGATGCCGTGACAATGATCGCCAAGAAGGCGATCGAGCGCAAGACTGGCGCGCGCGGCCTTCGCTCGATCATGGAAAGCATCCTCCTCGACACGATGTATGATCTGCCTGGCCTCGAGGGCGTGGAGCAGGTCGTGATCGGTCCGGAAGTGGTGGAGGGCAATGCCCGTCCACTCTACATCTATGGCGACCGCGATGAGCAGGTGCCCGCTTCGGCCTGATCACCGATTCGTTTGCCGGGTCTTGCTTGAAACAACGGCCCCGCATTCACATCTTGGTTGTGAGCGGGAATGAGAGTGCCGCCCCTGCGGGCTCCACAGATGCGTTTTGTCTGTCCTTTTCGGTCTTCCGCTGTTGATGATCCCCGGCGTATTTGGTTCGCGGGATTTTCACGATTGCGTACGTTGGACGGCGGCTCCATCATGAGGGCCTTCCGGCGGGACGAGAATAAGGATTGACGCGCATGACAACCAGCAAGAACCGTCCGCCGCTGCCAGCCGGCACCAGGCACGAGCTTCCCGTATTGCCGCTCCGCGACATCGTCGTGTTCCCGCACATGATCGTGCCGCTCTTCGTTGGCCGCGAGAAGTCGATCCGTGCCCTGGAAGAAGTGATGCGCACGGACGGCCACATCATGCTGTCGACCCAGATGAATGCAGGCGAGGATGATCCCGCGCCCGATGCGATCTTCGAGGTCGGCACTGTCGCTTCCGTGCTGCAATTGCTGAAGTTGCCGGATGGCACCGTGAAGGTGCTGGTCGAGGGATCGACCCGTGGCAGAATCGTCAATTATGTGCGGACCGAAGATTTCTACGTGGCCCAGGTCGAGATCATCGCGGATGAAATTGGCAACGCCGTCGAGATCGAGGCGCTGTCACGCTCGGTCATCTCGGAATTCGAAGGCTACGTGAAGCTGAACAAGAAGGTTTCGCCCGAAGTCGTTGCAGCGATCGGGCAGATCGAAGAGCACGGCAAGCTGGCTGACAGCGTAGCTGCCCATCTTGCGGTCAAGATTGCGGACAAGCAGGCCACCCTTGAGATCGTGAGCGTCGCCAAGCGCCTTGAAAAGGTTCTGGGCCTGATGGAGAGCGAAATCTCCGTTCTTCAGGTGGAAAAGCGCATTCGCACGCGCGTCAAGCGCCAGATGGAAAAGACCCAGCGCGAATACTACCTCAACGAGCAGATGAAGGCGATCCAGAAGGAACTCGGCGACGGCGAGGAGAAGGACGAACTCACCGAACTGGAAGACCGCATCAAGCGCACCAAGCTGTCCAAGGAAGCGCGAGACAAGTCGATGCACGAGCTGAAGAAGCTCAGGCAGATGTCACCGATGTCGGCAGAAGCGACCGTTGTGCGCAACTACCTCGACTGGATGCTGTCGCTCCCCTGGGGCAAGAAATCCAAGGTGAAGAAGGATCTCAAGCTGGCGCAGGAAACGCTGGATGGCGACCACCACGGACTGGAAAAGGTGAAGGAGCGCATCGTCGAGTATCTCGCGGTGCAGCAACGGGCCAACAAGCTTGCTGGACCGATCCTCTGCCTTGTCGGCCCGCCCGGCGTGGGCAAGACCTCGCTCGGTAAGTCGATCGCAAAGGCGACGGGGCGCGAATTCGTGCGCATGTCGCTGGGCGGTGTGCGGGACGAGGCCGAAATTCGCGGCCATCGCCGCACCTACATCGGCTCGATGCCCGGCAAGATCATCCAGTCTTTGAAGAAGGCGAAGACCTCCAATCCGCTGTTCCTGCTCGACGAGATCGACAAGATGGGCATGGATTTCCGTGGAGATCCGTCTTCGGCACTGCTGGAAGTGCTCGATCCCGAACAGAACACCACGTTCAACGATCATTACCTCGAGGTCGATTTCGATCTGTCGAATGTCATGTTTGTGACGACGGCGAACACGCTCACCATCCCGGCCCCCCTCATGGACCGCATGGAAATCATCCGACTTGCAGGCTATACGGAAGAAGAGAAACTGGAGATTGCCAAGCAGCACCTGTTCTCCGAAGCGCTGAAGAAGCACGGTCTTGATCCGAAGGAATTCGCAATCAAGGACGACGCGATGATGCAGCTGATCCGCCGCTACACGCGGGAATCCGGTGTTCGCAACCTGACCCGCGAGATCCAGAACCTAGCCCGCAAGGCGGTCAAGGACATCTTGATGTCGAAAAAGAAGAAGGTGCTTGTCGACATGAAGGTGCTCGAGGAATACCTCGGGCCGCCGAAATATCGCTATGGCGAGGCCGAAACCGAAGATCAGGTGGGGGTCGTCACCGGCCTTGCCTGGACCGAAGTGGGCGGAGAACTGCTGACCATCGAAGGTGTCATGATGCCCGGCAAGGGCAAGATGACGGTGACCGGCAACCTCAAAGACGTGATGAAGGAATCGATCTCGGCCGCAGCGACCTATGTCCGCTCGCGTTGCATCGATTTCGGCATCAAGCCGCCCATGTTCTACACCAAGGACATCCACGTCCATGTTCCGGAAGGCGCAACACCGAAGGATGGCCCTTCCGCCGGCATCGGCATGGCAGTTGCCATCACCTCGATCATGACCGGCATTCCGGTCCGACGGGACATCGCCATGACAGGCGAGGTCACGTTGCGGGGCAGGGTGCTGCCCATTGGTGGCTTGAAGGAAAAGCTGCTTGCAGCCCTCCGCGGCGGCATCACGAAGGTGCTGATTCCAGAGGAAAATGCCAAGGATCTGGTGGAACTGCCGGACAGCGTGAAAAACGGCCTGGAAATTGTTCCGGTGTCGCGCATGGATCAGGTACTCCTGCACGCTCTTGTGCGCCAGCCCCAGCCCATCGAATGGGATGAAGAGGCAGAAGCGGCCAAAGCCGCGGCTATTGCCATAAAGAAAGGCGACAGCGCGGCTGCTACAGCCCACTGACTGTCCTTGCTGCTCCCCTCAAACATCAGGCCCGGAGCAATCCGGGCCTTTTTTTTGTTGTGACCCGCTTCAGGCACACAGGGCCGATCTCACGAACTGAACGCACTGGGGTTGGCGAAGGACGAGCGGTTGTGCTAGCTGCCGCGTGATAGGGGCAGTTAGCTCAGCGGTAGAGCAGTCCGTTTACACCGGACCGGTCGGGAGTTCGATCCTCTCACTGCCCACCACAGATCAGCGATGGCGGCCGGATTGGTACGCAGGATGCGTTGCATGGCGCCCGAGACATCTGAGACGCGCTTCATTCCTTCGGATCAGCTTGGATATGATTGTTCGCGGACACCGTTACCAGCCGGAGAGGCCTTGATCCTCGACGAATCCTATCGGCTTGCGCATTTGCCCCTGGTCAATCCTGGGCATCCCGATGTGATCGCGCGTGCGCCTGGCAAATCCTACGACATGGGGGTTCATCAGCGCATACACTCCCTTGTTCTGCCCTTGCCTGCGCAAGAGCTGGCGACGAGCGCTGCTTTTCGGAAGCTCGATGACACCATCCGGCGCTCGTCATTCTCCAGCAAGATCGCCTGGGACATCGTGGCGCGGCGCGCTGACAGGCTTCATGCAACAATTGCGGGATCGCTGGGCGAGGGGGAGTCCGTGCCGCTGCTTCCGTCCAGAGCGCTTGCGGGCCTTGGCCCCTTCAAGATCCGCATCGGAGGGGTGTTTTCCGGCAACGTCAATCGCGGCAGACTTTATCTCAAGGTCTATCCGGAGCTGCGCGATGGCGAGAATATCATCCACAGAGTGCAGCGCCTGCTCGGTCGCCCGACAACCGATCTCTACCTGATCGGACTCTACAACCTGACGGATCACCTGACGGAAGAAGAATCGTCGGCTCTTTCTGCCATCATCGAATCCTGGTGGTCCGAGCCCTTGCTCGTCACAGAGGTGACGGAATTCTGGCTCCTGTCCTCACGCGATGATCTTGTGCTGGACTCGCGGATCGAGCGGAGAATTTCCCTGTTCAGCCATTGAAAGGCCATGCTAGCCTTTCAGCATTGTGCATTGGAATGCGCCCACGAAAGGTCGTGAAGGTATGAACAGGTCAAGCCGTGCCGCGATCACGGGTCTTGTGGTCGCAATGGCCGTGATTGCCGGAACAGCAACGGCGTCAGCCCGTATGCAGTTTACCGCCGTGCCGCTCGTCGATAGCCGCTGCGGTGAAAAATGCCCCGTGGTCATCCAGGCCGAAGGGCGGATCACGCGGGAAGCAGCGGATGATTTCGTGGCCTATGCGAAATCCGTGTCGGACAGTGGTCGCCTGCTCAACATGGTGTTGATCCATTCGCCTGGCGGCAGCGTGGTGGGTTCCATGATGCTGGGCGCCACCTTTCGCACGCTGGGAACCACCGTTGTCGTGGCACGGGTGAGCCGTGGTGGCGGTTTCTTCAGCGGTCCACAGGTCGATTCACGATCCGGCCGTGTGATTCCCCAAGGCGCCATCACCAACGCGATCTGCAATTCTGCTTGCGTCTATGCCGTGATGGGTGGGCGCAAAAGGGTGATCCCAACGGACAGCCGCATGGGCGTGCATCGAATGCAGTCCGAGGAATCCTATGGGTTCGATCCGATCAGCGGACGCGTCGTGACAGACAAGAAAAGTGGTTCTGCGCAGGAGGTCATGGCGCTCAAGCGCTACTCCCGCTTCATGGGCATCGATCCGCGCATCATCGATCTGGCGGAATCGGTTCCGCATGAGGATATTCGCGTGTTGTCCGCCGATCAGGTTCGCGGCTTCAAGCTAGGCGTGCCGAAGTTGAAGTGAAGGGCAGTTCCCGGTTTTTTGCGCCCCGTGACGGTTGACACCCGGCAACGCTTATCCTAGCAGAACTGACCAAAGCAGCTGTAAAAATCGCTGTTGCGGGAGTAGCTCAGTTGGTTAGAGCGCCGCCCTGTCACGGCGGAGGTCGCGGGTTCGAGTCCCGTCTCTCGCGCCACTTTTCTCAACCTCATCTTTCCAGTTGCGAATTGTGTCGCTACAAGTCCTGTAGTGCATCCACCATCCGAACGATGGAACGGCGCAAGACAAGGGTCTTGGTTTGAAAAGCCTACTTGAAAAGAAACTGCAGGAAAGCGGGATGCGGCTGACAGGCCAGCGCAAGGTTATTGCGCAGGTCTTGGCTCAGGCAACCGATCATCCCGACGCAGAGGAAGTGCATCGCCGCGCCCAGGAGGTTGATCCCGGCGTGTCGCTGTCCACGGTCTATCGCACGGTCGCACGGTTCGAGGCCGCGGGCATCGTCGAGAAGCACGCGTTCAAGGATGGTCGCGCACGCTACGAGACCGGCGGTCGCCAGCACCATGATCATTTCATTGACGCCCGCAACGGAGCGGTCCTGGAATTTCGCTCGCCCGAGATCGAGGCGCTGCAAGCCGAGATCGCGCGTCGCCACGGCTTCCGCATCGTTGATCACAAGCTTGATATCTATGTCCTGCCACTGGAGAGCGATGGGTAGGGCGATTGCATCTTGATCGTACGCTACCGATTCGTCATGGGCCTTCAAACGCGGCCATGATGTAGGTCCATCAGGACGCCATCATCCCTAACCCGTCACGAAATCATAGATCAGCTTGGCATTGAGCGTGACAAGGATGACGGCGATGCCGATGCACAGCGTGGACAGCCAGACTGGCGCGGTGAAATTGCCCAGCTTGCTACGGTCTCGCGTGAACATGACGAGGGGAATCACCGCGAAGGGCAATTGCAGGGCGAGCACGACCTGGCTGAAGATCAGCAGCTTGCCTGTGCCGCTTTCACCATAGAGCAACGTTACCGCGGCGGCTGGCACAATGGCGATCATTCGCGTGATCAGGCGGCGCATCCATGCCGGAAGCCGGATGTTCAGAAACCCTTCCATCACGATCTGGCCCGCCAGGGTTGCCGTGACAGTGGAACTCAACCCGCAGCAGACCAAGGCGATGGCAAACAGCAGCGGTGCAATCGAGGCACCAACCAATGGGGCCAAGAGTGCATGGGCTTCACCAAGCTCCGCAACGTTGTTCATGCCTGCCTTGTGGAAGGTCGCGGCAGCCAGAATGAGAATCGCCGCGTTGACGAACAGCGCTAGCGACAAGGCGAGGGTCGAATCGATCGTTGCCAGCTTGAGCGCCTCGCGCTTCTCCGGCTCCGTCTCGCCGATGGCCCGGGTCTGCACGATGCCCGAATGCAGGTAGAGGTTGTGAGGCATCACGGTGGCTCCAATGATGCCAAGTGCCAGATACAGCATGTCCGGATTGGTCACGACCTGTGTCGTGGGCGCAAATCCGCGGATGACCTGTCCCCAATCCGGGTTTGCCAATGCGACCTGGATACCGAAACACGCGAAAATGATGACGAGAAGCGCCACGATGAACGCTTCAATCCAGCGGAAGCCCAGGCGCTGGAGGGCCAGGATGAGGAACACATCGAGCGCCGTGATGATCACGCCGAGTTCCAGCGGAATACCAAACAGCAGGTTGAGACCGATTGCGGTTCCCACGACTTCCGCGACGTCGGTAGCAATGATGGCAATCTCCGCCAGTATCCACAGGACGAAGCTGACAGCGCGTGGATAGGCATCGCGGCAGGCCTGCGCGAGATCACGACCGCTGCCGATGGCCAAACGGGCGCACAGCGATTGCAGCAGGATCGCCATGATGTTGGACAGCAATGCCACGCTCAGCAAAGTGTAGCCAAATTTCGATCCACCCGCGAGCGAGGTCGCCCAGTTGCCGGGATCCATGTAGCCGACTGAAACCAGATACCCCGGCCCGAGAAAAGCCAGCGCCTTGCGCAGCTGGGTTCCATCCTTGTTGACGGGGATGCTGCCATGCACCTCCTGCAAGCTCGGTGCGTGGTTCTGATGCCGCCAACCTGTATCTGTCATCGTGCAATCTTCTTTTTGCAGTTGCAAATCATTCGCAATTACTGCGCTGGATCGGAAAGCCTGTCAATGCGGAGTGTGACGGATGCAGAAAGGATTTGAGCGCAGTGCCACCTCAAGGACTCAACCGTGATCGTCTCGAGCTGCCAGACAGATGCACGTTCACCCCGAAATCCTCACTCCACCATCGCTGTCGCCGTGGCCCATGGCGCGCTGCGTGATGCACGTTCACCCCGAAATCCTCACTCCACCATCACGGGAACGCGACTTGCGTTCGCTGCGCAAGGTCTGCCATCGACATCTGAGGTTTTGCATGGGGATGGCAATGAACGGAGCTGATCGGATCGCGCGGCGCCTGGCTGCGGCTGGCATCACGCGTGCTTTCGGGATTCCGGGCGGGGAAGTGCTGGCCCTGGTAGAAGCCTTGAATGCGGCCGGCATCGAAACCATCCTGACCAAGCACGAGAACGCAGCCGGGTTCATGGCAGAAGGCGTCTGGCACGCGACGGGTGCGCCTGGGTTATTTTACGCAACACTTGGCCCGGGCGTCGCCAACGCGGTGAATGTGGTGGCCAATGCCATGCAGGACCGCGTGCCTTTGATCTTCCTTACGGGCTGCGTCGATGCGGCGGAGGCCGAAACCTACACGCATCAGGTCTTCGATCACCAGGCCCTCCTGCGCCCCATCGTGAAGGCGAGCTTTCGCGCCACCGCCGCCACGGCTGATCTGGTCATCGACAAGGCTTTGGCTGTGGCACTCTCCGGTCGCCACGGTCCGGTGCATGTCGATGTGCCCATCAGCGTGGCAGAAGGGCTTGCGGAAGATGGACCCTTGCGGATATCGCCGTTTCCCGTGGCGGCAATTCCAGCCGACGGTCCCGAGCTGGATGCCGCACGTGCGCTGCTCTCCAAGGCGCAGCGTCCTTTGGTGATTGCCGGCCTCGATGCGGTGAACCAGGGCGCTTCAGCCGCATTGCGCACCTTCTGCGAACAGTTCAACGCCCCGTTGATCACGACCTACAAGGGCAAGGGCCTGCTTCCTGAAGCGCACGCTCTGTCGCTGGGCGCGGCAGGTCTGTCGCCAAAGGCCGACAAGCTGTTGCTGCCGTTGATCGAGCAATCCGATCTGATCGTGCTGGCTGGCTATGATCCCATCGAAATGCGCGTGAACTGGCGCAACCCCTGGCCTGCCGACAAACCGGTGATCGACATCGTGGCTGAGGCATTGCCGCATGGGATGCACACCGTCAGCCATCAGTTTGTTGGCGATGTTGCCGCGACATTGACAACATTGGCGAAAGGCTTGGCTTCTGGCAGGGCGGTCTGGAGCGGTGAAGAACCGACACACGTACAAGCGCAATTGAAGCAAGCCTTCACGCCGACAAGCGTTTGGGGACCAGGTGTGGTGTTCCAGACCCTGCGCGATGTCCTGCCGACGACGACAGTCGCAACCGCCGACAGCGGTGCGCACCGCATTCTGGTCTCCCAGATGTGGACCAGTCATCACCCCAGGGCGATGCTGCAATCCTCGGCATTGTGTACCATGGGTTGCGCGGTACCGCTCGCCATGGGCTACAAGCTTGCGTCTCCGGAAACGCATGTCATCGCTTTTGTGGGGGATGCCGGTCTTGAGATGGGCCTTGGCGAACTCGCTACTTTGCGCGACTTGAAGTTGCCTCTGGTGATTTGCGTTCTGGTAGATGAGAGCCTGGCTTTGATCGAATTGAAGCAGAGAGCCACGCAACGCCCGAATGCGGCGGTGGATTTCGGCGGTACGGATTTTCCGGCTGTCGCCCGCGCCATGGGGGGGCACGGCATCTGGATCGACGATGTCGAGACACTGCGGCATGAGGCGAAAGCGGCGCTGGACC
This sequence comes from Hyphomicrobiales bacterium, assembly GCA_031378805.1. Taxonomy (GTDB): domain Bacteria; phylum Pseudomonadota; class Alphaproteobacteria; order Rhizobiales; family Beijerinckiaceae; genus JADCCX01. Next base: position 16,305 of record JANNEO010000022.1, read on the forward strand.
GGCAGACCTTCACGCTGCTGGCTTGCCGCATCGAGCGCCGTGCCTATGACGGCACATTCTGACCACCCGCGTCACGCGCTCGTGAAGTGCGGTGAGAGAGCGTGAAAGGCCAAGGCGGGATTTCCGTGACATCCTCTTTGAATGATCATGGACGAAAACATGCCCGGACAACTGGATGCGCCCGTCGACAGCTTCGATGTCCTCTGGAACAAGCTTGTCGGTGCTTTCCTGCGGCATGATCGTGACACGCCCGTCGTGCTGGGCCAGATCATCGATGAGTATCCTGATGAACCAACCGGCCCGCTGCTGAAGGGCTACATGTTGCTCATGCTGGCGCGGCGCGAACTGTGTGCAGGTGCAAAGGATGCCCTGTGCGAAGGCCGCAAACGTCTGGCGCTAATGCCAGATAGCCGTGCCTCGCTCTACGCCAACGGACTGGATGCCTGGCTATTGGGAGATCCGCGCGGTGCGATCCGGGCCATGGAACAGATCATCGGCGACAACCCGATGGATGCGATGGCCGTGAAGATCAGCCACGCCATCCGGTTCACCCTTGGCGACGCCGACGGAATGCGTCGCTCTCTCGCCCGGGTGGTGTCTGTCTACACCGATGGCATTGCCCATGCCGGTTTCATCAAGGGTTGCTACGCTTTTGCCCTGGAGGAAACGGGAGAGTATGCCGAGGCCGAAAAGATGGGCCGCAAGGCTGTCGATCTCGAACCCTCCGACGCCTGGGGCCGCCATGCCGTTGCGCATGTCTATGAAATGACGGGGCGGGCGGCTCAGGGGCTGTCCTGGCTTTCGGACCAGAGCCAATGGGCGCATTGCAATAACTTTGCCTATCACATGCATTGGCATGTCGGGTTGTTTCAGCTGGAGTTGGGTCGCGTCAGCGATGCCTTGTTGCTTTACGACACAGCGATCCGCAATCAGCGCACCGACGATTATCGTGACGTCGCCAACGCGGCCTCCCTGCTCAGGCGTATCGAGCTGGAGGGGCTTTCTGTGGGGAACCGCTGGGAAGAGCTCGCCGATATTGCCGAGCGCCGGATCGGTGACCGCCAGCTGGCTTTCGCCGATCTGCATTATCTGATCGCGCTGCTGGGGGCAGGTCGCTTCAGCAGTGCGGAAGCGCTGGTGCGCGGCCTGATTGATACTGGAGACACAGGACACAACGGCAAGCTTTCGGCTCAGATCGCCGCGCCCCTTGCGGCTGGCCTGGTTGCCTTCCAGGCGGGCCACATGGTGGAAGCCGTGGCTTTCCTTGCACCGCTCCAGCCGAGAATTTCCGCATTGGGCGGCAGCCATGCCCAGCGCGATGTTTTTCAGCAAATTTATCTCGAAGCGCTGGTGCGTTCCGGTTCGCCATCGACTGTGACCGCCCTCAAAGGGCGCAAGGCGGACAGAAACGGCGTCAATCGATTCGCAGAGCGACGCTTGGGCATTGTTCTTGATGCCACGGCGAACGGACAATTTGCCTTGCAGGCGCTGGCCCTGACCCCGGCACTTCAAAGCCACTGATCACTTGAACGCCATTGATCACCTGAAAGCCATTGATCACTTCACAGTCATTGATTACTTGGACGCATTTGCCATGGTGCGGCGCAGCGGAGGCTTGCGCCCCATAGCGGCCTCCGCTATCCCCGATGATATGGCTTTATACCCAGTGCTTTGACGATCAACGCTTGCACGGGTGACATGCCGGGGATTGGCCTATGTCGGACATGCTGCTCAACGACTACCTGCCGCTTGTGATCTTCATCGGCCTCTCGCTGGTGATCGGTCTGGCACTGCTCGTGGCGCCGTTCATTGTGGCCTACCAGAACCCAGACCCCGAAAAGCTTTCAGCCTATGAGTGCGGCTTCAACCCGTTTGACGATGCCCGCATGACCTTCGACGTGCGCTTCTACCTTGTCGCCATCCTCTTCATCATCTTCGATCTGGAAGTGGCCTTCCTGTTTCCCTGGGCAGTGGCCTTCAAGGATATTGGCTGGTTCGGCTTCACCTCGATGATGATTTTCCTCGGCGTGTTGACTGTCGGGTTCATTTACGAATGGCGCAAGGGCGCCCTGGAGTGGGATTGAACGTGCATTTCCTGAATATCAAACCTGACTGTGGAGACAGATAATGCGTACCAAAGCGACCGTGGCAAAGACCATCATCTTTGCGTTGGCACTTGGGATGTCTGCATCACTAGCTTTTTCCCAGACTGTTGCTGAAGATCCGGCGGCCATGGGTTTCCGCAGCTTCGATCTGAACGGTGACGGCTTTGTTCGCCCCAACGAAGGCGTTGCATATTTGACAATGATTTTCCGAGCGATGGATGCCAATTCCGACGATGTGGTCACTCTCGACGAGTTCAAGAAATTCAGCCTCGGATTCCTTGCTCAGGCCGAAAAGAATGGCAAGGTCGAGCAATATCAAAAAGTACGTGATGCCATCTTCAAGCGCTGGGCTAATGGCAGCGATTCCCTCACCGTTAGCAAGATGACAGCGGCAGTACGTCGGGAGTTCGCCAAGGTTGGTGGCGAAAAGCCCGGTCCGAACCTTCGTCTTGATCTTGAGCAGTTCCGTCGCGTGCAGTTTATCCAGGAAATGGCGGCATCTGTGAAATGAGCACAACAATGTCCAGCATTGGCCACGGCACGCTGACGGCCCAAGCACCGAAAGGTTTGCTTGGACCCGATGGCAAACCGATTGGCTCGGCCGATCCGTTCTTTCTCGGCATCAACAACGAGTTGGCCGACAAGGGGTTCATCGTCACGGCGACGGATGACCTGATCAACTGGGCCCGCACAGGGTCGCTGATGTGGATGACGTTCGGTCTGGCCTGCTGTGCAGTCGAGATGATGCAGCTCTCCATGCCGCGCTACGATGTCGAGCGCTTCGGGTTTGCACCCCGTGCCAGCCCACGCCAATCCGATGTGATGATCGTGGCCGGCACGCTGACCAACAAGATGGCCCCCGCGCTGCGCAAGGTCTACGACCAGATGCCGGAGCCGCGTTATGTGATCTCCATGGGTTCGTGCGCGAATGGCGGCGGTTATTATCACTACAGCTACTCTGTCGTGCGTGGCTGCGATCGCATCGTGCCGGTGGACATCTACGTGCCGGGTTGCCCGCCGACGGCGGAAGCGCTGCTCTACGGCGTGCTGCTCTTGCAGAAGAAGATCCGCCGGACGGGGACGATCGAGCGATGAGTGACGCGCTTCAGTCGCTTGGCGATCACTTCGCCGCCAGTGTCCCAGGTGTAACCGGCTTCGCTGTAACTTTCGGCGAACTGACGCTCCATGCAGAAACAGAGACTATCGTCGAGACGATGACTGCGCTCCGCGACGACCCCAAGGGCCGTTTCATCAATTTCATCGATTTGGCAGGCGCGGATTATCCCGCGCGCGAGAAGCGTTTTGATGTGATCTATCACATGCTGTCGCCGCATCTGAATCAGCGGATACGGGTCAAGGTGCAGGCCAATGAGCAGACGCTCGTTCCGTCCATCACGACGCCGTTTCCTGGGGCGGTCTGGTTCGAGCGGGAAGCCTACGACATGTATGGTATCCTGTTCTCCGGGCATCCGGATCTGCGGCGGATTCTGACGGATTATGGATTTGATGGGTATCCATTGCGGAAGGACTTCCCACTGACAGGGTTTGTGGAAGTCCGTTACGACGATGAGGAAAAGCGGGTTGTGTATGAGCCTGTGAAACTCAATCAGGAGTTCAGGAACTTTGATTTCCTGTCGCCTTGGGAAGGGACGGAGTACGTGTTGCCGGGTGATGAAAAGGCAAAACAGTGACCCAACTATCACACGAATTTCTTTATGCAATCGCGACGGTCGCAGCGTTAGGATATATCGCCATTTGTAGCATGATGTATCTGGCGCAATACGCATTCAAAAATGAACAAAAACGTATTCTTTGGAGCGCAGCAATATGCTTATTCATATTGCCATTTTTTATTATTACATTTTTTGTTATTTTTTTTCCGCAATATTCGTTAGGAAGGTCATCAGTATTATTGATTTTCCCGCTATGGGCTCTAGCCTTTATCGGCCAATTGGTTGCCGGCAAGCTTTCTAGTGCACTGGATTTACACCGAAGAAAAACGCACCCATGACCGAACAACCCAACCAGCGCTCCTTCCAGATCAACTTCGGCCCCCAGCATCCTGCCGCGCATGGGGTGTTGCGCCTCGTCCTCGAACTCGACGGTGAAATCGTGGATCGCGTTGATCCGCACATCGGCCTGCTGCATCGCGGCACCGAAAAGTTGATCGAGGCCAAGACCTATAACCAGGCCCTGCCTTATTTCGACCGCCTCGATTATGTCGCGCCGATGAATCAGGAGCACGCCTATTGCCTTGCCATTGAGAAATTGCTCGGAATTTCAGTGCCTTATCGCGGCCAGCTCATCCGGGTTCTTTATTCTGAGATTGGCCGCATTCTCTCGCACCTGCTGAATGTCACGACGCAAGCCATGGATGTTGGCGCGCTCACGCCGCCGCTCTGGGGCTTCGAGGAGCGCGAGAAGCTCATGATCTTCTACGAGCGCGCCTCCGGCTCGCGGATGCACGCGGCCTATTTCAGGCCCGGTGGCGTGCATCAGGATTTGCCGACAAAGCTGGTGGAGGATATCGCGGCTTGGTGCGATCCCTTCCTGCTGGTCCTCGATGATCTGGACGCATTGCTGACGCCCAACCGCATCTTCAAGCAGCGCAATGTCGATATCGCGCCCGTCAGTCTGGATGATGCGTGGAAATGGGGCATGAGCGGCGTGATGGTGCGCGGTTCCGGTGCGCCGTGGGATTTGCGCAAGTCGCAGCCTTATGAGTGCTACGCAGAGATGGAATTCGACATTCCCGTCGGCAAGAACGGCGATTGCTACGACCGTTATCTCGTCCGCATGGAGGAGATGCGCCAGTCCATACGCATCATGCGTCAGTGCTGTGCGAAATTGCTGTCACCAGCAGGGCAGGGGCCGGTGTCGTCCAAGGACGGCAAGGTGGTCGCCCCCAAACGCGGTGAAATGAAGCGCTCGATGGAAGCGCTGATCCACCATTTCAAGCTCTACACCGAGGGTTACAAGGTGCCGGCGGGCGAGGTTTATGCCTGTGTAGAGGCTCCGAAGGGCGAATTTGGCGTGTATCTTGTGTCAGACGGCACCAACAAGCCCTACCGCGCCAAGATCCGCGCGCCCGGCTTCGCGCATCTCCAGACCATGGATTTCCTCTGCCGCGGCCATATGCTGGCCGATGTGAGCGCCATCCTCGGTTCCATTGATATCGTGTTTGGAGAAGTGGACAGGTAACGTTGCCTGATAGTCAGGCTAGGCCCACTAACCTTTTCTTGAGCGTTTCCCGCTAATCAGTCCTGAGCAGAGCGGTTAAATAGAAAATTGTGGGCGATGGTGCGATCTGGGAAAAATTGGTTCGCACGTCTTGTTCTTGGTTCCGGGCTGGCTTTTGCCGCTCCCGCACAGGCTTTCTTCGATGGCCAGACTGGCGTCGTGTCACAGCAATTGCGCGATGCCTGTCCGGCATTCTCGCAGGGCGAGGTCAAGCTCTCGGACAGCATCGCGCCGCCGGGAAATCTCCCAATGATCGACATCTTCGAGCATGAATCCGGTGCGCGTTGCAGTTGCACGCGCTCGCGTACGGACAAGAGCTTGCGCTGTGGACCAACGGCTCCCCGCAGTGCGTCCTCAAAGGATATGTTCGACAGGACTGCCAGGTAAGCACGTCCGCGTGAAAGTCTCACGTTCTGGTTGACGGATCGGGTGCTGCTGCGCATAGCCACCCATGGCACCATCGCCTTTTGCTGCAAGCGGATTCCCGTGAAAAATTCTATTTTTGCCTTTGCTTTCGCGCTTCTGTGCGCGTCCTGCAATTCCACCACATCCGGCATCAGCGAATCCCGAGCCGATCCCCAGGTACGCAAGGCCTGCCCGGCCTTTCGCATGGGCGGCTTCTCAAGCGCCTCGGCACGCACCTACGGCACTGAGCAGGTCACGATTTTCAAGAACGGCTCACGATTCGAATGCCGCTGCATCGTGAAATCGGCTGAAGGTTTGCCTGTCTGCAACCAGACCCGCTCCTTCCCTGCGGCTTTGCTGCAGCAAAGCTGATCGCGGATGCGGAAACAAATCCGCCACTGCGTCATCATTCCTGCGCGAAGGCGATCCATTCGCCCTTGTGCGCTGCGGTAATGGTGCTAAACCACGGCCAAGACTCTGCATAATCGCGGGAAGTACGTATGTCTGTCCGTCGACTGGCGCCCGAATCGGTGCAGCCAAAAACCTTCACCTTCACGAAGGAAAATGCTGCCTGGGCCAAGACCATCCTGTCCCAATTTCCTGCTGGCCGCCAGGCTTCCGCCGTGATTCCATTGTTGTGGCGTGCGCAAGAGCAGCATGACTACTGGCTGCCCAAGGCCGCGATCGAAAATGTTGGCGTGATGCTCGACATGCCCACGATCCGCGTGCTGGAGATCGCAACGTTCTACACGATGTTCAACCTCGCTCCGGTGGGCCGCCATTTCGTGCAGGTCTGCGGCACGACGCCCTGCCGTCTGCGCTGCGCGGAAAAGATCATCGATATCTGCAAGTCCGAAATCGGAGAGGAGCGCCATGTCTCTGCAGATGGCGCATTCTCCTGGCTTGAGGTGGAATGCCTGGGTGCCTGCTGCAACGCACCGATGGTGCAGATCAACAATGATTTCTACGAGGATTTGGACGAGAAGAACTTCACCAAGCTGCTGAAGGACATGCGCGCGGGCAAGCCAGTGAAGATCGGCTCGCAGACCGGGCGCGTGTCATCTGAGCCTGCGAAGGGCCAAAAGACGCTGAAGGACAAGGCGCTTTATGATGGCACAGCCACCGGGAGCTGGAAGAAAGCCTTTGACGAGCGGGTGAAGAAGGCGGCGGTGGCCAAGAAGCTGGCTGTGGCGGAAGCAGTGAAGGTGGCGAAGGCGTCCATCAGTGAAAAGGCGTGAGGGGATGAACCATGCTGGCTGACCGGGATCGCATCTTCACCAATCTCTACGGACATCAGGACGCTGGCCTGAAGGCCGCCATCAAGCGCGGCAACTGGGACGGCACGAAGATGCTGCTGTCCATGGGCCGGGACTGGATCATCGACGAGATGAAGGCATCGGCGCTGCGCGGTCGCGGTGGTGCGGGCTTCCCGACCGGGCTGAAATGGTCGTTCATGCCCAAGGTGGTGACGGATCGTCCGCATTATCTCGTGGTCAATGCGGATGAATCCGAGCCGGGCACGTGCAAGGACCGCGAGATCATGCGACATGATCCGCATCTGCTGGTCGAGGGCTGCCTGCTGGCCTCTTTCGCCATGAGCGCCAACGCCTGCTACATCTACATCCGGGGCGAATACATCGCCGAGCGCGTGGCACTCCAGAAGGCGATTGACGAAGCCTATGAGGCCAAGCTCATCGGCAAGGACAACAAGAACGGCTGGCCCTTCGATCTGTATCTCGCCCACGGTGCAGGTGCCTACATCTGCGGCGAAGAGACGGCGCTGCTGGAATCGCTCGAAGGCAAGAAGGGTATGCCGCGCATGAAGCCGCCCTTCCCGGCGAACATGGGCCTTTATGGTTGCCCCACCACCGTCAACAACGTGGAATCCATCGCGGTCGCAGGCACGATCCTGCGGCGAGGCGCGGGCTGGTTCAAGGGCATCGGTACACCCAACAACCACGGCACGAAGCTGTTCTGCATCTCCGGCCACGTGAACACGCCGTGCAATGTGGAAGAGGCACTTGGCCTGACATTCCGCGAGTTGATCGACAAGCATTGCGGCGGTGTGCGCGGCGGGTGGGACAATCTGAAGGCCGTGATTCCTGGTGGCTCTTCTGTGCGCATGGTGCCTGCCGAACAGATCATCGACACGCCGATGGATTTCGACTCGCTGTCCAAGCTGAAGTCCGGATTGGGCACGGCGGCCGTCATCGTCATGGACAAATCGACCGACATCATCCGGGCCATCGCCCGCATCAGCTATTTCTACAAGCACGAGAGCTGCGGCCAATGCACGCCCTGCCGCGAAGGCACGGGCTGGATGTGGCGCGTGCTCACCCGCATGGCT
>JANNEO010000051.1:0-7926 GCA_031378805.1 Hyphomicrobiales bacterium
ATTATAGATATAACCGGTCTGCAGTTTGACGACGCGGCCCGTCATATTCACCACGGCGCTCGACACACCATCAGGACCAAAGCCGTCGATGACCTTGCCGTCACCCTGCTTCCACAGGAAACGTCCGAGCCACTTGGCGGGCCGCACGAAGATGAGGTCATAAAGCTCGTCGAAATACCACTTGTTGAGGAGGAACTGGTATGCGCCGGGGAACTCGGCCGCCAAGCGCTTGGGCGTCTCGGGCGATCGAACATACATGTAATAGGCCAGCACGAAACCCGAGAGCATCATCACGATCGGCGCTGCCACAACCCAACCCGGCACCTTGTGGATGTCGTGAATGATGTGATTTTCCTTGGCGTAGAACAATGCACCTTTCCAGAATTCATCGTGGTGGTGGCCGATGAAATACTCCTTCAGCGGGAAGCCCGCGAGGATCGCACCTGCGGCCAGTACAACGAGCGGGATCATCATGACCTTGGGCGCTTCATGCGCGTGCTCATAGGTGTCGTGGTCGGCGCGTGTCGGCCCCCAGAATGTCAGGAACCACAGGCGCCACGAATAGAACGAGGTCATGCCCGCCGCGAGGATGACGCAGAGAAACGCGAAATCATGGCCGGGAACCTTGGTGATATAGGCCGCCTCGATGATGGCGTCCTTCGAGAAGAAGCCTGCGGTGAGCGGGAACCCTGTCAGCGCCAAAGTGCCGATGGCCATCAGCGCAGCGGTGTAGGGAATCTTCTTCGCAAGGCCGCCCATCTTCCTTACGTCCTGCTCGTGATGCATGGCGTGGATCACCGCCCCGCAACCAAGGAACAGCAGCGCATTGAAGAACGCGTGGGTGAAGAGGTGATAGACACCAAGCGCATAACCGCCGGACCCGAGCGCGACGAACATGTACCCCAATTGCGAACAGGTGGAATACGCCACGACGCGCTTGATGTCGTTCTGCACGAGGCCGACAGTCGCCGCGAACAGCGCCGTCATGCCGCCCACGACAATCACGAGGGTGAGCGCGGCCGGTGCCATCTCGAACAGTGGTGACAGTCGAGCGACCATGAAGACGCCAGCGGTCACCATCGTTGCAGCATGGATCAGCGCGGAAACCGGCGTTGGGCCTTCCATGGCGTCAGGCAGCCATGTGTGCAGCAGGAACTGTGCGGATTTGCCCATCGCCCCCATGAACAGCAACATGCAGGCAATGGTGAGCGCATGGCCCTCGATGCCGACGAACTTGAATGTCGCGTCCTTGAGGCCGGGAGCCGCTGCGAAAATCTGGTCGAGACCCACTGTGCCGGTCAGCCAGAACACCAGGAAGATGCCAAGCGCGAATCCGAAATCGCCGACGCGGTTCACGATGAAGGCCTTCATCGCGGCGTCCTTTGCGCTCTGCTTCTTGAACCAGAAGCCGATCAGGAGGTAGCTGGCCAAGCCCACGCCTTCCCAGCCGAAGAACATCTGGACCAGGTTGTCCGATGTCACCAGCATCAGCATGGCGAAGGTGAAGAGCGACAGATACGCGAAGAAGCGCGGGCGGTGCGGGTCCTCGTGCATGTAGCCGATGGAATAAAGATGCACGAGCGACGACACCGTGTTGACCACGACGAGCATCATGGCCGTCAATGGATCGATCTTCAGCGCCCAGTTCACCTGCAATGCGCCGGATGAAATCCAGTTCGCGACTGGCACGGTAAAGCTCTTGCCGTGGCCGATGCCGACATCAAAGAAAGCGATCCAGGACAGCGCGCAGGAGACAAAGAGCAGCGCTGTCGTCACGATCTCCGCAAAACGATTCACCCCGTCGGAGTGCGGCGACGGCTCGATGGCATGGTGATCATCATGGCCATGCGCATCATGCGCATGATGATGGCCGGAATGATCCGCCGCGCCCCAAACAGCAACATTGGAGCCGAGCTTCCATGCCATCATGCTGGCAGTACCAGCGAGCAGGAAGCCGAGGAGCGGAAGAAAAACAATCGCCTGATACATGATGATCAGCCTTTCATCATGTTGACGTCATCAACCGCGATGGTGCCGCGGTTGCGGAAATAGACCACGAGGATCGCAAGGCCGATGGCGGCTTCAGCTGCCGCCACCGTGAGGATGAACAGCGCGAAGACCTGTCCCGTGATGTCACCCAGATGCGTAGAGAATGCCACGAGGTTGATGTTCACGGCGAGCAGGATGAGTTCAATCGACATCAGGATGACGATGATGTTCTTGCGGTTCACGAAGATGCCGAACACGCCGAGTGTGAACAGGATGGCAGCGACTGTGAGGTAGTGTCCGAGGCCGATGGTCAGCATGACAGTGATCCTTCTTGCGACCTCATCCTGAGCCTGTCGAAGGATGCTCCAGTGAACGCCTGAAACGCCGTCCTCGACCCTTCGACGAGCTCAGGGTGAGGACTTGAGGGTGCCGTGATCGACATGGTCACGCCTCCACTTTCTCAGCCAAGGCCGAACCAGACTTCACCTGCACCACCGCAAGCCCCGTCTCCTTTGTCCTCGCGTTCTGCTTCATCACGTCCTGGCGTTTCACACCAGGCCGTGAAGGCCGCATCGTCAGAACGATGGCCCCGATCATGGCGACCAGCAGCACCATGCCCGCGCCCTGAAAGAGATAGACATATTTCGTGTAAAGCACGCGGCCCAAGGCGCGTGTGTTGAAAGCATCCGGCGGGAGTGCGGCTGCCGCCGACTTCATGCTCAACGCCTCGGGCGTGAATTTCCATGTTCCGACGACCAGCACCAATTCAATTGCAAACAACCCTGCGATCAGCGCACCAACCGGCAGGTTCTGCATGAAGCCCTGCCGCAACTCAACGAAGTCCACGTCCAGCATCATGACGACGAAGAGAAACAGCACAGCCACCGCGCCGACATAAACGACGACGAGGATCATCGCCAGGAACTCGGCTCCCATGAGGACGAACAGCCCCGCCGCATTGAAGAACGCCAGGATCAGCCAGAGCACGGAATGCACAGGGTTGCGGGCCGTGATCACCATCAGGGCCGAAGCCAGGGTGACACCCGCGAAGAGGTAGAAGAAGAGGGCCAGCGCGTTCATCATCGTCCTATTGCACTCCTTCTCCCGCCCAGATCGGGCCTGCCCGATCTGGGTACTTTCGGTGCTCATCTTGGGCAAGCCCAAGATGAGTGGAGAAGGTGGTCGGCGGATGCCGACCGGATGAGGGAGAAGCACGACGATCTGAGGTTCTCCCTCATCCGTCATGCTCCGCATGCCACCTTCCCCCAAGGGGGAAGGAAAGACATTCACCTGTAAGGAGCATCGGCGGCGATGTTGCGGGCGATTTCCCGCTCCCAGCGCGCGCCGTTCTCCAGCAGTTTGTCCTTGTCGTAGAAAAGCTCCTCGCGCGTTTCCGCCGCGAAAGCGTAGTTGGGCCCTTCCACGATGGCATCCACCGGGCAGGCCTCCTGGCACATGCCGCAATAGATGCATTTCGTCATGTCGATATCGTAGCGCGTGGTGCGCCGCGTGCCGTCGTTGCCGCGCGGTGCGGCCTCGATGGTGATGGCTTGCGCCGGGCAGATCGCCTCGCAGAGCTTGCAAGCAATGCAGCGCTCTTCGCCGTTGGGATAGCGGCGCAGCGCATGTTCGCCGCGAAAGCGGGGGCTGAGTTGCCCGCGCTCGAACGGATAGTTGATCGTGGCCTTGGGCTTGAAGAAATAGCGCATCGACAGGAAGAAGGCCGAGACGAATTCCTTCAGCAGCAGACCCTTGGCGGCTTGTGCGAGTGACATTGTGATCCCCCTTACTGAGCCGCCATCACACCGGCCCAGCCGGTGATCTGGAGAACGAGGCCATAGAAGAACACGGCGAACAACGAGAGCGGCAGGAATACCTTCCAGCCAAGACGCATCAACTGGTCATAGCGGTAGCGCGGAACGAACGCCTTCACCATGGCGAAAAAGAAGAAGACGAAGCACACCTTGAGCACGAACCACACCGGACCCGGCACCCATGTAAATGGAGGCAGATCGACCGGCGAGGTCCAGCCGCCCAGAAAGAGTATGGCAGTCATGGCACACATAGTGACGATGGCGACATACTCGCCCAGCATGAACATCATGTAGGGCGTCGATCCATACTCAGACATGAAACCCGCGACCAGTTCCGATTCCGCTTCGGGAAGATCGAATGGCGGACGGTTGGTTTCGGCCAGCGCCGAAATAAAGAAGATCACCATCATCGGAAACAGTGGCAGCCAGTACCAGTTCAGGATGGTGAGCCATGGCACGCCCAAGGCAGTTGCGAGGCCGTAATTCTTCTGTGCCAGGATGATGTCGTTCATGTTGAGCGACCCCACGATCATCAGCACGCAGATGATCACGAAGCCGAGGCTCACCTCGTAGGACACCATTTGCGCGGCAGACCGAAGCGCTCCAAGGAATGGATATTTCGAGTTGGACGCCCACCCCCCCATGATGACGCCATAGACGCCCAGCGACGAGATGGCGAAAATGTAAAGCACCCCGACATTGATATCCGAGATGGCCCAGCCATCATTCACCGGGATCACCGCCCAAGCCGAAAGCGCCAGAACGGCGGTCACCAGCGGTGCCAGCAGAAAAACGCCCTTGTTGGCGCCAGCGGGAATTGTCGGCTCTTTCAGAAAGAACTTGAGCAGATCGGCGAAGCTCTGCAGCAGTCCCCATGGCCCCACCACATTCGGCCCGCGACGCAGCTGCACAGCGGCCCAGATCTTGCGGTCAGCATAGAGAACATAGGCCACGAAGACGAGCAGAGCGACAATCAGGATCACGCTTTTCAGCAGGATCGTGCCAACAATGAGGAGAGTGTCGATCAAGGTCATCGGTTCACTCCGCCGCCATGGGCAGCTGGCCTTTGGTCAGGGCAGAACATTCGGCCATGACAGCAGAGGCGCGGGCAATCGGATTGGTCAGGTAGAAGTCGCTGATCATTTCAGCAATCGGTGATTTTCCGATCTTCGTCGATCCTTTCGCAAGTTTCGCAATCCCTGCAGGATCGGCAGCCTGCACGCTGTCGATAGCAGCAAGATGCGGATGTGCTGCATAAAGCGCCTTGCGCAGGTGTGAGAGCGTGTCGAAGGGCAGAGTTTTGCCAAGTGTTTCCGAAAGAGCGCGGACAATAGCCCAATCTTCCTTGGCTTCGCCCGGCGGGAAGACCGCGCGGTTGGTGCGTTGCGGACGCCCTTCCGTGTTGACGTAGGTCGCGGATTTCTCGGTGTAGGCGCTGCCGGGCAAGATGACATCAGCGCGCTGGGCACCGCGATCCCCATGTGTTCCCTGGTAGATCACGAAAGCACCTGCGGGCACGTCGATTTCATCCGCACCGAGATTGAACAGCACGTCAACGCCGCCCTTGAGCATGGCGGCCGTATCCAGAGCGCCCTCGCCCGTTCCATTTGAAGAGCCTGGCACGAAGCCGATATCCAACCCACCGACCATGCTGGCCTGGGTGTGCAACACGCTGAACCCGTTCCAGCCGTCCTTGATGACGCCGAGCGCCACGGCAGCACGTGCGGAAGCGGCCATGAGTGCCGCTCCATCCGGACGATTGAACACACCTTCGCCGATGATCAGCATCGGCTTGTCCTTGTTGGCGGGCGGGTGGCCTGCAAACTTCACCAATGCTTCAGCATCAGCCGAGAGATAATTGTAATCATAGGTCAAATCGACCTTTGAACCCAGCACTCCTGCCAGCAGACCGCCGCGCAAGGATCGCTTACGGATACGCGCGTTCAGAACAGGCGCTTCGCGGCGTGGATTGGAGCCGATGATCATGATCGCATCGGCCTGCTCGATGCCTTCGATCGTCGCATTGAAGATGTAGGAGGCGCGGCCCTTGGAAGGATCAAGTCCGCCCCTGCCCTGCATATCAGTGTTCTGTGAACCCAGGCTGTTGAGCAGCGCCTTGAGTGCGAAGAGTTCTTCCACGCCCGCCAATGCGCCGCCAATTGCGCCCAGGCGCTCGGGGTTGGTCTTGCCGAGCTTGTCCGCAATGGCCGCAAACGCCTCGCTCCAGGTTGCGGGGCGCAATTTGCCGTTTTCACGGATATAGGGCCGATCGAGACGCTGGGTCTTCAAGCCGTCCACGATGTGGCGTGTCTTGTCCGAGATCCACTCCTCGTTGATCGCCTCGTTGACGCGCGGCAGGATGCGCAGCACTTCCTTGCCTCGGGAATCGATGCGGATATTGGAGCCGACAGCGTCCATCACGTCGATGGACTCGGTCTTGGAGAGCTCCCACGGGCGCGTGCGGTTCTGGTAGGGCTTCGACGTGAGTGCGCCGACCGGGCAGAGATCAACCACATTGCCCTGCATCTCGGATGCCATGGCGGCTTCGAGATAAGTCGTGATTTCCATGTCCTCGCCACGACCAATGGCGCCCAAATCACCCACGCCTGCCACTTCCTGCGTGAAGCGGACACAGCGCGTGCAATGGATGCAGCGCGTCATGGTGGTTTTCACCAGCGGGCCAATGTTCTTGTCCTCGACCGCGCGTTTGTTCTCGGCGTAGCGCGAGTTGTCCACACCGTAGGCCATGGCCTGATCCTGCAGATCACATTCGCCACCCTGATCGCAGATCGGGCAATCCAGCGGGTGATTGATCAGCAGGAACTCCATCACGCCCTCGCGGGCCTTCTTCACCATGGGGGACTTCGTGGAAATCACCGGCGGCTCACCGTTGGGGCCAGGGCGCAGATCACGCACACCGATGGCGCAGGACGCCTGCGGCTTGGGCGGGCCACCCTTCACCTCAACGAGGCACATGCGGCAATTGCCCGCGACTGACAGCCGCTCGTGGAAGCAGAAGCGCGGGACTTCCGCGCCCGCCGCTTCACATGCCTGAAGCACCGTGAAGGTCGGCGGAACGTCAACCTCTGTTCCATCAATGATAAGCTTGGTCATCCCCGGACTGTCCTATCGCAACGGAACTATGGGTCGCCCCGGATTGACGGGCGTTAGGTCACCCGCAGGATCGGTTGAGCGTGATGCGGCCGCCACGCGTGGCGCTTCCGACTGCTGCTTGAGGTCAGCCAGCGACTTGTTGGCTTCATCGACATCGGCCTGCGTCAAGGAAAGCTGGCAGCTCGAAGCGCCACCATCGATCACATAGCGGTCTTCTCCGACGGTTGTTCCCGAACCATTCGGCAGCGTTTCCAGATACACCCGCAACGTGCGATTGTCTTTGTGCTCACCGCATTGCTGGACGACGACGGGCGATGAGGCGCGCAGTGGAATTTCCAGCGTGACGCCGGTGCTGTTGGAACCCAGTACCGTCGTACCGCGACGCTTGGCACGAGCGATGATGGTGTCCTGCACGCGCTTGGGCGAAGCATTGATCACCATGCTGGGACGCGCACCAGCGGCAGCGGGTGGCTGTGCTGGCACAACAGGCAATTGCTGTTGCGGCGCGGAGCGTGGTGGCGAACCGCCAAATGGGTTGGAAAACGGGCTGCCACCCGTGTTGCACCCTGCAACAAGCAAGGCTGCCGCCAACGCTGTCGTTTTGCACATGATTACAGTCTTCATTTCCGCTCCTCGAAACGTGGCCCCGTCCCGGTCGTCACTCTGCCGCCATCATCATCTTAGCGGGTTCGCCATGCGGGTTTGCCGCATATTGGTCGATCCGCGCCTCGATCTCATAGCGGAAATGGTTGATCAGGCCCTGCACAGGCCACGCCGCCGCATCGCCCAAGGCACAGATGGTATGACCTTCCACCTGCTTCGTCACGTCGAGCAGCATGTCGATCTCGCGCTTCTGGGCGCGGCCCTCAGCCATGCGGGTGAGCACGCGCCACATCCAGCCCGTGCCTTCGCGGCAGGGCGTGCATTGGCCGCAGCTCTCGTGCTTGTAGAAATAGCTGATGCGGGCGATGGCCCGGATGATGTCGGTCGATTTGTCCATGACGATGAC
>JANNEO010000053.1:0-34734 GCA_031378805.1 Hyphomicrobiales bacterium
CACGGAAGAGGATTCCAAGGAGATCGAGGCCTCGAAATATGATCTCAGTTACATCACGCTCGATGGCCAGATCGGCTGCATGGTCAATGGCGCCGGTCTCGCCATGGCCACGATGGACATCATCAAGCTCTACGGCATGGAACCCGCTAACTTCCTCGATGTGGGCGGCGGCGCCAGCAAGGAGAAGGTGACGGCGGCGTTCAAGATCATCACGGCAGACCCCAAGGTGAAGGGCATCCTCGTCAACATCTTCGGCGGGATCATGAAATGCGATGTCATCGCGGAAGGCGTGATCGCGGCGGTGAAGGAAGTGGGCCTGCAGGTACCGCTTGTCGTGCGGCTCGAGGGCACCAACGTCGAGCTTGGGAAAAAGATTATCAACGAGAGCAAGCTGAACGTGATTTCGGCGGACGATCTGGATGATGCGGCGCAGAAGATTGTGGCCGCGGTGAAGAAGGCTGGATGAGGGTGATGTATCGCGGCCTCTTAATCGCGACAGCACTATCCCTTCTGCTGACAGTAGAGAGTTTAGCGCAGTCTCGGCAGACCTTCATATGCACTGGCCTTAAAGGATACGCGGCTGCATTTGGGCCTGGCATGCCAAAAGCTCAGCTGGAAGATGATGGCTTTGGCGGTGGGATTTTTACGATCGCCATTAGGTCATCCGGAACGGATTTTGGCGTTGATCTTGTGATTGTTGATAGTTCTGGTCGTTCACTCGATGCTCGAAAGGATGGGGCGCGTTTGACTGCTCGTTCTCTGAGTGATTCAGCACGTTTGATCAAAGTTGATGCAGTTTATCCGCTAGCTGAGGAAAACTATACCTTGTTCCTCGATAGGCCCGGATTTGCTCAGTTGATCATGTCACAGACTAAATTTGTTTTTGACACTTGGAAGGCTGCCGTATTCGTCGGTGCCTGTACCGCAAGTTGACCTGAGGAACAGCATGTCCATTCTCATCACCAAATCCACCAAGGTCATCACCCAGGGCTTCACCGCCCCGGCGATGACATTTGGCATGGTGATGCAGCCGCCATTGTTTCGTCACACAGTTTCACGTATCCTGTGGACGCTGCCAAGGCATGGAGGATGATATGAAGAACATTACACTGGCGCTTGATGAAGCTCTTCTTGATCAAGCTCGGGTTTATGCGGCCAAGCGCGGTACAAGCGTGACGGCGCTCGTCCGGGACTATCTGGTCCAAGTCGCAACTTCCGACGATCGGATTGCTCGCGCGCGTTCGGAAATCAGGATGATGTCCGGTCGCGACGATTTCGCGGTCGGGAACAGAGACTGGCGCAGGGACGATCTTCATGACCGTTGACGCCCTGCTCGACACGAATGTGCTGGTCTATGCAGCCAGCAGCGAACCTGCGGAGGAAGCGAAGCGCGCTAGGGCGGTCGAACTGATCGGCTCGGTCTCCTTCGGATTGTCGGCGCAGGTGCTCCAGGAGTTTTATGTGGTTGCGACGCGCAAAGCGAAGCGCAAACTCTCCCCTGAGCGGGCGCTTTGGTGGCTGGAGCGATTCATGCCATTCCCATGCGTGGATACGGATGCAGCCCTTGTCCACGAGGCGGCACTCGCGGCTGAACAGTATCGGATATCCTATTGGGATGCCGCAATTCTCGCCGCTGCAGAGCGCCTTGGCGCGCCAATCCTCTACACCGAAGACCTCAACCACGAGCAGTTCTACGGCTCTGTGCAGGTCATCAACCCCTTTCGCCCGAACTGACGCCTGACAGGAACCGCATGTCCATCCTCATCACCAAATCGACCAAGGTCATCACGCAGGGCTTCACCGGCAAGAATGGCACGTTCCACTCGGAGCAGGCGATTGCTTATGGCTCGCAGGTCGTCGGCGGCACATCGCCGGGCAAGGGTGGCACGGTTCATCTGGGCCTGCCGGTGTTCGACACCGTTGCCGAGGCGCGCCACGCCACTGGTGCTGATGCCTCGGTCATCTACGTGCCGCCTCCGGGTGCAGCGGATGCCATCTGCGAGGCGATCGATGCGGAAATCCCACTCATCGTCTGCATCACGGAGGGCATCCCGGTGCTCGACATGGTGCGCGTCAAGCGCTCACTGGAAGGCTCGAAATCGCGGCTCATCGGGCCGAACTGCCCCGGCGTGGTCACAGCGGGCGAATGCAAGATCGGCATCATGCCGGCCAACATCTTCAAGCCGGGCAATGTGGGCATCGTCTCGCGCTCCGGCACACTGACCTACGAGGCGGTGTTCCAGACGACGCGCGAAGGGCTGGGCCAGACGACTGCGGTCGGCATCGGTGGTGACCCGGTGAAGGGCACCGAGTTCATCGCCATGCTGGAGTTGTTCCTGGCCGATCCCAAGACCACATCGATCATCATGATCGGCGAGATCGGCGGTTCGGCGGAGGAGGATGCAGCGCAGTTCATCGCGGACGAGGCCAAGCGTGGCCGCAGGAAGCCGATGGTCGGCTTCATCGCGGGCCGCACAGCGCCTCCGGGCCGTCGCATGGGCCATGCCGGTGCGATTATCTCGGGTGGCAAGGGCGGTGCCGAGGACAAGATCGCGGCGATGGACGCGGCGGGAATCACCGTTTCGCCGTCGCCTGCACGGCTCGGCAAGACGCTGGTGGATGTGTTGAAGGGTTGAGTGCGTGTCTTCCTTCTCCCCTTGCGGGAGAAGGTGGCCTGCGGAGCAGGTCGGATGAGGGGTTGCACAATCTCTCAGAACTGCGCGACCCCTCATCCGCCCGCCATCCGGCGGGCACCTTCTCCCGCAAGGGGTGAAGGAGGCGAGAGAGGCCGTGACCGCACGGGATGACAGGAGGAAGACCAATGGATCGCGACGTTAACGACATTCTCGCAGATACTGGCGGCTCGGCGGCCTATCTCGAATCGCTACTTGGCGAGGAAACACCCGCGCCTTCCTGGCAGCGCAAGAACTGGCCCATTCCGGCCAATGGCGAGCTTGTTTCCGCGCTCGATGGCAATTGGGGTGCGGTCGAGAAGATCGTCACTGACAAGCTGGCGAAAAAGTCCACGGAGAAGGGCGCAACCGCTGCTGCCGCCGATATCCAGCAGGCAACGCGCGATTCTGTCCGTGCCCTGATGATGATCCGGGCTTACCGGATGCGTGGTCATCTGTTCGCCAATCTTGATCCACTGGGCATAGAGCCGAAGAAGGATCACGAGGAACTGCATCCCTCGACCTACGGATTCACGGATGCCGACTGGGATCGCAAGATCTTCATCGATCACGTCCTGGGCCTCGAGTTTGCGTCGATCCGCGAGATGCTGGACATCCTGCAGCGGACCTACTGCTCCACCATCGGCTATGAGTTCATGCACATCACGGACCCCGCCGAGAAAGCGTGGTTGCAGGAGCGCATCGAGGGGCCGGACAAGGAGATCACCTTCACCAAGGAAGGCAAGCGCGCCATCCTGCAGAAGCTGGTGGAAGGCGAGGGCTTCGAGAAGTTCCTCGATATCAAGTATACCGGCACCAAGCGCTTCGGTCTTGATGGCGGCGAGTCGCTGATCCCGGCGCTGGAACAGATCATCAAGCGCGGTGGCAATCTAGGCGTGCAGGATATCGTGATGGGAATGGCCCATCGCGGCAGGCTCAATATCCTGACTCAGGTCATGGGCAAGCCGCACCGGGCGCTGTTCCACGAGTTCAAGGGCGGCTCTGCTGCGCCCGATGATGTCGAAGGTTCGGGCGATGTGAAATACCACCTTGGTGTGTCATCGGACCGCGAGTTCGATGGCAACAAGGTGCATCTGTCGCTCACGCCCAACCCGTCCCACTTGGAGATCGTCGATCCTGTGGTGCTGGGCAAGGTGCGTGCCAAGCAGGACCAGCATGGCTGCCCGCCGGAAGACCGCCGCGCGGTGATGCCGTTGCTGCTGCATGGTGATGCCGCTTTCGCTGGACAGGGCGTCGTGGCGGAATGCCTTGGCCTTTCGGGCCTCAAGGGCCACCGCACAGGCGGGTCGGTGCATTTCATCATCAACAACCAGATCGGCTTCACAACCTATCCACGGTTCTCACGCTCTTCGCCCTATCCATCCGACGTGGCGAAGATGGTGGAAGCACCGATCTTTCATGCCAATGGTGATGATCCTGAAGCTGTGGTGTTTGCGGCCAAGGTCGCCACCGAGTTCCGTATGCGATTTCAGAAGCCCGTGGTCGTCGACATGTGGTGTTACCGTCGCTACGGCCACAATGAAGGCGACGAGCCTGGCTTCACCCAGCCGCTGATGTACCGCAAGATCCGCAGCCAGAAGACGACGCTCGAGATTTATGCTGCCAAGCTCATTGGCGAAGGTGTGGTGACGGAAGGCGAAGTCGACAAGATGAAGGCTGACTGGCGGGCCAGGCTGGAAGCCGAGCACGAGGCGGGCCAGGCCTACAAGCCCAACAAGGCGGACTGGCTGGATGGCGCTTGGTCGGGCCTCAAGGCGGTGGCGTCAGCGACCAACGATGAAGACCCTCGCCGCGGCCAGACGGGCATTGCCATGGATAAGTTGAAGTCCATCGGCCATGCCCTTGCGAAAGTTCCCGAGGGTTTCAACATTCACAAGACGATCCAGCGCTTCATGGATGGTCGCCAGAAGATGATCGAAACCGGCGAGGGTGTCGACTGGGCCATGGCCGAGGCAATGGCTTTTGGTACGTTGCTGGATGAAGGTCATCGCGTCCGTCTTTCTGGTCAGGATTGCGAGCGCGGCACCTTCAGTTCGCGTCACTCCGTGCTGATCGATCAGGAAAACGAAACCCGCTACAAGCCGCTCAACCACATTCGTGAAGGGCAGGCGAGGTATGAGGTCATCAATTCGATGCTGTCCGAAGAGGCCGTGCTGGGCTTCGAGTATGGCTACAGCCTGTCTGAACCCAATGCGCTGACCCTATGGGAGGCGCAGTTCGGTGATTTCGCCAATGGCGCGCAGGTGATGTTCGACCAGTTCATTTCGTCGGGTGAGCGCAAGTGGCTGCGCATGTCGGGCCTCGTCTGCCTGCTCCCGCACGGCTATGAAGGACAGGGTCCGGAACATTCCTCCGCCCGACTCGAGCGCTTCCTGCAAATGTGCGCCGAGGACAACATGCAGGTTGCGAACTGCACGACGCCGGCGAATTACTTCCATATCCTGCGCCGCCAGTTGAAGCGCGATTTCCGCAAGCCGCTCATTCTGATGACGCCGAAGTCGCTGCTGCGTCATCCGCGCTGCAAGTCGCCTCTCTCGGAATTCGGGCCCGACAGCGTGTTCCAGCGCTGGTATCACGATGATGCCGAACGCGTGCCAGGAAGCACGGTGAAGCTTGCCAAGGACGCCAAGATACGCCGCGTCATCCTGTGCTCGGGCAAGGTTTATTTCGATCTGATCGAGGATCGTGAGAAGCGTGGCATCGACGATGTATACATCATGCGCATCGAGCAGCTCTATCCGTTCCCGCTGAAGTCCGTGGCGCAGGAGTTGTCCCGCTTCAAGAACGCCGATGTCGTATGGTGCCAGGAAGAGCCACAGAACATGGGATCCTGGACCTTCATCGAGCCTTATCTTGAATGGGTGCTGGGCCAGGCGGGAACGAAGGCGAAGCGTCCGCGCTATGCCGGTCGTGCCGCTGCCGCGGCCACCGCCACAGGCATGATGTCGCGCCATCAGGCGCAGCTGCGGGCGTTTCTCGATGAAGCGTTCGCGGGCTGAAGCAAGAAGTTCGAGAGGAAGCAGACATGACCGAGATCCGCGTGCCCACTTTGGGCGAATCCGTATCGGAAGCCACCATTGGCAAGTGGTTCAAGAAGCCGGGCGATGCCGTGCGCAAGGACGAGCCGCTCCTGGAGCTAGAAACCGACAAGGTGACGCTTGAAGTGAACGCGCCGGAAGCTGGCGTGCTCGCGGAAATCACCGCTGCCGATGGCGCAACCGTTGGTGTCGGTGCGCTGCTTGGGCAGATCACTGTGGGTACATCTGCCTCGACGCCTGCGGCCACTGCTGCGGGCAAGGAAGCACCGGCGATGCCAGGCAAGCCAGAGGCGGTTCCGGCTGCCGGTCAGGCCCCGATCCAGGAAAAGGCAGCCACCACAACCGCCATGCCTCCCGCTCCTGCTGCCTCCAAGATGATGGCGGAAACCGGCGTCGCGGTCGATTCAGGCTCCGGCAAGCGTGGTCAAGTGCTGAAAGAAGATGTCATGGCGGCTGTCGCCAAGGCGAGCGCAGCACCCGTACCCGCGCCTGCACCTGCACCCATACCTACACCTACACCCGCATCCGCGCCCGCTGCTGTCCGCGCCGCCGTCACTGCGGATGATGCGTCACGCGAGGAGCGCGTCAAGATGAGCAAGCTGCGCCAGACGATCGCGCGGCGGCTCAAGGAATCGCAGAACACCGCGGCCATGCTGACCACCTTCAACGAGGTGGACATGACCGAAGTGATGGCGCTTCGGGCGAAGTACAAGGAAATCTTCGAGAAGAAGCACGGCGTGAAGCTCGGCTTCATGGGCCTTTTCGTGAAGGCCTGCGTGCAGGCGCTGAAGGAACTGCCGGGCGTCAATGGCGAGATTGACGGCACGGATCTCGTTTACAAAAACTATTACCACATCGGCATTGCCGTTGGCACGGACAAGGGGCTTGTCGTGCCCGTGGTGCGCAATGCGGATCAACTTTCCATCGCTGGCGTCGAGAAGACAATCAGCGATCTTGGCAAGCGGGCGCGAGACGGCTCCCTCACCGTTGCGGAAATGCAGGGTGGCACCTTCACCATCACCAACGGCGGCATCTACGGCTCATTGATGTCCACGCCGATCCTGAACGCGCCACAATCCGGCATCCTGGGAATGCACAAGATCCAGGAGCGCCCGATGGTGGTCGGCGGGCAGGTCGTGGTGCGCTCCATGATGTATCTGGCGCTGTCTTATGATCACCGCATTGTGGATGGCAAGGAGGCCGTGACGTTCCTGGTGCGGGTGAAGGAATCGCTCGAAGACCCGGCGCGGCTGGTGATGGATTTGTGAGGCGGGAGAGTTTGAGTGCATGAGCCTCGAAGGACGTACGACATCGATGCAAACTGACGAATAAACCAACGGAGAGACAATGTTGCGCAAACTGGCCCTTCTTGCCCTCATCCTTCCTCTGGCGGCGTGCCAGACCTTTGAAGAGCGCCGCGCCGAGCAGGATCGGGATGACGACGCGCGCTGCCAGCAATATGGCGCGAAGCGCGGCACGCCGGGCTATACCCAGTGCCGCCTCGATCTCGACCGCAACCGCGCCATCGAGGCGCAATCGCGCCGCCCGGTGGTGATCGGGGTGGGGCCGGTCTGGGGCGTGGGCATCGGCGGATATTGTCGCTCCACGCCCTGGGGCGTGCGGTGCTATTGAGTTTCAATTGGGCGGCTGCGGCCGCCATGGAGTGCTGAATGTCCTACGACCTCATTGTCATCGGCTCCGGCCCCGGCGGATATGTCTGTGCCATCCGCGCCGCGCAGCTCGGACTGAAGACCGCCATCGTCGAGAAGATGAAGACCTACGGTGGCACCTGCCTCAACATCGGCTGCATCCCGTCCAAGGCGCTGCTGCACGCCTCGGAGCTGTTCGACGAAGCGGGGCACGGCTTTGCGGAGTTGGGCATCGACGTGCCTAAGCCGAAGCTCAACCTGCCCGTGATGATGAAGCACAAGCAGGATACGGTGGACGCCAACGTCAAGGGCGTCGAGTTCCTGCTGAAGAAGAACAAGGTGGACGGCGTGAAGGGCTGGGGGTCCATCGCTGGACCAGGCAAAGTTCAGGTGAAGGCCGATGACGGTTCCATTCAGGTGCTGGAGACGAAGAATATCGTCATCGCCACGGGATCCGACATTGCCTCGCCACCCGGTGTGACGATCGACTTCGACGAAAAGGTTGTCGTGTCCTCAACCGGCGCACTGGAACTCGACAAGGTGCCTGCCAAGATGATTGTCATCGGTGGTGGCGTCATTGGTCTGGAGCTTGGTTCGGTCTGGCGCAGGCTTGGTTCGCAAGTCACCGTGATTGAATATCTCGACCGCATCCTGCCCGGCATGGATGATGAGATCGCCAAGAGTTTCCTGCGTATCCAGCAGAAGCAGGGAGTGGCCTTCAAGCTGTCATCGAAGGTGACCGCTGTGGCGAGGTCCAAGAAGGGTGCGAGCGTCACGTTCGAGCCTGTCGCGGGTGGCGCGGCAGAAACGGTTGAGGCCGATGTGGTGCTCGTCGCCACAGGTCGTCGCCCCTACACGGATGGCCTGGGGCTGGAAGCGGCGGGCGTCGTCCTGGAGAGGGGCCGCGTGGTCATCGACGCTCATTTCGCCACCAATGTGCCGGGTATCTATGCCATCGGCGATGTGGTGCGCGGACCGATGCTTGCACACAAGGCCGAGGATGAAGGTGTGTGCGTGGCGGAAATCCTCGTGGGCCAGAAGCCGCATATCAACTACGATTGCATTCCCGGCGTGGTCTACACGTGGCCGGAAGTGGCGGCGATCGGAAAGACCGAGGAAGACCTGAAGAAGGCGGGCATCGCCTACCGCGCGGGCAAGTTTCCGTTCACGGCCAATGGTCGCGCACGGGCGAACCGGGCCACCGAAGGCTTCGTCAAGGTGCTGGCTGATGCAACGACAGACCGCGTTCTGGGCTGCCATATCATTGGGGCGGGTGCAGGCGATCTCATCCACGAGGTCGGCGTGCTCATGGAATTCGGTGGGTCATCGGAAGATCTGGCCCGCACGTGCCACGCGCATCCCACGATGAGCGAAGCAGTGAAGGAAGCAGCGCTCGCGGTGGACAAGCGGGCCATCCACGTCTGAGGGAAACCGGCCTCAGTTCAGTGTCGGGTGCAGATCGGTCACACTTCCGGGTTCCTTTTCGCCCGGCAGGAGCGCATCGTCCGGAAGAGGACCAACGGATGCGCGTTCCAGTGGCAGAAGGTCTCTTTCGTCGCTCTGGCAGGCGCGTCGGGAAACGGCGGTTGACTTGATCCGCTCGATATCGGCCTGCATCTGCATCAGGCGGGCATAGGCTGTCATGGGCATTTCGGACCTCCGGTCTGACAACGTCGATCCATTGATTCCACTGAGCGAATGTGTTGGATTTTTGTCGTCGAGCATCTGTCAACGAGCTAGGCAGTCACAGATGCGGTGATTTCGCCGCAATCTGTGCTACGATCCCATCATGCTTACGCGCTTGACCCGCCCGTTCTGGCTGCTTCTTGCCGCCATCTTTCTCTTCGAGGCCTGGCTCTGGGACCGGCTGACAGCGTTCAGTCACTGGCTGCGGGACCACCTGCCGTTCGAGTCGGTCAAGCGCTGGGTGGCTGAACGTATCGAGACGATCCCTCCCTGGGGTGCGCTGCTGCTGTTTCTCATTCCGGTTATCGCGGTCCAGCCGCTCAAGCTGGCGTCGCTCTACCTGATGACGCATGGCCATCTTATGCTGGGTGCGCTTGGTTTCGTCTCGATCAAGATCGTGGGCTTTGGCCTGGTCGCGTTCCTGTTTGACTTGACGCGCGACAAGCTGATGACGTTCCGCTGGTTCGTCTGGGTCTATGACCACGTCAACGCCTTGCGGGAGAAGGCATCAGCGTTCATCGCGCCTTACAAAACGGCGCTGAAAGCACGGATAGTCGAGGTGAAGCTTCGGGCCATGGCACTGTTGGGCATTGTGCCGGGGCGCACATCCCAACTGGCCCGTCTGAGGGCACGCATCAGGGGGCGGTGACGCCCTGCCTTCAGTGAAAGGGCAGGATTGTCGGGGCGAATTGCGCAACCGCCATCAGTGTGATGGCGATGATCCCCATACCACCCGCGAGATAGGCCAGCCACACAATGCCTGTGATGATCATGGCGGAGGCCACGACGATCGAAACCTGCAGGATGGCCGACGCGATCTCGAAGCCTTCGTTCTTCTGGTTGTTCACGTCCCGGCTTTTCTCGGCTGCCTTGGCGCGGGCCATCAACTCCTTGCGGCCCTCGTTGGCATCGGGTTCTGATTCCAGCCGGGCCGCCAGCTTGGTCCAGGTGTCGATCTGCTTGGCGATGGCGGCTTTCTTTGCGTCGTCCGTCACGCCCACGGCGTCGAGCTGGATAACCTCGCTGAGGTTCTGCGCCATCGCGCGGCGAATGGTTTTGGCCTGGAAGAAGGCCCACAGGTTGTTGGCCTCGATATTGGCCTGCATCGAGGCTTTCTCCGCGTTCTTGCCCAGCATTTCGGAAAAAGCGAGAAACAGCGCGAGGACCGCGATCATCAATGCGATGTATTTGTTGTTACCCTCGATGGAAGGTCCGTGTCCGCCGCTCATGGTGTTTCCTGCTGGTCATTTCACGCTTGATTCGCGTGAGACGTGAATAGCAAATGTCGGATTGTCCGCAAAACAGTCCGGCGCGATTGGGGGTGAGAGGCAGACGTTACACCAGTTTTTCAGCCAGCCAGCGCAGGGTGCGGTCCTCGACACCGATTTCGCTGAGAGATTTCGCCGTGTTGCAGACGTAGTCGCGGTTGGGTCCAATGGAACCACAGCTCCTCTCGACCATGTGCAATTGTTCTTCGCGCGAGAGTCTGCCCGCGAATTGCTGATGCTGGAGGTCAACCACATAGCAAAGCGCCGCGATGGTGCGGCCATCGCGCAACCGGACCGGACGGAACACTTCGTGATAGATACGAGAAACTTGCTCGCGCTCGGTCAGGTAACGGCGTGTCGAGGCCACATTGTCTGCCAGCACGCGGAAAGCCACACCGGGACAACAGCCCCCTTTCAGCAGGCCGACGACGAGGCCGGGCTTTTCCGGCGTTCCGCGATAGCGCGTGGAATACACGCAGAGCCTGCGATGAACGCCATGGGCAACGGCTGGCAATCGCTCCGCAAAGGGAAATCCCGGGTTCCACATGAGCGAGCCATAGCCGAACACCCACATATCCCCACAATGGGATTGAGGATGAGAATGGCTGGCCTTGATCTCGACGTGATCCATTGTGACATGCAAAAGAGGATAGTCCCGGGGTAGCAGCGGTTACTGCGGGTGACAATGCATGGATTGGGCCAATGAACGTTGAAACCTCCGCCAAGCCGCGCCGTCTGTGGCTCTATATCCCATTTATCCTGCTGTTGCTGGTGGCGGTCGCCTGGTCCGCGTTGTGGTTTTACGGCCGCTCGCGCATCCATGCCGAGATCGATAATCTCTTTGCCCGCGAGGCGACAGTCGGGCGGGAGTGGAGTTGCCCGGACCGTAGCATCACGGGCTTTCCGTTTCGCATCGAGGGACGGTGCAGCAATCCCTCCTATCGCCAGCGGGGTGACGCTGGGGAGGTCATCAACGGCCAACTCAAGGGGCTGACGATCATCGGTACAACGGCGGGCGCTCTTGCCATGGCGCATGTGATCTCCGAGTTTGAAGGCCCGTTGGTGGTCCGCAGTCCGCTGGCACCCGAACTCACCGCGACCTGGAAAACAGCCCGGGCCAGCACGCGCGGGGGCGTCAACCGGCTGGAACGGCTGTCGCTGGAAGTGGAGACACTCGCCATCAGCTCGGCAGGTGGTGGCCGCTGGGCAGTCGGCAAGCTGGAGGCGCATTTGCGCGAGGGCACGGACCCTTCCGTCACCGGGGCCTATGATCTGGCCATCAGGCTCGACAATGCAGTGATTCCGGAGACGGATATCCTCACCAACAGCCGTGACCCCCTTACGCTGGAGCTGGATGCCCGGCTGCTTGGCCTCAAGACGGTGGATCGCCGCAACTGGCGTGCAACCATGGAGACCTGGCGGGCGGGTGGCGGCACAATCAAGGTGGAGCAACTGAAGCTTGCGAAAGGTGCGCCGCGCCTTGAAGCCAAGGGTGACCTGAAGCTGGATGATCAGCGGCGGATCGAGGGGCGGCTTGATGCCAGCTTCGTCAATGCGGGTGCCATCCTCCAGCAGTTCGGCGTGGGGCTGGGCCCTGCGGCTGGAGGCCTCGTTGGTGCGCTCCTGGGCGGAGGTCGGGCAGGGGGCGGCCGCGACATGAACCTGCGGCTGCCACTCGTTTTCGATGGTGGCCGCCTGGCCATCGGTCCCTTTCGAATTCCCGGTGTGCAATTGAAACCACTGTTTTGAACGGGCCAACCATTGGACAAACCGGAGTGGTCTTGTATAGACGCGCGTTCCGTCAGTGACTGACGCCCGATATTTTTTTACGAAGGAGAGCACGATGTCCACGTATGACACCGTCGCGGATATCATCGCCGAAACCGCTGACATCGCTCGTGACACCATCACACCCGAGAGCCATGCCATCAACGATCTGGGCATCGACAGCCTGGCGTTCCTCGACATTGCCTTTGCCGTGGACAAGAAATTCGGCATCAAGATGCCGCTTGAGCAATGGACGCAGGAGGTCAACGAGGGCAAGACGCCTGCCGAGAACTACTTCGTCTTGAAGAATCTCTGCGCCCGGATCGACGAACTGGTGGCCGCCAAGGCGGCGTAGTCAGCCTCCATGCGCCTCGAGTATTTCGAAATGATCGACAGCGTCGCAGCGTTCGACCGCGGGGGCAGGATGATCGTCGCCAGAGCGAGAGTTCCCATGGAAAGTCCCGTCTTCGAAGGTCATTTCCCCGGTCATCCGCTTGTGCCTGGCGTGCTGCTCACGGAAACCATGGCGCAGGCTTCGGGCTATCTGCTGCTGGCTCTCAACCATCTCTCGCACATGCCCTTCCTCATGGGGGTCGACGAGGCCCGCTTTCGGCACTTCGTGACACCGGGGCAGGATCTCGCCGTCGAGGCCAGGTTTGACCAGGAGGGCTCGGGCTATGCCGCGACAAAGGCAAAGATTCGCGTTGATGGCAAAATGGTTGCCAGCGCCTCGCTGCGTTTTGCGCTGACCGCCTTTCCTGCTGACATGAAGAGCCTGATGCTGGGGCAGATCACGCGGATCGGGCTTGGTTCCGAAATCACGGCGTGATACCCGGCAAGCCTTGAAGCTTCGCACGAGCAGCGAAGCAGCAGCGGAATGCACCCTGGAATGTCCCCCCGCGACGTCATCATCACCGGCATAGGCATCGTCACAAGTCTGGGCGAGGGTATTGCCCCGCATGTCGAAGCCCTGTCTGGCTTCACGCCCAATATCGACCGCGAGACCTTCGCGCCCTACGCGGTTCATCCCGCCGTACCGGTGGCGCTTGATCGTCATATCCCGAAGAAGTCCGATCAGCGGCAGATGGAGCCGTGGCAGCGCTACGGCACCTATGCTGCGGGCGCGGCGCTTGAAGATGCGGGCGTCAAGGGCAATGCAGAGTTGTTGGCAAGAATGCACCTCATCGTTGCCTGCGGCGGTGGCGAGAGAGACTATGCCGTTGACGGTCAGATTCTCACGGGCTTGCGCAGTGCCGAAAACCCCGAGGTCTATCTGAACGAACGGCTAATGTCGGATCTCCGACCGACTTTGTTTCTGGCCCAGCTGTCCAATCTGCTGGCGGGCAATATCTCCATCGTGCATGGGGTGATCGGGGGGTCGCGCACCTTCATGGGCGAAGAACAGGCGGGCGTCGATGCCATCCGTATCGCCGAGGCCCGCATTCGCTCGGGCCAGAACGATATTTTCCTAGTTGGTGGAGCCACCAATGCAGAGCGTTCTGACCTGATCCTGACCTATGAGATGGGTGGCGCTGTCTGGCGAGATCCCTCGGTGCCTGTGCTGAAGCGCGGGGGCGGGGGCTTCGTGCCGGGTTCCGCCTCGGTATTCCTGGTGCTGGAATCGCGCGACCATGCGGTGGCGCGGGGCGCACGGCTGATCGCTAGGCTCGGGCCGGTGGCAGCGGAACGTTCCCGGCGCAATCCCGGCGATGTCCAGCGTGTCCTGGGCGAGCAGATCGCAGCGGTTGGTCAGGTCGCCACAGTCATTTCAGGCAATACCGGTTTTGCCTCGGCAGCAAGCGAGGAAGCACAGGCGCTTGCAACCAGGGCAGCTGGCGCGAGAATGGTGCTTTCGGGAGACATGATTGGTCATTCCATCGAAGCGCAATTTGCCTTTGGTGTCGCGCTCGCTGCAGGTGGCCTCTCGGCTGGTAAACTCGCCGGTCCCATCGCTGTCACGGGGATCGGTTATCACAGGGGCGAGGGCCTGGTGACAGTGGAGGCGCTGTGATGGTGAAACCGACACGTGACAAACACGACCGCCCTGTTGTCGCCATTACGGGCATGGGCGTGGTGACTTCGCTTGGCGTGGGCAAGGACGACAATTGGGCGGCGCTGACAGCGGGCAAGAGCGGTATCCACAGGATCACGCGGTTTCCGACGGAGGGCCTGCGCACCACCATCGCCGGAACGGTCGATACGCTGGCAATTGCTGATCCCTTCTGTGCCCCCAACCTGTCGCATGAGCTGGCGCGACTGGCAGCGGGCGAAGCGCTTGTGCAGTCAGCGCTGGGCGGCAAGCGCGATTTCCCGGGCCAGCTGTTCATGGCGGTGCCCCCGGTCGAGGTGGAATGGCCGCAGCGCGCCGCCATGGCCAATGCTGGTGGCAATGGCGACCTTACCTACAAGGATGTGCTGAAGGGGGCCGCCACCGGCCAGTTCCAAGCGGTGCATGATCTTTTTCTGTTCGGCACGGTGGCGGACCGCATTGCCGATGAATTCGGCACAAGGGGGTCGCCCATCTCGCTGTCCACGGCCTGCTCCTCGGGTGCCACGGCGATCCAGCTGGGCGTCGAGGCGATCCGCCGGGGCGAGACGTCAGCGGCGCTGTGCATCGGGACGGATGGCTCGGTCCATGCCGAGGCGCTGATCCGCTTTTCCCTGCTCTCGGCGTTGTCCACCCAGAACGATCCGCCCGAAGGGGCCGCCAAGCCCTTCTCGAAGAACCGTGATGGCTTCGTGATGGGAGAGGGTGCCGGTGCGCTGGTGCTGGAAGATTATGATCACGCCGTCGCGCGGGGCGCCACCATCCTCGGCGTGCTCGCGGGATGCGGCGAAATGGGCGATGGCTTCCACCGCACACGCTCGTCACCCGATGGCAAGCCCGTGATCGGCGCCATCAAGGCCGCACTGCATGATGCGGGCCTGCGCCCCGATCAGATCGACACGATCAATGCGCATGGCACGTCCACGCCCGAGAACGACAAGATGGAGGCGATGGGCTGCCAGGTCGTGTTTGGCGAGACGGTGCCGCCCATTACCTCCAACAAGTCGATGATCGGCCACACGCTGACGGCGGCCGGCGCGGTGGAGGCCGTTTTCTCGCTGCTGTCGATCCAGCACGGGCGCATTCCGCCCACAATCAACTATCACGTGCCAGATCCCACCATCGCTATCGATATTGTGGCCAATGTCGCGCGGGACGTGACTGTGACAAGTGTGATCTCCAACTCTTTCGGTTTCGGCGGACAGAACACCTGTCTGGTCATGACGGCAGAGCCGGTGTGAAACACGAGGCCTCATCCTGAGCCTGTCGAAGGATGATCCAGCCAGATATCGAACCACCGCCCTCGACCCTTCGACAAGCTCAGGGTGAGGGCTTTGAGGAACGTCCATGTCTGAACCCAAACGCATTCTGGTAACTGGCGGAGGCAAGGGCGTTGGCGCGGCCATCGTCCGCCAGCTCGTGGCACAAGGCTTCGACGTCGATTTCACCTATCGCTCGTCCGGCGATCAGGCCTCAGCGTTGGCGGCGGAGCTGACTGCAGGCGGGCGCGTGGTCAGGGCGCTGGAACTGGACCTTTCGCTGGTTGACGCCGTGGATGCCTTCGCCAGGGCTTGCGAGGAAACGCCGTATCACGGTCTCGTCCACAATGCGGGCCAGCCCTATGATGCGCTGTCCATGATGATGGACCAGGCCAAGGCGGAAGCCGCGATGCAGGTGAATTTCTGGTCGTTCACGCGGCTCATCAAATCGCTGTCGCGCAACATGATGCGTGCTCGCTCTGGCCGGGTGACTGTCATCGGCTCAGTGACGGCGCTGCAGGCCAATCAAGGCAATGCGGCGTATGCGGCCTCGAAGGCCGCGCTGCTAGGCTATTGCCGCACGCTGGCGATCGAGACCGCGAAGCGTGGCATCACCGTGAACTACGTGGCACCCGGCTTCATCGCCACCGACATGATGGCCAATTATGAGGCTTATCGGGAGAAGATGGAGAGCCAGATTCCAGTGGGGCGCTTTGCCAGGCCGGAAGAGGTGGCGGCAACCGTCGGTTTCCTGATGTCGGATGCGGCGGCCTATATCACTGGGGCCGTGATCCCGGTTGATGGCGGATTGACCGCGCAGATCGGCGTGCATCGATAGGTTGCAGGAGGCGTTGTGCGTCCTTCGAGGCTCGCCTTTGGCTCGCACCTCAGGATGAGGCATGTCTTGCCTCGCACAACGGTCCTCATCCTGAGGTGCGGAGCGAAGCGGAGCCTCGAAGGACGCACAACGCCTGCTCTGTTCTCCGTGACAAACGACAAAAAGGGCGACCCGCAGACCGCCCTTTGAAATCCGAATCGGTATTGCTTACTGGCGATAATGCTGAATGCGTGTGGTGCGCAGGCCGGCAAGGCCGTGGGATTCGATGGAATGCTGCCAGTTCAGGAATTCATCCACGGTCAGCGTGTAACGGCTGCAGGCTTCCTCCAGCGAGAGCAGGCCCCCGCGCACGGCTGCGACGACTTCCGCTTTCCGCCGGATGACCCAGCGGCGCGTATCGGAGGGCGGCAGGTCAGCAATCGTCAACGGGCTCCCATCAGGGCCGATGACATACTTCACACGCGGACGCATAGGTTCACTCATTGGACTCTCACTCACTTACTCAACACAACTCAACGAGACCAAACTGACGATCAAGGTAACCAATTGCGCTTAAGAAATGCTGAAGCGGCCTGTGAAATTCACCATGCCTGTTCACCCCAGATTTGCCGTTATGGTTAGCAATGTGTTGCGAACCGCCGTCATTGCTTCCTGGGAGCCGGTTTTCCCTCTCCCATGGCCGTTGGCGATGGTTTAAGGAACTCCCAGTTTTGACATCAGAGGTTTTTCATGGCTGGCAAAGATGTGCCCGTTTCTCCGCTCGCTCCCAAGGTTTACCCCACTGTACCGGAAATACCGGGCGTGCGTTTCGCCACGGCGGAAGCTGGCATCAAGTATCGCAACCGCACTGATGTGTTTCTTGCCCTGATGGACAAGGGGACCGTTGCGGCGGGCGTGTTCACCACATCGAAGTGTCCCTCGGCGCCGGTGGACTGGTGCCGTGCCCATCTGGCGAAGGGGTCGGCCCGGGCGCTGGTCGTCAATTCCGGCAATGCCAATGCCTTCACCGGTGCCAAGGGCAAGGCGGCGGTCAAGCTGACGGCTGAAATCGCTTCAAAGGCGGTGGAGTGCAAGACCTCCGAAGTATTCCTGGCCTCGACCGGCGTGATCGGCGAGCCGCTCGATGCCACGCGGTTCAACGGCGTGCTGGAAGATTGCGCCAGGCGGGCCAAGGGCGGGCCATGGCTGGATGCGGCCAAGGCCATCATGACCACGGATACCTTTCCCAAGGTTGCCGCGCGGACCGTGAACATAAACGGAGTTCCCGTCTCCATCGCCGGCATCGCCAAGGGCGCGGGCATGATCGCACCTGACATGGCGACAATGCTGTCCTTCGTCTTCACAGATGCAGCCATTGGCAGGGAGGCGTTGCAGGCGCTGCTCGCCAAGGGGGTCACCAACAGCTTCAACGCCGTCACGGTGGATGGTGACACGTCGACGTCCGACACGCTGATGCTGTTCGCCACGGGTGCTGCCGCCAAGCGCGGCCAGAAGCCGGTGACGGTTCCAGCTGATCGGTCTCTGGTGGCCTTTCGCAAGGCGCTGAACGCGTTGCTGCTGGAACTGGCGCAACTCGTGGCGAAAGATGGCGAGGGCGCACGCAAATTCGTGACCGTGCAGGTCAATGGCGCGGTTTCGGCCAAGTCGGCCCGCGTCATCGCCATGTCGATCGCCAATTCGCCCTTGGTCAAGACGGCTGTGGCGGGCGAGGACGCGAATTGGGGGCGTGTGGTCATGGCGGTGGGCAAAGCCGGACAACCAGCGGAACGGGACAGGCTGGCAATTGCATTCGGACCTTACCGCGTCGCGGTGGACGGCGAGCGTGACCCTGACTACAGCGAGGGTCAGACCTCTGCCTACATGAAGAACCAGGACATCCTCATCACGGTGGACCTTGGCCTCGGCAACGGACGCTACACCGCCTATACCTGCGACCTGACCAAGGCGTATGTCGAGATCAACGGCGACTATCGCTCGTGACGGCAGACAGAACAGCCGGGCCTTCCAACACCTTTCTCATCCTGCATCTCGCGGGATGCGCCGTGACCTGGGGGTGCAGCTTCCTCTTCGTGAAGCTGATCAACGGTGAGCTGTCACCCATCGTCATTGCGGCGGTGAGGGGCGTTGGTGCCGCGCTGGCCATGACAGTCGTGGTTCTGGCGTTGGGCCAGTCGATCATCCCCAGGGGACGCGAGTGGCGCGACTGGCTGGTGCTGGGCACCGTCAACGGCTGGGGGCCGAACATCCTCGTGGCCTACGCACTCACGCAGCTCGACAGCGGACCCGCCGCGCTGATCCAGGCTTCCGGGCCGCTGCTGACGGCTGCACTCGCACATCTTTTTCTTGCCAATGAGCGGATCACGTTCGCTCGCGGGCTGGGCCTCGTCGTCGGCCTCGTCGGCATGGTGCTGCTGATCGGCCCGAAGGTGCTGGAGGGTGGCGGCACCTTGCTCGGCGTGCTGGCGATGCTGCTGCTGACGACATGCTACGCCATCGGCAATGTCTACACGCGCACGATCCCCAATCCGGCACCGTTGCGCCTGACCCTCGGTCAGCAGGCATTTTCAGGCATCATTGCCGCAGCACTGGCCGGGATGATCGCAGGGCCATCCGGTTTTGCGGGGGTGGGCCAGCATACGCTCACCCTCGTCGCGCTGGCCTTGTTCTCGACGGCGCTGCCGCTGTGGATTTTCATGCGCCTGATTGCGGTATCAGGTGCGACGCGGGCCTCCATGACGGGTTACCTGGTGCCGGTGGTTGCCGTCCTGATCGGCGTGGCGGTGCTTGGCGAGGCCATCGTGCTGCGCCAGATCATTGGCGGGGGGATCGTGCTCCTGGGCGTGGCCATCGTTTCGGGCGTGCTGCGACTGCCCCTTGGGAGGGCGTCATGAAGGTCTTGCTGGTTGTCGCCTGTGCGCTTGTCGATGAGGATGGTCGCGTCCTGATCGCACAGCGACCTGAAGGGAAATCGCTTGCCGGGTTGTGGGAATTCCCCGGTGGCAAGCTGGACCCCGGCGAGCGCCCCGAGATGGCGCTGATCCGTGAACTCAAGGAAGAGATCGGCATCGATGTGAAGGAGGCTTGCCTCGCGCCGCTGACCTTTGCCAGCCATGCCTATCCGGAATTCCATTTGTTGATGCCTCTTTACATTTGCCGCCGCTGGGACGGTGTTGTGACTGCGCGGGAAGGGCAGGCGCTGAAATGGGTGCGGCCTGCCAAGCTCAGGGACTACCCCATGCCGCCCGCCGACGAGCCGTTGATCCCGGCGCTGATCGACCTGCTGTGATCGTGTTTCCTTGCCACCAGGGGCAAGGTGGCCTGCATTCTTCATCCCGCTCCGCAAGGGGGAAGGGATTTGAAGTGGAGAAACAGCGAATTTCGTTAACTTTAACGCACCAATAAATTCTCAAACCATTGATATATAATAATATTCTACCCTTCCAAGGGGTTAACGACCCCACTTTAATCCCATCTTCATCGTGAATATTTCCCCACCGGTAAGCCTACCGGCGGCGTAACCATGTTCCTTGACGTTGCGTTACCTGCCGCAACGGCACCTTCCTGATCGTCAAGCCGAGGCAGAATGCTTCGGTGCCCCAGAAGGGGCGTCAACACGAAACAGGAGTTTCACAATGTCAGTTTCTCTCTCCTCCGGTATGCGCAATGCTCTCTACTCGATGGGCGACATCCAGGGTAACATCGATACTGCCAACAAGCGTCTTGCGACTGGCAAGAAGGTCAATTCGGCTCTCGACAACGCGGGTTCTTATTTCCGCGCCGCCAACCTTCAGAAAGACTCACGCGATCTCGGTGGTTTGATGGATGGTATGGAGCGTGGCTCCAAGATCATCGCCAAGGCTGCCAAGGCCATCGATGGCATGTCCAAGCTTGCTGAATCCGCCCAGGCGATTTCTCGCCAGGCTGCCCAGCTCGCCGATGCCGACCCGAACCGGAACACGCTTCAGGCCCAGGTTGGTGAATTGCTGACCCAGATGAACCGTCTGGCCCAGGATGCCACCTACGACGGCAAGAGCCTGTTCACGACAGGCACGACGGCTGCCACCAACGAAGTGATCAACTCGAACGTGTCGGGTACCACCAGCATCACGCTGACCGCACAAAGCATGCGTCTTGGCATTGCTGGTGGTTTGAACGTCGGCTTTACGGCTGCCGCCACGGGCATGTCGATCACAGCGACGGCAACGGGTGAATCCTATGGTTCGGGTACGGCCTGGGGTACGGCTGGTAACGGTACTCTGATCAACGCCACCGTGACTCAGCTCACGACCGTTCTGTCCGGTCTGCAGACCGCTGGTTCGGCGATTGCAACCCAGGCTTCGGTTCTCGACATCCGCAAGGATTTCACGAAGTCGGCGATGCGGACGAACAACGAGTTCGCGGATTACCTGACGCTTGCCGATATCAACGAGGAAGGCGCGAACCTTTCAGCCCTGCAGACGAAGCAGCAGCTGTCGGTTCAGGCTCTCTCGCTGGCATCGCGTGCCGATCAGGCCATCCTGCGTCTGTTCTGATCCAGTCGATCCTTACGACATCGTCAAAGGCGGGGAGCAATCCCCGCCTTTGGCATGTTCGGGTGTCCTGGCATCCGGTTGTCCTCTTGCTTCAACGGTCAATCCCAGCCAGAAGCCGTGCATGACCGAAGGCTCTCTCGCCCACTATTCCCATCGCGCCAAGCCTTATCAGGCTGAGGCGGAGTTTCGCCTGCTTCCGCAGTATCTGGCGGTCGAGCAGGGCAAGCGCTCGGGCAATTTCCCCTACCATGACATCGCCATGATCCGGCTGACCTACCGTCCGCGCAACACCACCAACGAGGGGTATGTCGCCAAGGTCTATCGGCGTGACGGGCATACCGCATCGTTGACCAACCTGTCGTGGAAGAGCCTCGTCGATCTGGAGCGTCAGGATGCGGAGTATCGACGCTTCGTGCTGCAGCTGATTGCCGAGGTTGCCCGTGCCAATCCCAGTGTCGCCTTGCAGGCGGGGATGCCGCGCTGGCTGCATCTGGTCACGGGGCTGGCTGGCCTGGTGGCGGTGCTGGCGCTGGTCATCGTCATGGGCCAGGCCATTCTCAACAGGGGCCTGCCGGTGGCATTCTTCACCGGTGCGCTGGCGCTATACTTCGCGTGGTGGACCGTGCGCTATCTCGCACGCAACCGACCGAGGGGTTTTTCGGCGGGTAGCGTGCCAGAAGAGGTTTTGCCGAAAGAAAGTGGTGCAGTCGCCAGTCGGCAGTAAGCAGAAGGGAACAAGACTGATTTCGACTGCCGACGGCCTATACCTTACCCCTGCTTCGCAGGCGTCGACACCGTCAACCCGTCGAGTTCCGCCTTCATCTTGATCTGGCAGGACAGCCGCGATGTGGGACGCACATCGAAGGCGAAATCCAGCATGTCGTCTTCCATGGGCTGCGGCTTGCCGACCTTCGCCGACCAGTCATCCGCCACATAGACGTGGCAGGTTGCGCAGGCGCAGGCACCGCCGCACTCGGCCTCGATGCCCGGAATGCTGTTGCGGATGGCCGCTTCCATCACGGTGGAGCCGTTTTCCGCGTCGATCGTGCGGGCTGTACCGGTGGCGTCGATGAAGATGATCTTGGGCATGTCGTCCTCGTGGCGCAGCGGATGCAAGCGCTTGATCTTGGTTTTCGGCAGCGCTAATAGCGGAGGCTGAAGCTTCTGACGAGATGGGAAACACGTTCAAGCGCTCAAATGCCTCAGGGCCTGAAGCGTGGCGTCGAGCGCATGGCTGGTTTCGGTGAGGCTCTGTGGCACATCTGGCTGTTCTTCGAGGCGAGAGGCTGCTGCCGCCAGGGCTGTTGCACCCAGCGCCAACGCGGAGCCCTTCAGCCGGTGGGCGATATCTGCCCTGGCCTGGCCAGACGTCGCGGCGAGGGCCGAAGAGATGGCCGGAGCCTGATCGAGGAACATCCCGATGACCTCGCGGCGGATCACGGCATCCTGAAAGGTCTGCTCGTCGAGCATGTCGAGGTCGATGACGTTTTCCATGCTTATCGCCTACTCCAAGTACACCATCAGGGCGACCCGTTCCTGCGCCGCCGTTAACGAAGTTTATCGAAAGATTAACAGGAAGTTTGCGCACAGGGAGGTTTCGCGTCTAAAATCAGGAATGATCGCCTGTGTAAACGCTGGTGGTCAGGGTCGGTTTGCTGGTTCCGTGTTGGCGTATCCTCGAGGCTCTCCTGTGTGGAGCGTGGACATGCCGACACCAGCATCGGCTGCGGTGTGGTGTATCGAGGTAAAGCAAGCATGGCCAAGGCAATCAAGACTCCGGACCCGGCGGAAGCCGCCCTTTCGGCGATCGAAGAGGCTCTGAACAGCCCGGCAACCGGGACGGACGGCCCTATGGCGACACCCCGCCTGCCCAAGGCGAAGATGCCGAGGATCGACAAGGCTCCCGAAGTCAAGTTCGAGCCTGCGCTGGAGCAGGCCGTGGCCGACGCCATTGCAGCTCCGCCCGCGATGTCTCCGCCCGCTCTCACCCCGCCGGCAGCTGCCAACGAGCCGCTGGCCGCTCCCGCGATTGCTCCGCCCCGCACAGCCGCGAATGACGACCGGCGCAATGGCGCTGCTCTGCTTTCCTCGCTGCAGGAACGCCCCTCGCGGATGCCGCACTGGATCGCAGCCCTGCTGTCCCTGGGCTGGCTGACCCTCGTGCTCACCTATGCTTACAACACCTATGACAGCGCCATCAGCGCGACAGGCGGCTATCTTGCGCAGGGCAACCTGCCGCAAGTGGCTGCAATTGCCGTGGCTGCGCTGCTGCCTGTGATCTTCATGTTCACCACCGCATCGATGGTGCGCCGTGCTCAGGAAATGCGGATTGCCGCCCGTGCGTTGACAGAAGCCGCCTTGCGACTGGCGCAACCCGAGACGATTGCCTCGGATTCGGTGTTTTCGCTTGGCCAGGCCATTCGCCGCGAAGTCGCATCGATGGGCGATGGCATCGAACGTGCCGTAGCGCGTGCCAGCGAGCTTGAAGCGCTTGTCCACAGCGAGGTGTCGCAGCTCGAACGTTCCTATTCGGACAATGAGCTGAAGATCCGTATGCTGCTGGACGAGTTGGCCAACCAGCGCGATGCCATCAACAACAATGCGACCTCGGTTCGTGCCGCCATCATGGGCGCACATGACAATCTCTCCAACGATATGCAGACGGTGTCGCAGCGCATCACAGAATCCGTGACCGCAGCGGGCGACCGCGTCACGTCGGCCCTCGATGAGAGGCGCGACCAGATCGCAAATTCGCTGTCGCGGGCCGGTGACCAGATGATCGACCAGATCACGGTGCGATCCTCCGAGCTGATCGACCGCCTCTCGGCCACGGGCGAGAGCGTCAACGACAAGATTGCGGCCACCAGCCTCGATGTGACCCGCACCATCACTGACAGCGGTGCCCAGCTTGTGGCAGAGATCGCCGAGCGGGGACAATCCGTCACGGCCGAAATCGAAAGCACGGGCAGCGCTGTGACAACACGCTTCAGCCAGAGTGCGGAAGCGGTGAACGAAGCGCTGAACCTGACGGGCAACACGTTGGTGAATTCCATCGCGGACCGTGCCCAGAGCGTCAACGACATGCTGGAGCATACCGGTAACACGCTGGTCAGCGCCATTACCGACCGCTCGCAAACCGTGGTCGAAACTCTCGATGACACCGGTCGATCG
Organism: Hyphomicrobiales bacterium; assembly: GCA_031378805.1. Classification (GTDB taxonomy): domain Bacteria; phylum Pseudomonadota; class Alphaproteobacteria; order Rhizobiales; family Beijerinckiaceae; genus JADCCX01. The sequence goes on from JANNEO010000053.1 coordinate 23,949, forward strand.
CTGATCGATGCGATTGGTGGCAGGGCGCAGGAAGTCAACAACACCATGCGCGCCACTGGCGAGGCACTCGTGATCGACCTTGGCATCCGGGGTGCCGAAGTGACCCAGCGGCTGGAGGAAACCGGCACCAAGATTGCCGAAACCGTGACATCGCGCGGCGACAGCCTGGCTGCGCGTCTGGTCGAGACCAGCGATCGCATCAACGATTCGATCACGATCCACGGCAAGTCGCTCGAGGACAGCATCGCACAGACCGGCCAACAGGCCGCGCATCTGATATCCGAGCAGGTTGGTCACGCGCGATCCGCTTTCGAAGGCGCGGGGCAGGTCATTGCGACCGTCATCGACGGGCGTACCCGCCACGCGGAAACCATGCTCAACAGTCATGCCGCCGACGTTGAAAGCCGTCTGACGGGTCATGCCGACCAAGTCACCAGCCGCCTGGCCGAGACGGGCAAGGACATCGTGCTCGCCATTGCGACACAGGGTAACCGGGTGAACGAAGCGCTGGCGGACAATGCACGCGGCCTCACCGGTACGCTGGAGGCCCATTCGATCAACGTGTCCGATCATTTGCGCAGCTTCGACGAAACCGTTGGTGCGCGCCTGCAGAATGTCGAGGCCGTGGTCACCATCCATGGTACCGCCCTGGTCGACCGGCTGGCCGGGCAGACCGAGAGCACCACGCAGGCCCTTGAATCACAGCTTACTGCCTTCGAGGAGCGCTCGATTGGTCGTGCCAAGGTTCTCAGCGGATCGTTTGATGAATTGATCCAGCGGGTGGACACGGGCCTGGAGCGTCGTGGTCAGCAGCTCAACGAGACGCTGTCGCAGCGTGCCATCGAGATCGCCCGTATCATGGGTGAGGGTGGCCGCGACGTCACGGCAGCCATGGAAACGAAGGCGAGAGAGATCGACGACGTCATCAACAGCCGCACCACGGCGATGACCGAGCAGCTGGGTGCGCGTGCCCAAGAGATCACTGGCGTGCTTACTGCCAAGGCCGACGAGATCAACGCGACGCTTGGCGGTCGCGCCAGCGAGATTGCCGAAACGCTCGATACGCGGATCGGCACTTTCGAGGAGCGCATCGTGCATCGGCTCGACGGTGTTTCGGACGCCATCGACAAGAAGGGCTTCCAGCTTGCGGCATCGCTGGGTCAGCGGACCGAGGAGATCAACACGCTGTTCGTCGAGCGCGGTGCCAATCTCGTGGGCGAACTGGGCGCACGCGGCCAGGCCATCGCACGCGAGGTCGCCGATGTGGGCGAGACCGTCATCCGGGCGATCGAGACTCGCGGTAGCGCAGTTGCCGATGTGCTGGAGAAGAACGGCAGTGCCGTTGCCGCGCTCATCGACACGAAGGGTCAGGAACTGACGGGGCGCATCAATGCCTCGACCCATGAGTTCAATGAAGCCATTGTTGGCGGTGCCGAGCAATCCGTGCGCGGCCTGACACAGGCGCATCGCAAGCTCAGCGGGGAAATCACCGAGGTGCTGAACCGCCTGGGTGACGCCAACGGCACGCTCAACAATATTCTGGCCTCCGCCACCAACAATCTCGAGGCGGTTGAAACCGGCCTTACCGAGCGTGTGCGTGAGCTGGAAAGTGCAATGGGCCAGATCATCGCGGATACGTCCAATACATCCGAGAGGGTGGAAAAGCAGGTCGGCGTTCTGCGCGAGGTTTCCGGCGGCGTGCTGCGGGAGGCCAGCGTGTTGTCCCAGAACATCCAGTTGCAAGGCACTGCTCTCCTCAAGGTCACGGAAGAACTGTCTTCGGCCCAGGGGCGCTTCGATATGGCGCTGCAGCGCAAGCATGGCGATGTGCAGAGCATCGTCAGCGCCATAGAGCAGCAAAACAGCGAGATGGAATCCATGATGACCGGCTTCCAGCAGCTTTTGCAGGACAGCTTGTCCGCTGCCGAAGCCAAGGCACGCGAGGTCAGCAGCACGCTGCATGATGCATCACAGTCCGCAACGGCCAATATCTCCGAGCAATACGAGATGATCCGGACGCTTTCCGCCAAGGAGCGCGAGCGGACAGGGGCTAGCCTGCGGGCAAGCTACGATCAGGCCATGGGCGAACTTGGCTCTGTTTTCTCGGAAGCGACGGTGCGCTTCCGTGACACGGCCGAGCAATTGCGCGGCATGACGGCGGACATCACACAGGAGCTCGAGGCGACGCGTGCCGAGATCAGCCGCAGCACCTCCAGTATGCCCCGTGATCTGAAAGCCCAGACGGGCGCCATCAAGCGGGCTGTCGGCGATCAGTTGCTCGCCCTGAACGAGTTGAACGCCATCGTCGAGCGCACGAATCTTGATGCCACTCCCGCAACGGTCCTGAAGCGGGCGGCACCCGTGGTCGAGCGGTCCGTACCGCCGCCGGCGGTTGTCCCGCGTGCGCCTGCACCCCCGAGGGCGCCTGTTCCGGAACGGTCCACTCCTCCCTCGGGGCGCACAGGAGGCTGGCTCTCGGACCTGCTGACCAGTGCCTCGACCGACGCCGCTGTCGCGCCCCAGCGGACGGCACGGGCCCGCCCGACTGAACAGGGTCTGGAAGCACTGGATGTCATTTCAGGGGATATCGCGCGTCTCGTCGACAGCGATGCCGTGATGGATGCGTGGGATCGCTACACTGGTGGCGAGCGCAGCGTGTTCTCGCGCCGTCTCTACACTTTGCAGGGTCAGCAGACCTTCGATGAAGTGCGCCGCCGCTACCGCCGCGAGCCGGACTTCCGCGAGACCATTGATCGTTATGTCGAGGAGTTCGAAAGGCTCTTGAAGGACGTCGCATCCGAAGGCCGCGATGGCTCGGTCGCCCGCACCTACCTCACCTCGGACACGGGCAAGGTCTACACCATGCTTGCCCATGCTGCCGGGCGCTTCGAGTAAGCGTCCAGCCCTCCCATGAAAAACCCGCCGGAACGTGACGTTCCTGCGGGTTTTTTATTCCTGGTATTACCCAATGGCTCCTGCCCAGGTCGTGATATCGGACAGCACCCGCGCCAGGGCTTGATCCAGCGCCCGAGACGCCCCCGCACCGTCGATTGCACCAACACCCGCCGTGGCTGTGAACAGCCGTGCGCTGCTGACGGAGCCCGTGCTGGCATTCACGAGCTTGACGGCCACTTCAACCACGGCATCCCGGTTCGATTCCCGGATTTCGAAGGCGCGGATATCCAGCAGCAGCTGATATGCGCCTGCCAGGCGGTCACCCGGGCGGCCCACGGCGGCACGGCCGCTGTTTTCGAATGTCTGGATCAGGCGCGCCTGGACCAGCCGGGGCAGGCGATCCGACCATTGTGCGCGGGGCAAATAGGTGAGTTCCGCGTTGGTGGCCCTGACGACAATCCGCTCGGTGTCGAGAGTGGAGACGGCGGTTGGCTCTGCCACAATGATGGCCCGACGACCGCCTTCACTGCGGCGCAGACCCTCACGTGGTGCGGAGAGATCGAATGTGTTGGGCGCAGGTCCGCCGCCGCAGCCAGCGAGGAATACCATGGCTGGTGCGGCTGCCAGAACAAGAAATGAGCGGCGGGACAAATCACTCATGTGCGGAAAGCTTCACAACAGGATGGTGCATCAGCGCTGTCCCGAATATTCGGGAACCGAGGGCCTGCCACCGGTGATGATCTGGGACGGATCACGCCCGATGCTGCGGACGGTACGGTTGACCTCGTTCACCGCACGGCGCGCGTCTGCGGCCAGGGCCTCGATGTCGCGGCTGCCAGAACTCGTCAGGCGGTTGATGCCCGCGGTGATCTCTACGGTGCGCTTGTCCAGGCTGCGGGCCAGTCGCTCGATTGACTTGGCCATCTCGGTGAAGTCGACGGCGCGTCCATTGACGTTCTCCACGAGTTCCCGGAACGAACGGGCTGCTGCGCCGATATCCGAAAACGCGCTCTTGCCTTCGCCCTCGTTGGCACCGAGAAACCGCGTCGTAGCGGACAAAACGCCGCTGACCTGTTCGGATGCGGAGCGCAGGGTGGCGGAGAGCGCTGCGCCATCCGTCAGTATGCCATCGATGTTGCGGCGGTTATCGGCCAAACCTTGTGTGAACGTCTCGACATTGGCGATGGTGCGGTTCACGCTGCCCGTCGAGATGCCGCGCAGAATATCCTCGGCGGCCGTGGAGAGGGTTTCAAGTCGCGCCGAAAGCGATGAAATCTTCTGGGACGTTTCGCCAACCGACGCCAGGAATGCGCCGACGCCCGCAGAATTGTCGGCGAGCGCCTTGGCGAAGGTCTCGACGCTCTTCACCGTCCCGCCAATCGAACCCTCGTTGTCCGCAACGATCTTTTCCACCTTGGCGAGGATGGCGTCCGTTCGCGTGGCGAGTCGCTGCGCCGTTTCCAGGATATCCTGAAAATCCGAGCGGTCAGCAAAAATCACGGCGCGTCCCCCGTCAGGCACGACGAGGGCCGGAGCCCCCGCCGTGCCGCCAGAGAGCTGCACCGAGGCTTGGCCGGTCAAGCCCTGATATTCAAGCCGTGCCCTGGTGTCGGTCTTTACAGGTGTCTTCTGCTCGATTTCGATGATCGCCATCACACGGCTTGGATCGCTGGGGACCAGGTCGATCACCGTCACCTCGCCAACGCGCAAGCCATTGAAGCGGACGACCGAACCCCGGTTCAAGCCCGAGACAGAGCCTGTGAAAATCACGCGGTAGCTGACCTTCTGGCTGCTCGAACGGCCTGCTGCGAACCAATAGACGAAGCCCATTATCCCGGCGAAGACCGCAAGGGTGAAGAGTCCGATCAAGGCGTAGTTTGCTCTGGTTTCCATTCTGTCCGTGTCGTGTCGCTGCCGTTCTCCGCTCAGGGAGAACCGAATGTCCTGTGGGCCCGTGGCCCGGTGAAATATGCCTTGAGCCAGGGATGGCTGGTGCCAACCATGGCACTCATGTCGCCAGATGCCAGAACCTTCCCTTCACCCAACGCCACGATCCGATCGCAAATCGTTCCAAGGCTGTCGAGGTCATGCGTTACCATGAAGACTGTGAGGCCCAAAGTCTTCTGCAATGTTGCTGTCAATTCATCAAAATCCCCAGCTCCGATAGGATCAAGTCCGGATGTTGGCTCATCCAGGAACACGATTTCGGGATCAAGCGCCAATGCGCGTGCCAGGGCGGCCCGCTTGATCATGCCGCCTGACAACTCCGAGGGAAACTTGTCGCCTGCATCCGCTTTCAACCCGACCATGTCGATCTTCATGCGGGCGAGATCATCAAGCATCGCATCCGACAGGTCCAGATGTTCGCGCATGGGCAGCTGGATGTTCTGCTTCACGGTCAGCGAAGAGAACAGTGCGCCTTGCTGGAACAGAATGCCCCAGCGCTTTTCAACGTTCTGTCGTTCCTTTTCCGACAATGTCTCCATATCCTGACCAAAGATGTGGATGCTGCCCCGGCGCTTCGGCAGCAAGCCGACGATGGTGCGCATCAGCACGGATTTGCCGGTACCCGATGCGCCCACAACGCCCAGGATTTCGCCGCGATACACGTCCAGAGACAGGCCGTCATTGACCAGGCGGTCGCCGAACCCGACAGCCAGATCCCTGACCTCGATAACCGTTTCCCTGCTGCCGTTGGATTTCGCCATCACGCCCTCAGTACCGGATAGAGGCGAAGAACATGGCAAAAAGGCCATCGACGACAATGACCATGAAAATGGCTTTCACCACGGAGGCGGTGGTCTGTGCGCCAAGTGATTCGGCTGAGCCTTTCACTGCCATGCCTTCGATGCTGGCGATCAGTCCGATGACGAGCGCCATCACCGGAGCCTTGATCATGCCCACCATGAAGGTGTTGATGCGCACCGCATTCTGCAGTCGCGTCAGAAACACATCCGGGCTGACATCGCCATAGATCCAGGCCACCAGTCCGCCGCCGAACAGGCCGGAAATGGAGGCGATGAACGTCAGCATCGGCAGGCTGATGACCAATGCCAGGATGCGCGGCACGATCAGCACTTCCATGGGATCGAGGCCCATGGTGCGCAGGGCATCGATCTCCTCGCGCATTTTCATCGATCCGATTTCCGCCGTGATGGCAGAGCCGGAACGCCCGGCAATCATGATTGCGGTCAGAAGCACACCAAGCTCGCGCAAAATGAGGACGCCCAGAAGGTCGGCCACGAAGGCTGTCGTGCCAAACGTACTGAGCTGGAACACGGATTGCTGGGCAATGATGCCGCCCACCAGAAACGAGATCAGCGCGATGATCGGCACCGAGCGAAATCCGAACATCTCGATCTGCTTGACGATGGCTGGCCAACGGAAACGACTGGGCTGGATGATCATTCGGCCCAACGCTGCCACGAAAGCGCCCAGGAAGCTGATCCCGGCGGTGAAATCCCGTCCGATGCCTGACATGCCTCGTCCGATATCGACCAACATATCGACACTGGTGGCTGCTTTGGGTGGCTTCTCCGGTCCTGCCTCGACCTTGGCTACGGCAAGAAGAATCTCGTGGCTGGGGGACATGCCAGAAAAGGCTGTGGACCTGCCCGCGGCCTGTCGGTCGAAGCGCAACCGTGAGAGGGCAAGCGCGCCCAGCGTGTCGAACGCCGTGATGGAGGAAAAGTCCATGGTCAGCGGCTGTTGTGACGATGCGGCTTGTTCCATAAGCGCTTCCACGGGTCGACCGTGGCGCATGGTCCAGTCACCCGTCATCCGCATGGTCTGGCCAGTCGAGCCATCCTCAACGCTCATGGCGGGAGCCAGGCTGGTGACAGGATCCAGGCTGGTGGCTGGTGCCTGATCCTCTCCCGTAACGTGCTGCTTCAATGGCAACCGGAATACCTCTGCCCTGTCTTCGATGTCTCCTGACATGGCCTGAAGCGGCCTGAAAGACAACCGCCGAGATCACAGACAACGACAGGCGTCTGGCGGGCGTGATTTCCTGGAAAGTGCATTGGGAGACGTGTTGCGGACGGAACAAAAGCAAAAACTGCCCTTGCGGCGTAACAATTCATTAGGGGAACCATGGCTCACTGCAGGCTCAGGAGTTCGCCGGGCGTGCCTCTGGTTCGCAACGGCTATGGTATGTCTGGAACAGGCAATGTCTGGTTTTTTAGCACAAAACTCTGGTTCGGAAGCCGATTTTCAGGCGATTGAGCTGGCTGTCATGGAAACCGAGCGCGGGCGCTGGTTCCTGGGCGAATTCGCCAAACGCAACCGCCATGCGGATACACAGGTGCTGCTGACAGCGCTGTCGCGCATCGAGAAGTCGATTTCCATGCATCGGGAACCGACGGAGATTGACAAATTCCGCCTCGATATTCTGGAAATGTCGAAGGCGATTGCCCGGACCCGGGTGGAAATCGCGGCCATGAAACCCGATGAAGCCTCCGGCGGGCATATCGGCGTGGCCTCGGGCGAGCTGGACTCCATTGTGTCGGCGACGGAAAGTGCCACATCCGACATCCTGGCTGCCGCCGAGCGTGTGCAGGAGGCGGCCTGGACGCTGCGCGAATCCGATGTCAGCTCTGCGCTATGCGACATGCTGGATGAACGCGCCACCGAGATCTACACGGCCTGCTCCTTCCAGGATCTGACGGCACAGCGCATTCGAAAGGTGATCGACGCCCTTGGCTTCCTCGAAAAGCGGGTCAACACCATGGCGGAGATCTGGCAGTTCGACGATGAGGTGCCAGACGATCCATTCGGGCGTGCCACGTCCGTGTCTCCCTTTGCCACCGATCCCAGCATGAGCCAGGCCGATGTCGATTTCGTGCTGGTTGATGAAAGACAGGCTCCCGCAGCGATCGACAGATTTGACGAGCTGGATATGGCTGATGCGGTTCGGCAGACGGGGCAGCCCCTCTCGCTCCCTCCCGGCGACTCTTTTGATGTTGACCTGGACATGCAACCTGCCTCGCCAGATGCGGCCAGGCCAGATGGCGATCTTGACGAGATGCTGTTTACCCAGCCCGAACCGGCTCTACCGGTGGCTGCGATTGCAGACATGTCATCTGGAGATCATCTGCAACTCGTTCATAGCCAGCCAACGGTCGATGATGCGATGAACAAGATCCGTGCGGGAGCCGACCTTTCGGCGAATGAAGCGGCGCGAGCCCTCGATGCGCTCAAGGGCATGTCGGTCGCGGAGCGGACGCGGCTGTTCAGCTAGGGCGTCTGCTTCCGACATTTTCCAGAATGCAGGGTTGCGCGACGGTGGTGCGGGGTTGATAATCAGGGTCTCACTTCCCCCGATTGTTTCCATTTCATGTTCGCCGGTATTGGCCTCAAGATCATCTCGACTTTAGCATTCACCTTCATGTCTGCGTGCGTGAAGCTGATTGGCGCGGCGCATCCCGGTGATCCGCTGTATTATCCCGTTGGTCAGACCGTGTTCTGCCGGTCGCTTTTTGCGCTCATCCCCGTGTTCCTGTGGTTGGCCTGGAAGGGTGAACTGAGGGCGGCTTTCGCAACGTCCAGCGCACGGAACCACGCGCGGCGTGGTTTTTTCGGTTCCATCGGCATGTTTTCGGGGTTCACAGGACTGTTGCTGCTCCCTTTGGCGGATGCCACGGCAATCAGCTATGCCGCGCCGCTGTTCACGGTGGTGCTGGCCGCGGTCATTCTCAAGGAGCGGGTACGGGTCTATCGCTGGAGCGCGGTTGGCATCGGCTTTGTTGGCGTTCTCGTCATGCTTGTCCCCTATTTTGGTGCAAAGGCTCCGGCAGGCGACATGCGAATCATCGGGGCCAGTTTCGGAATGCTGGGCGCGGTCTGCGCAGGGTTCGCCACCATCGAGACACGCAAGCTGACGCAGAGCGAAAGCACCGGGTCGATCGTTTCTTATTTCATGCTGCTGACCACGCTCATCGGCCTTGCGACCATCGTTCTGGGGTGGGTCTATCCGCTGTTTGCCTGGCATTGGCCCAACGGCCGGGATGCCCTGCTGCTCGTGCTGATGGGCGTGATGGGTGGTATCGGCCAGATCACGTTGACCCAGAGCTTTCGCCACGCCGATGCCTCGCTGATTGCGCCGTTCGACTATGTGAGCATGGTCTGGGCCATTGCCGTCGGCTGGCTCCTGTTCGGGGAGTTGCCGGAAACCATCGTGATTGCAGGATCATCCATCGTGGTTGCCGCAGGCATCTTCGTGATCTGGCGCGAGCGTCAGCTGGGCCTCGACCGCAGGCGGCAGAAGGAAAGCGGACCCAGCCGGGCGATCTGATCGGCTTGAAGTCACGAAGGTTATGCGCCACAGTTTGTTCTGAATAATGAACATTATTGTTCGTAAGATGGAACGTTGGTCATGGGCGTCGAAGGCAAGGAACGGACGAAGACGATGGACGCTGGCGCGGTGGCGCTGTCGGGCCAGCTCGGCCGTACCATCCAACGCCTGCGCAAGACCTACAACATGTCGCTGTCGGAGCTGGCCGATCAATCCGGTGTTGCCAAGTCGATCATCAGCCAGATCGAACGCAACGAGACCAACCCGACACTGGCAACGATCTGGCGTCTCAGCCAGGCGCTCGATGTGTCCATCGACCGCTTTCTGGTGCAGAGCGACGAGGAGCCGTTCGTCGAGAAATCCACCCGCAACGACACGCCCGTCCTGACTTCGGACGATGGCAAATGCCGAATCACCATCATTGGCTGGATCAAGACGGTGGAATGGCTGCAATGGTATGATTTCGAGGCCCAGCCCGGCGGCGTGCTCGAATCCGACGCCCATCAGCGGGGGTCCATCGAATGCCTGTCGGTCTTGTCAGGCGAGCTTGAGGTGGAGGCCGGCGGCATCATCGACACCGCGAAGGCTGGCGAGACACTGCGCTACCGCTGCGACCGCCCCCATGTCATCCGCAACAGGGGCAGCGAGGCGGCGCGGGCGACGATGGTGTGTATCCTTAAGGCGGCTGTGATGGAGTGAGGGGATATCCTTCTCCCCCAGGAGAAGGTGGCCGCCAGAGGCGGTCGGATGAGGGAGAAGCAAAACGCCCCCTTCCCACCTTCCATTCCCGTGCTAGTCTGCCACGATCCCCACCAAGGCAGGCCCCATGACGATTCACCCTGGAAACATGAAGAAATTCGGCATCGGCCAGCCGATCCGCCGCGTGGAAGACCGCAAATTCATCACGGGCGCCGGGCAATACACCGACGACATCTCGCCGGTGAACGTGGCCCATGCGTTCGTGCTTCGCGCTTCGCAGGCCCATGCGACCTTCACGATTATCGATGTTTCGGCGGCCAAGGCGGCAAAGGGCGTACTTGCTGTCTACACCGCCGCCGATCTGGGCGACATGGCGGGCATTGCCTGCCAGGCACCGATGCAGAAGGCCGATGGCAAGACCATGGAAGCGCCGGAATGGCCGCTGCTGTGCAAAGGCAAAGTGATGCATGTCGGCGATGCGGTGGCGTTCATCGTGGCAGAAACGCTGGCGCAGGCGCGCGATGCGGCTGAGATGATCGCCATCGACTACAAGATATTGCCGGTTGTCACGACGATCACGGATGCGATCAAGCCCAAGGCGCTGATGGTTTGGGGTGATCTCGCACCCGGCAACGTGGCCTATGACCAGACCATCGGCAACAAGGACAAGGCAGACAAGGCCTTCGCCAAGGCGGCGCACGTGGTGAAGCTGACGGTCGAAAACAACCGGCTCGTCACCAACTACATGGAGACACGCTCGGCCATTGGCCAATACGACACAAAGGCGAAGCGCTACACGCTCACGCTGGGGTCGCAAGGTGTGCATGGCATCCAGGGCTCTGTCGGCAAGATCATGGGTGTTGGCCCGGACAAGCTGCGCGTCATCACGCCGGATGTCGG
>JANNEO010000081.1:0-16187 GCA_031378805.1 Hyphomicrobiales bacterium
CAACGCAAGATATTCCTCATCCTGAGGTGCGGAGCGAAGCGGAGCCTCGAAGGACGCACAGCCGTGGTGCAACGGGCTTTTTTGAGTTGGACGCCCGCGTATGCCATAGGGAAGATCCGCTGATGCAAGCCTTCCTCAACGTCTCGCACTCCCTCACGGGCCGCCACTGGGTCGATCGACTTGACGCTACCGCGCAGCGCGAGGCGCTGGCGATTGCTCAGACGCATGGCCTGCGCGACAGCCTAGCGCGCGTGATGGCCGGGCGCGGCGTGATGGTGGCCGATGTGCCGCTGTTTCTCGAGCCGACACTGCGCGACCTGATGCCTGACCCTTCCATCCTGCGCGACATGGACCGCGCCGTCGCGCGGCTTGCTGTTGCAGTCGAGCGGGGCGAACCCGTTGCCATCTTCGGCGACTACGATGTGGACGGTGCGACGTCCGCCGCGCTGCTGGCGCTCTATCTCGAGACCTTCGGCGTGAAGACGCGCATCCACATCCCGGATCGCATCATTGAAGGCTATGGCCCCAACAGCGAGGCCATCCGCATGTTGCACGCGGAGGGCGCAAGGCTACTGGTCACCGTGGATTGCGGCATCGCCAGCCACGAACCGCTGGCGGAGGCGAAGCGCATCGGCCTTGATACGGTTGTACTCGATCACCACCTCGCGGGCGATACGTTGCCCGAGGCCGTGGCTATCGTGAACCCGAACCGTCAGGATGATCTCTCGGGCCTGGGCAAGCTTGCGGCCTGTGGCGTGGTGTTCATGACCCTGGTGGCACTGAACCGTGCTTTGCGGACGAAGGGCCTGTTCAAGGATCGCCAGCCGCCCGATCTGATGGGGATGCTCGATATCGTGGCGCTCGGCACCGTGGCCGATGTCGTGCCGCTCACGGGACTGAACCGCGCCTTCGTGCGCCAGGGCCTGAAGGTGATGCGCCAGCGGCGCCGGCCTGGCTTGGCTGCGCTTATGGATGCGGCAGGGCTGAAGGAACCGCCCGAGGCCTATCACCTGGGGTTCCTGCTGGGGCCGCGCATCAATGCGGGCGGGCGCATAGGCGATGCGGCGCTGGGCGCACGGTTGCTCACCACGGATGACCCGGTGGAGGCTGGCCGCATCGCCGGCGAGCTTGACCGCCTCAACCGCGAGCGTCAGACGCTGGAACAACTGACGCTGGCGCAAGCCGAGGATGCTGTGCGGGCCGACGAAGCCCTGCATGGGGAACGCCCAGTGGTGGTGGCTGGCTCCGCCAACTGGCACCCCGGCGTGGTCGGGCTGGTCGCATCGCGCCTTAAGGACCGCTTCAACCGCCCCGCCGTCGCCATCGCATGGGACGCTGAGAAAGGGCAGGGGACAGGGTCGGCCCGCTCGCTCACTGGCGTCGATCTGGGCCGCGCAGTGAAAGCTGCAGTGGAAGCTGGCCTGCTGCTCAAGGGCGGCGGCCATGCCATGGCGGCAGGATTGACCGTCAGCGAGGGCAACCTGTCGGCATTGCGCGATTTTCTCGATGCGCGACTGGCACCTGATATCATCGTTGCGCGTGAGGCCAGCACTTTGCCGGTTGATGCCGCGCTCACCGCCGGCGGACTGACGCCCGAACTGGCGCAGGATATCGCCAGGGCAGGGCCTTTCGGCCAAGGCAATGCCGAGCCGCTGTTCGCCTTGCCCGCGCATGTGCTGACCGATGTCGCGCCGATCGGAGCCGCTCATATGCGTCTGCGCCTGCGGGCGGCGGATGGCGCAACGGCGGGCGGCATCGCCTTCCGTGCGCAAGGCCAGCCGTTGGGAGACGCCATGCTGGCGCGGCGCGGCAAGCCGGTGCATCTGCTCGGCAGCCTGCAAATCGACCGCTGGGGCGGGCGCGAGCGGGTGGACCTGCGCGTCGTCGATGTTGCTGATGTGCGTTGATGCGAAGTGACCCTGAAATATCTTCGCGGTGGTCGGAAATTGAGGTTGAACCTTGGCCGGAGCCACACTATACCCCGACCGTCGTTTGGCGTTCTCGTCAACGGCACGCGCCCTTCGTCTATCGGTTAGGACGACAGCCTTTCACGTTGTAAAGACGGGTTCGACTCCCGTAGGGCGCGCCATTTTTGACTTAACCCCCTGAAATTGCTATATGTTGTTTCTGGCATCGGGCGTTTTTCCCGCTCTGGTGACAATTGTGGTGACAATCCTGGTGACAATTCGCCTGGATTCAGGAGGCAATCATGGGACGTAAAAGTCCTTTCATTCTGCCCTTTCTGCTCAAGCGCAGCGAAAGCGGCGGTTACGTCTACCACCGCCGCGTCCCGGCCGATGTTCGACCAGCGATTTCCGGAGAGGTGTTGTGTGCGTGGAATGGTGAAACCCGCGTTCTTGGCAGCAATCCGACAATCAAGGTCAGCTTCAACACCACCGATTTTGCCACAGCACGCCAACGTTGGAACGAGGTCCATGCGCAGGTGGAGCTTGTGGTGGGTGCCGCCACGCGCCGTCAACGCGCCGATCGTCTGCGCCGCTCTCGCAGAAGTATCCAGCGCGTTTCCGGCTTGACGGATCAGCAGATCAAGATTCTGGCGGCACGGCTTGAGCATCGCATTCTGGCTGACCATGAGGCAGGTCTCCTTGATCCGAAGAAGCGAGTTCACGCCATGCAGCGGGATTATCTCGGTCGTGATGCCGATGATCCCGTATCACCGCAAGAGATGCGCAACGGCGAATTCTGGCATCACCACCGCGAAGCCGAGTACGCCAAAATGCTTTACCGTGAGGGCGATCTCGATGCGATGAGCCAGCGGATCATCCTCTCCGCAAGGCGAGGGCTGGTCGAAGACGTCTCAAACGCTGACGCGGATGAACGTCTGTTCGAAATTCCTGATGAGATTACCGCTATCCTTGAGCAGAATGGCGTAGAGCTGCCGATGGATCATCCTGATCGGCGCAAGATCGCGCTTGCATTGCTTTCCGCCTCACAGCGCGCCCATGAAGCCGTGATGAAGCGGATGGAAGGTGATGCCTCGATCATGGTGCCAGATGATCCTGGCCCTCTGCTGGTGCAGGACAATGAAGGCGATGAGACCGCTCAGACGCTTTCCGCGGCATACGAGAACTGGAAATCAACGCAGTGCCCGCGTGGGCGAACCGCCGCCGACTACAAGACCCAGATCGAGCGCTTCATCGGCCTTCATAACGATCTCCCTATCAATCAGATCACACGGCAGCATGTGCGGGTCTTCCGCGACATGATGCTCGACTTTCCCCGAAATGTGCCTGAGGCGCAGGCGGGTCTGCCAATCGAGAGCATCGTCGCCTTGGCCAAGCGCGAGAAAGTGGAAACGCTTGCCGTGACCACCGTGAACGACAAGGCAATTGGCGCGCTGTCGGCCATTTTCTCGAACCTCATAAAGCAGGGCGTGCTGGATGCAAACCCGTGTGCCGGCATGAAGCTCAAAGTGCAGGATGGCGATCGTGAGCGCCGCGTGCCCTATGAGGCTGCTGATATCGAAAGGCTCTTCAGCTCATAGTTGTATGCGAAAGCGCCCAAGATCCCCAGGGCGGCCCGAGGGGCTGCTGGTCAATGGTTGCCGCTTCTTGGCCTGTTTACCGGTGCTCGCCTCGAAGAGCTCGGACAGCTGCGCGTTTCTGATGTGAAATCGGAAGGTGATATCCATTATCTCGATATAGTCACGCTGGAAGAGCAGGGTGGTCGTATTCGCCGTAAGACCAAGTCATCACGCCGCAACATCCCGATCCATCAAGGCCTGATCGAATGCGGGTTCCTGCGCTATGTTGAGAAACTGCGGGAGCGCGGCGAGATGCGGCTGTTTCGCGAACTCGAGCTTGCAGAAGAGCGCTACACCGCAAACTGGAGCAAATGGTGGGGGCGCTGGGCCCGGGACGGTCGTGTGTCGCAGCACTTGCTGCGCATCCTGCTGACGCATGCCTCTGTTGCCGATGCGCAATGCCGTCCATCGTCCGTTCCGAACTCACGAGGGCGTCGTCATCAACAGGAGCCGCCCTGCCGCCATAGCCCATCTCGCGGGGGCGTTTGTCGTGGACGCCTTCGACCGCGACATCATCGGCCGTTCGGCCGTTGTCCACGCTGGTGTCAGAGGCTGGACGGTGAGCGTGTCCTTGGCGGCCTGGCACGCAGCAAGCTGTCGAATGGACGTTCCACGATGGTGCCGCCCCCATGGCGAAGGAGACCGCGCCCACCCCGCGGCCTCGGGCCTGGACTTCGCCTCCACCCGCGTGCATCCTCTCGAAAGCAACGCCGTGTTCGCGGCCGTCATCAAACCGCACAAGCGATGTTGCGCCAACTGCATCATCCTCAAGGCGCCAACGCCATCCTGCGCTTGGTGGCGAAAAGGTTGGTCGACGAAAACAGGGGTAACCCGCACTGAGGCAAGCGCTTCCTCTTTCCATGCGCCTTCATTGCACGGGCCGGAAGCGCTTCACTCTCGCGCGCCGCCTGTCGCGTTGGAAGGCCTCAAGTCACCGCGTTTCCCAGGGGCCCTGCCGAAACAGACCGTCGCGACGCCGTGACTCATTTTTGTTGAGAGATCACAGTTGTCGGACGGCGATGCGCTGTGCCTGCCCGCGACCGCGCTTGCCTCGCACTCGGGATCGAACTCAAGGCCAGCGCGATGACATGCGATAGCGCGTGCTCCAACCTCGATCCTTCCACTATCGGCGAGGCTCGCATTGAGATGTTGCGCTGATTAATGTCTTCGCAGTCTCAGCTTCTGGCCGACAGCCGACCTTAGCCATCAACAACACCAATGTCGTGGTGGCGCCAGGAGCCGAACTTCGGGTTACAGGCGTGAACATGCGACTCCAGACATTCGATTTGCGGCACGTTTGGTGCCGGCGGCGATGCGGCAGCGTCGGCGACAGCTACGATAACGCCCTCGCCGAGAGCTTGATCGGGCTGTTCAAGACAGAGGCCATCCACCGACTCTGGCCGTGGAAGTCCTGCGAGGCCGTCGAGTATAAGACCCTCGAATGGGTCGATTTGTTCAACCACCAGCGTCTGCTAGAGCCGATCAGCAACATCCCGCCAGCCGAGGCGGAAGCGAACGACTACGCAGCCCTTGAGAACATCAAAATGGCCGCGTAGGACTCAAGCAACCCGCCCTCCAGCAAACCCAGTGCGGTTCAATGCTCGGTAAATTTCATGGGCTTCGTCAAAATCGCAGCTATCGTCATCTGGCTCAGATAGTTCAGTGGTAAGCACGACCTAAGGTAGACAACAACTGGCAGCGCGAACCGAACGAAACGGCCTCCGGCAACCCCGTGCCGTTCAGCAGACCAGTCCTGACCTTCAGGCTCAAGCCACGCCGGTGACAGCCGGAAAGACCAGCGTTGCGAGCGTTCCGCCCTGTCTGGTCTTTTCGAAGTAGAGCTTTCCATGATGCAGTTTCATGATGTCGGCCACAAGCTCGAGACCGAGGCCGTGGCCCTTCTGACGTTTGGTATCCATGTCCATTGCGGAAACCAGGCTGCCGGGCCCGTTGTCTGCAACCGTGAGTTCGACGTCCTTGCCGTCGACGACCGTGATGACGATCTCGTCCTTCGCATGGGCCAGGGCGTTGGTAACAAGATTTCGAATTGCGCTTTTGACAGGTTCTGCAGAGCCATTGACGAAAATGGAAGGTGCGTTGTGATCCAGCCTGATCTGGACCTGCGCGAAGATTTCAAAGTTGTATTCCTCGGCGATCACCCGACGGGAAATTTTGACGATATCGAGTTTCTGAAAGGCATCCTTCCTGTTTTTCATGCGCTCCAGTTCGAGAATTGACGTCAGCATCGATGTCATTTTCTGGACCTCGCTGCCTAGCCTGGTGCGCGACTCGCGGTCCGGGATTTCCCGGATGCGTTGCAGGAAGCTCGTCATCGGTGCACGAAGCTCGTGGGCGGCAAAAGCCGCCGCCCTGCGGGTCGAACGCAGGACCGCCAGCTTCTCGCGGAAGGCTGCGGAAAAAACCGCACTCAGTTCGGAGAAACTGCTTGCATGGAACTTGAAGTCTTCAACGTTGGTTGCGCCATCCGCATCGAAACGGGCCATCAGCGCCTTGATATCGTCGACCGTGTATCTGACGCTTCGCTCAAATCGAAACTTCACGCTGCGATCAATCACGATCATCAGCAGGAAAATGAAGGTTGCAATATAACCATAGGTGTTTTTTATAAATTGCCAAAATGCGTCACCAAACGTTCCCCTGATGCCGCCTGCAGCAATCAATACGCGGTTTCCGCTGATGTTGTAGATCCGAAAAAGACCCGTAACGGACTGCTCGGCAATCCTGAATTGAATGATATTGTCAGCGTTGACGAGAAATTCCGTCGATTGCGGCATGAACCGCCGCTTGTCCTCGAAGCCGTGCTCGTAGACAGCGCAAGATGTCTCGATGCGGTACCAGAAGCCGGGGTAGAGCACCTTCTGTTCATTCAGGACATCGGCATCGGCGAGCCGGGCACATTGCTTTTCGCCTGGGATCAGAACACCCCTGATGATCTCCATCGCCTTTGCTGCGCCAATCCTGTCCCTGTCGGCGGCCAGCATGTTGAACCCGAACCCGGTGGTGAGGGCAAGCAGAACCAGCGCCGAGGCCAGCAGGGCGGACTGCCTGGATACAGACAGCTGGAGCGCCATGCTGGCTACTTCTCGGCCATGATGTAACCGACACCGCGCATTGCCCTGATCTCGAAATGCGCTTCGGCGGCGCCCAGCTTCTTGCGGATGCGCGAGATCTGGGAATCGACAGTGTTGGAACTGCTCTCGTTGTTTTCAAGCTGCACATCCGCGAGGATATCGTCGCGCAGGACCACGCGGTTCTTGCGGCTTGCCAGGATTCTCAGAATTTTCTGCTCACCAGCCGTCAATTCGGTCGAGCGGCCGTCGATCTTCGCAGAGCCCGTCTCAACGCTGATGCTCAAGGGGCCAAAGGTCACCTGCACCTGCGCCACATTTCCGAAGCGGCGGCCAAGGGCCATGATGCGCGCCACGAACTCGTCGGGGTGCAGCGGCTTACGCATGTAATCATCCGCGCCGCGGAAAAGGCCCTCGCAGATCTCGGACTTCTCACCGAGGCTGCTGATTACGAGAAACCCGCTGAAGCACCATTTCAGCTTGAGTCTGGTGATCTCCTCCAGGTGGTCATGCCCGTTCGCGATGCGATCAAGAGCAAAAACATTGATGCTGGCACAGGGGCTAAGTGCAGAAACTTCAGCAAAGTCACATGTCGTAATGCAGTCGATAGCGTTCTTGGCAAGTAGCGCTCCCGCCCAGTTCGACACAGCAGGGTCATCATCAAAAACCATAACGCGCAGGCCAGTCATCGCTCCATCCTGCTCACCCTTGATGGGCAATTACTACATCGATGACCTGCCTCAAGGCCGTCGTCAAGGCTGTCATCACCGGGCATAGACGTTCTTAGCTGCGGTTCGGCGGTTAACAACAGCACACACGAAACACGTACAACGCGTAAAATTTCCAAGGCGCTGCCTTGCTGGCAATGTTCAGCAATGCAGCGCCCATGCCGCTATGCCTAGCTGACATAAGAGTCCCACCAAGAGGAAGCGTCATGGATCGAATTTTCGTCCGGCAGCGGTCAAATCTGAGCCAGAAGTCTGGCGCGTTTGAACGAAGCTGATTGAAAAATTTGCGTCTGTGTAGCCGGCGAAGCCCTGCGAGAAAATCGGCTGGTCTCTCATCCAGCACTTCCCTGACAAAACAGTGAGGAAAAAAATGTCGGATACGTCGGCAAAAGCATTTGGCGATTTTGTGAAAAATTTCCTCGGCACAACTGCGACTCTAAACCTTCCAGACTCACTTATTGTTGGAACAAGAGTGGATATTGCCGGTCTTGTCGTCGGTGTTTATTGGTTCCAACCAGTAAACCAGTACGGATTACCCGATATAAACAAACCACCACTCATCTTTTTCGCCTTGCCGCAGTACAAAAAAGTAATGACTTGGATTGTTGGCAGCAATCAGGTTGAAGTGGGGCCTGGTTCATCATTTTCGGTTAACGGACCGGCTTTTGGCGTAACAGCTTTTTACAATATGCGTGAAAATCTGAATCGATGGGAGGAGTCAACCACTTCAGGAGCTCTAGCGATTGGCTTTAATTTGGGATCGAATACTTCAACTGGCACCTTTAAGGGTATCGCTTTTGCAAAAAATATCGTTTCAAAATTAAAGATAGGTATAAGTACTGTTTTAAATTTGGCTCAAGCTGGCTCAATTATCAGCGGGTTTGCAACCGGAGTAGGTGCGTTTGTCGGACTTGGCACAGCAGCTGCAATGCATTTGGTCAAAAAAGCTCTAATCGACCAACTAACAGATCCGGCAAATTGGAACATCGGAGCCGCGTGGCGCGCAAGCATCACGGGCTACCCTAATGGCGAATTGATCGCCAGTGTTAGCGGCGTCAGAGTCAGGCTGTTTGGCGAAATATTTGTGGGACGGCGTGGCAGTCCATTTGCTCCCAGCAGCTACCTGCTTGACTTCGCCAATTCACGGCCGCTTGATGAGCAGAGCGAATATGTTCCGCCGCCGCCATCTCCGGCTGGCGGTGGGAGGCTTGGGACAGGCCTGACCTACATCCCTGGGCAAATCAACACGACCCTACCGTCCATACCGGTCTTCAATGGGTTGAGGCGCGTGCTCCTCACGCCGGAGGCGTTGCAGGCGATCAATCGGCACGTCAAGGCGGCCTATGCGGACGTCACCACGCAAGGCGCGATGTTTTACGGCATAAAAAAGGCTATTGAGTCCTATAATGTGTATCATCAGGCTAACCCTAGAGCTGTATTGATCAATCATTTGTCGCCTGACGGGCTCTATGTCGAAGAAAACACGCGATCTATCTCGGCCTTTTTAGCAGACGATGGAAATCCAGATGAAGGCAAGAGTTCATCATGGGTGAGCGCTTTCAACGTTAATGCTCGAATATCATATGTTGAGCGTTATTTTGGTTCGAATTCCGCCGGGACTGCGGCCATTCCTTTCCCGGACAATTTCAAGGAACTCTATCTAAAATACATCTACGGCGCTTTCCAGGCTCGTTATGGCGCAGCGGCCTTCCGAAGCACCCAGAACATCAAACAGTTTGTCGAATTTGTTTCGGGCCTGCCGAAGTGGAAGGTAGCCGCGATCGTTCTTACAAAGCAAATAGAAGAACAGGCCTATCAGGACATGAATCCGGGTTGGGGGATGGGTACTGACGCCTTGCGCCGGGCTTCGAAATATTATGCTCTTGCGTTCCGCGAGCGATGGGAGGCCGACGGATCGAGAGGCTTGCGGCCTGTGTCCGTCGATCAACCGTTGAATGACTACGTCAACTTCGTCAACACAATCCGCGGATCGGGAAACACGACTACCGGCGTTGGTCGCGATGTGCGCGTCAGGTCCGTTGAGCTTATGTTCTACGACACAGCAAAAGGCGCAGTTGGTCCAGGCAGCGGTGGCAATTGGGAAAAGCGCTTGACCGCCCGGTTCTTAGCCTGGAGCTGGATGTTTAATCACTACGTGCCGCCGCAGTTTCTCGACGCTTTTGGGGCGTCAGCTTTCATCACGCAGGTCAGCCAGAATGCTGAAGGCTTAAGAAACGTCTATGCGAAGGCAGTGAAATATTTTGAGAACAGACTAATCTACAACAAATCCGACGACAAACCAGTTGAGTTTGGCGCGGGCGACGTTGTCCTACAGGATGTGAATCTCGGTGAGATGGATCGTCTTTTGGGATTGTATGATGCCGACGGACACAGTTCCCAAAGTGCGGAATTTGTTGAGAGATGGCAGGAAATTGCTGACCAGCTGTATGTCAACAACGAGAACCCGCTGGACGATTTCGTCAGAAGCGACATCTCGCAAGGCGTAACGCTGGACAGCGAAACGTCGGAAATCGTTCAGGTCATTTACGAGACCGCCCTCTCCGCTGACGAAGAGCTGGATGTTGCAGATTTCATCCAGATGTTGCGGGACGATGCGGATATTGCCGCTCTTGGATCGACGGCATTGTTCCGCCTGGTGCTGAATGCGTTCAAATCGAATGAGACAGATCCGGTCTATCGCGCAGCTTTTTTTGATCAGATGCCGGGTGCCAAGGCTGGAGCCAAAGCATATGTTGCCGAAGTCCTGCGCGTTGCTATTCCCGCGACAGGGACAAATGCGGCCAGCATTGCGCGCGTTATCCGCAGCCTTATGGATGAGATTGGCGTTCCGGTGGCTACGCGCAAACAATTCGTCTTGGATGTCCTGACATCTCTACCGGTGATCAACAGCACTCAGAAGACGCAAGTGCTCGATACCTTTGAGGCCATCGGCTATTTTGGCGCCGGTGCTGTCATTGCTCCGCGCCAGATTTCCGGCATACCAGCATCATTTCTGATAGCGCGTGACCGCCTGCGCGAAATCATCACCCGTGTCACCACCACGGATCGCACTGCGCTGGCCGCAGCGCTCAGCGCCTACACTGATGCTCCAGGCGCAGCCATCTCCGTTGCCGCGCGTGCCCGCCAGCTCGCCGTTGTCTACGGCCAGGTGAAGATGGACGGGGCTACCGCAACATTCCTGTCGACACGGATCTCCTGGTTGCGTGACGGAGTTGTCACCAGCCTTCAGAGCGACATTGCCGGGCTTGTGAACAACTACAATGATGGAGAGATCGGGCGCTTTGCTCGCAGTCTGCTCAACAGCCTGGGCTTCGAGGCTGCGGGTCGACTTGATGTGCTGAACCGCGTGTTCGCTGATGGTACCATCGTTGACGCGACCCGCAAGGCCGCAATCCTTGCGGCGGTCCAATCGGCCGATACGCTTGATGGCCGCGATCAGCAGAATGATTTCGAAGTTCTGCAATCATTCCTGACCGCGATCACGGGCCAGTTGCGGTATTTCCCCGACATGAAGGGGTTGATCGAGGCAATCGAGATTGCGTCCAATGGCGTCAGCCTGATCGAAGGCATCTCCGGCCTGATCAATCGCAAGGATCTCGCAGGCGACAAGCTGCGCAGCGCTTTGGCGTTCTTTGCCAATCAGCCAGGAGCCTTGGGTGAAATCGCCAAGGGTGCGCAGACGATTTCGGCGATCTATGACGCGATTCAAAAGACCGCCAACGCGATCTTCTCCCCCGGAACCGAAGGAAATGTCACGGACGGCTTCCGCTCCGTGCTCCAGCGTCTGCGGTCCACGGGCGTGCTGGACGCAGGCACTGCCGAGAGCCTGCTGCGCATCAATGACGCTGCAGGTGCTGTTTTCGGCATCAAGGACGCGTTCAAGACGCCTGGCAACGAATTGGTGGCCTACAGAGAGTTCAAGCTGCTGGTCGGCGCTATTTTCACTGGCGACGACAAGGCCAAGGTCGGCGGCTATCTCGACGGCGTCGAAAGCGCCTACAAGGTCATCCAGAACGCCTACAACGCAATCAATATTGCGCCAGTCACGGATGCCAGAGGCAACCCAGTGCTCGACGGGGATGGCAAGCCGATATACCGAACGGAAGACAAGGCGTGGGAGCGCTTCTTTGCTGCCGGGATCCAGCTTCTGAACAACCCGCTCTTGTTCGACAAAGACTTCGTGACGGGTGTGAACACTGTGGCAGCTGGATACAGCGTTATCCAAAATACCATCAACATTTTCAACAATGACCCACTGGCAGCAACAAACGCGATCAACGGTATCGCCAACAATCCAAACCTGCTGAACCTGATTGGCGGCGCAGAGAGCCTCAGGCTGCTCAGACAGTCGAAAGCGCTCTACGAGCTTGCTCAAAGGTCAACGGAATGGCTGCGCCAGGGTGAAGACCCCAGTGGTGGTCTCCTCAAGTCCATCGGGGAGCTGTCATCCCTTTCACTGTTCGACAAGGGTCTGACAACTCCGCTGGCGACCATCGCATTTGGCTACAAGGCAGTTCAGAGCGCCATCAATGCTGTCTCCGCCCTGACGAAAGGCGGGCAGGTCACCATTCCGTTAATCCCGACTGACGGTGTCGCACGGGCTGAACTTGCCAACGTCTATTCGGCGGTGACGGGCCTTGCGGCGCTGAAGTTGTTGGACGGACAGACGAACAAGGTGCTGACCGATGTCGGCAATGGGGTCGAAGGTGTCCGGCAGATCCTGAGCTTCCTGGACAAGTCCACGTTGGCGGGCGGCGTCTCGCTGGCTTCCCTGCTGTTCTCCTCGGGCCTGATCAAGGATCCGAAGCTCAGCTACGCGCTTAATGTCGCCAATGTGGCGCTGGCAGGCAATCCGATCGGCTGGGTGCTGCTGGGAGTGGACTTCGTGTCGCGCGTCCTCAATAGCGGCTGGAAGCACGAACACTCGGTTTATCGGAGCGATATTGACCTCGACAAGGATTACCAGCTTGACGACACGGTGTTTCTGGATCGGGCAATCCATACTGATTTCTGGGGCGAGGTGACATATCACAATGGCGGGTTCCACTATAAGCTGAATACGCCGGCGCCGGCATTGATCAAGACAGCAAACTTCACTGTCGCTGATGAAATGCTTCAAGTTGATATTTTACCGCAAGAGGACTTCAGCCTTCAAACGCTCTACACCTTGAGTACTCCTGACGGACGCGTTTACGGAGGAGATGTCTCCGTAATCGCCGGTGCAAACGGCGTCCCCCGTTACATCTTCACCTACAGAGGGTACGGAGACGGATCCACAGGCATTCCGATTGGAACCACGTTTGTGCTAAGCGGCACACCGACGGTTACAGGAATTGGCAGGTTCCAGAAAACGACATTCGAAAATATGACGGCAACGCGGTCCGTCTTGAAGGCTGAAGTTACTTACAACCAAATCAATCCTGCCACAGGGCCAGTCGCCCTCGGCGGAGCGCCTGACCCGAACACGACCTATGGCCTTGGCGACGGCAAGCTCATCAAGGTTTTGACCGCCGCCGAAGCGGTCGCTTACAGGACGGCGCTCGGCGGTTCGTCCGCGACCCTGACCGGAGCTGATCCGCGCGTCATTGGCACGGGACTCATCGCCAAGTTCCTTAATGCGCTCACCCCGGAGTTCGGCACCTACCAGATTCCCTACATTTACTATTATCGCGACGTGAACGGCGACGGCATTGCCGACTTGGTCCGCGAGCAGGCCAATGTTCCCGGCATCAATTCGAATGGCCTGCCGGAACATCTGCGCCGCAATGGTTTCCTTGGCTCCGCGGCCACGGCAGCATCTATCCGCGACAGTGCCATGCAGATCACGCTGCTCGACAAGGATGGCAATGCCATCACCGATAGCTTCAATGCAGGCTCCGACTCCGAGTTGAACGACAAACTCCGCCTTTCCGCGATGCTGATGACCTGGGGTGCCTCGCATACGGAGCTCTGGGGGCGGGCTCTTCAGGGGTACAACAAGTCGCTCGATGCGCAATACGTCGCAGAACGCAAAGCGCAGGGCATCACCGTCACGCCCTTGCAGCCACGCCCTGACCTGGACCTGTTCTATCAGCTTGCCGTCGAAAGCGGCGCAATCCGTCTGATGCGCAGGGCGGCGGATCTCTACACGGAGGGCGCGGCAACCGGCGCTGCTGCTCCAACGGAAGCCCGCAAGGCGGAGATTTACACCGAACTCGGCAAGATCAGCTTTGCGCTGGGCGCTGTGTTCGACACGGTCGCCTATGTGTCGAAGATTTCCAAGACCGATGGGGTGCCGACGGCAGCAGAAAAAGCGAAGCGTGACAGCATGCTGAAGTCATTGATCGGTGCAGATGCGCTTTCTCTGATGGACCGCTTTGTCGCCAATCCGCTGGCATGGTCCACCACCAACAGAACGGGACTGAACGAGGCGGAACTTCTGCGCCTGTCGGAATGGGCTGGCGCTTCGCTTCTCACGCAGGTGAGGGTGGCAACGACGGCAACGCTGGCTGCGCGCAAGTCGGTTGTCGAACAGGCCGTGTTCTCCCGCATCGATCCGACCGAGGCTGTCGAGCACTATCTGCGCTTTGGCAATGCCACAGGCCAGGCGATCAATGTCGCAAGCCTCGTTCAGACCATCTGGAATCCCTCGACTTCCATCAGCGCATCCCCGAACGCGCCGATCACGGGCGGCTGGGGTTCAGTCTCCTACGAATTCGATAGTGAAGATCGCCTGATCTCGTCTTCGCAGAAACTGCTGGACGGTACCCGCCGGATCACCCGCTTCGACGGAAGTGGGCAGCAATGGTGGACATGGACGCAGGACATTCTCGATGCCAGCGGCAAGCGCATTTCCCAGGCGGGCCTGTCCGATACGGGGGAGACCTGGGCGGCGACATTCCGCACTGGCGTGTATACTGCCACGCCAGCAGCAACCCTCAATCGAGGTACGACACTAAGGCCGGGCGAAGCGCTGACCGCCGGGCAGTATCTGGAGTCGGCGAACCGCTGGTATCGCCTGACGATGCAAACTGACGGCAATCTCGTTCTAAGCTGGAATCCCGGCAATGGCTGGGGTGCGGCCGGACCCAAGTGGTCGACCGGAACATCCGGAACCGGCGTTCGCGCGGTAATGAGCGGTGACGGCACGCTGTCTGTTACGTCGACGCAAGGCGGAACCCTGTGGAGCAGCGAGAGTGTCTACAACGGCTATAATTTCGATGCCTGGCGTCCAAAGGTGCTTAGTGCTGACGATGTCTCGCTTGTATTGACCGACGCGTTCATCGGCTTCAAGCCAAAGCATGGACCGATCTATCAGAACCTGACGGACAACCCGAGTGACGGCAACCTGCTCGATCTCGTGCCGGATGGAGGCGGGGCGGGCCATCGGTTAGGTACGGTCGGATGGGGTGGAACGGATAGCTACGACTATGTGGGCAGGACCGCCACGGCTCAAACCCGCTACTTCAAAAACTCCGGAGGCTGGGGGGGTTATTCAGGGATTATCGGATCGGTGACGTATGATTTGGCCGGGAAAGTACTCGTGTTCGACTATGTCGAACAGGCGGAACTCGCTGGTCATACCCAACGGAACTGGAGAACCGCTGCTGACAGGGGCGAGCGATCGAACTGGGCAGTTTATCGTAGTGCGGACGAGTATACACGTCTTGATCGGACAAATTGGGTGGCCTGGGATGACTGGGCGCGCCCGGTTGCGGGCGGGCCACTGGTTCACTCCTGGAAGCATGACAACACCGGATGGAATCGCGGCTTCGAGCGGTTCGACACCACAACCAACGCAAACGGCGTCTTGAGTACCTGGGACACATACGAAATCCGGGACGGATTGCGCTACCGCAGATTCAAGCTTTCGACCTCCAAGGGGGATGCGACAACGATGGAAGGTGTGTGGTGGGGAAATGCCACCACCGGCGCGGCAATTGCCTACGACTACACCACAACCAGCGCGGCTGGTGTCGTCTCGCGTGCCTCCCTTGGCAACGCAGAGGATCCGCTTGGTCGCAAAGGCACCAAAACAATGGTCGGTGGGGCAGATGACGTCCTCACGCTTGTGGTGGCCAACCCGAACGGCATCCATCGCAGCGAAACCTTCGATGCGATGGGCAAGCTCGACACCCGAACAACAATTGATGCTTCAGGCTTGAAAACGACAACGACATTCAATGATCTGATCAAGCCTGTGATGGAGGTGATTGAGGATCTGGATTCTGGAACGAAGAAAACCGTCATATACAATGAAAACAAGATCGTTTTGTCTGAGCGGCATACGCTCACACGAACTGGGCAGGAGTATCTTGTCAGGACGGTCAGCAGGAACCCTGACGCGAGTTTGATCGTCACCAACTATGATTACAACAATGACCACAACTGGTCGCAGGTCATCGAACATATCCATCCCGATGGAATCAAGCTGCTCATGGCGACGAAAACTCTCGATACGGGAGCGAGGCAGGTCACCTACGGCGGGAACGCGCATCTTGTCGGGAGCATCGGTGACGATACCCTGTTCGGTGGGTCCGATGGCGTCAACTGGGACTATCCGAGGGGCGGGGCCGGGAATGACACCTATGTCTACCATATGTCCATGGGGCTGGTGTACATTGGTTCATCCGCCGAAGGCCCTACCACAGGCACTGCAGACAAGGTGGTCTTCACCGACCTCCACCTCGCCGATCTGGCGGTGTCCTACTACGATTATGGTGCTGCCTCGGCCGAGGGCAAGGCGCTGCGCTTCGTCTGGTCCAAGAATGGCAAGACGGGCGAGCTGCGCATCTCGAACGAAGGCAACAACATCGAGAGTTATCA
>JANNEO010000096.1:0-47815 GCA_031378805.1 Hyphomicrobiales bacterium
GTAGTCCTTGCTCTCGCCGTTGCGCGTCACGGTGACAGTGGTCTTGGTACGGCGGCCATGGCTCGCTGTTGAATCAGGGTCGGAACTGGACAGCAGGTTCTTCACCGAAAGACGCCCGCCACCGCCTGCGGATTGCTCGCCTGCCTTGCGCAAGGCCAGTGAAAGGCTGCCGACCGAGCCAGCCAACGCCAGGCGCTTGGCATCCTGCGGCATTACTTCCAGGGTTGCTGAACGAATGGCAGTGGGCTTTTCGCTGCGCTGGTCGAGCACCTGGTCGATGGCGACCACGCGGACATTCTGCAGCAGCGTGTCGATGTAGCTTTCGTCCTTTTCCAGCGTCCGCGTCAGCATCACGTTCACGCGGTCACCCGGCATCACCAGTCCGGCGATGCCCTGGGTTTCGCTGAGCGGCACGGAAACGGCTGTCATGCCCGGTGCGATGAGCGCGGACAGGGTGGCCCGCTGGCCCGGCCCCGTGACCTTGGCGGCCAGCACGGGCTCGTTGGCGTCGATGGCATTGAGCACGACGCGCTTGTCGGCCGCCTTCAGGAACTCGGCTACCGTGGCCGTCGAGCCCGGTGGCAGCGCCTCCGTCGGCCAAGCCACTTCCTTGAGATGAGCGGAGGTCAACTCCATGCCGAACCGCAGGGGCCCAGCCGCAACCACCACCGTTGTGGCGCTCACCTGCTTGGCTGCAGGTGCCGTCGCAACCGGATGGGCTGGCCGCACGCTTGCGCGCTCCAGATAATACCTGCCGCCAATGACAGTCGAGACACCGACCACCATGGCGATACCGACCATGATCACTGCGGGTTTGCGCATGACGCTTCTCCTGTTTCGCATTGTCTCTGCGATTGAAGGGAAGGATGCGCCCGGAGTGGTCAATGGACAGGTAAACGTTCCGGGAAACCTGGCAAAAGAGTTAAATCTCATTTTCCATATCGAGTTGTCCTGATCCTGTTTACCCCGCGTTAGAACCTTGGAAACCGCTTGTTGACGCTGCCCAGCGGCTGTCATGGCTTCGTTCAAATTTGAATGATCGAGAATACGCCGTGTTGTGGTGAGACTCCGTTTACTGCGCCACGAAGCCATTGGAGGGTCGGGCCATGAGCCGGGCATTCATCGAGAACGGACAGTGGAGGCTGCGGGCCGAGAGTGCCTGCAATGCCGTCGTCCAACGCAAGGCCACGCTGCGGGTCAGTGCGCTTGCCGGGGCCATGACACTCGCCCTGTTCGCGGGGCCGGAGTTTCGGCTTGTCCTGCCAGAGGCGCACACGCCGCGTGCGCCCCTGGTCAGTCAGCCCGAAATGGTGAGCCAGAAGCCGGTGGACCGGGTTCCCGGCCATGCGGCCATCGATCCGCTGGAGACGACGAGTTCCACGCCCCTGCGCCCCCGGCTTGCGCGACAGGGCGCTTCGGGCGACCTGTTCAACGTGGCAACGGTCGAGACGCCCAGGGCGTATCCCCCGCTTGCCGTGGTCGATGGGGCAACCTTGCAGGCGGGCGACATGACGGTGCGTCTTGCCGACTTGACCCTGCCTGTCGAAGGCCAGACTTGCCGTCGTCTCGACGGCCTGTCGGTGCAGTGCCTGGACCGGGCCAACAGCTATCTCCAGCTTCTGGTCAAGGGCCGCTCCGTCGCCTGCGATCGCGCCGGTGTCTCCACTGACGGCATCGAGCAGGGCCGTTGCCGGGTGGGAGAAACAGACATCGCGGAACAGATGATCCGCCAGGGCTGGGCCAAGGTCACTCACACCAGCGACAAACGCCTGCTTGTGGCGGAAGCAGCCGCACGCAAGCAGAAGCTCGGGATCTGGCGGGATTAACTCCCGCCGGAGACAGCGATTCAAACGTCGGATGTGATCGGCTACGATGGCGAGAACGATTCGCACCCGGAGCCGTCATGAAGCGTCCTCTCGCCTTCTTCGCCCTCAGCCTTGGCCTTGCGGCTGCAACACCAGCATGGGCCGATTTCGCCTCCTGCGTGGCAGGCCTGCGGTCGCAGGCTCTCGGTGCCGGTGTTTCCGCCGCGGTCTTCGACCGTGCCATGTCCGGCGTGCAGCCCGACATGGATGTCATCAAGGCGATGAACAACCAGCCGGAGTTCAAGACGCCGATCTGGGATTATCTGGGCGCATTGGTGGATGATGAGCGCGTGGCGGAAGGCCGCGCCTTGCTGTCGCGCCACGCAGCGACGCTGACTGCCGCCGAAAGCCGTTTTGGCGTGGATCGCCACACCATCGTTGCGGTGTGGGGGGTCGAATCCAATTACGGACAAGTGAAGGGCAAGTGGTCGCTGCCCCAGGCGCTCTCCACGGCGGCCTGCCTTGGGTCGCGCCGCAATGCCTTCTTCCGGGGGGAGCTGATGGCGACGCTCAAGATCATCGAGCGCGGTGACTTGAGACAGGAACAGCTCATGGGCTCCTGGGCAGGGGCTTTCGGGCATACGCAGTTCATCCCCACGACCTATCTGCGCCTCGCCGTCGATGGCGACGGCGACGGCAAGCGCGATCTCGTCGGCTCCATTCCCGATGCCCTGCACTCCACCGCCAATTTCATGGCCAAGGCGGGCTGGCAGACAGGTGCCAGCTGGGGTTACGAGGTCAAGATACCCTCGGGCTACAGCGGCCCCTCGGGGCGCACGTCGCGCGCGCCAGTGTCGTCCTGGGCGTCCCGCGGACTGACCCGCGTCGATGGCTCGGCGCTGACGGGCGGCGGCAATGCAGGGTTGGTCTATCCAGCCCGCGGTGGTCCGGGCTTCCTGGTGTTCAAGAACTACGATGCCGCCTACAGCTACAACGGCGCAGACAGCTACGCGCTTGCAATCTCGCTGCTGTCAGACCGGCTGCGGGGTCGCTCTGGCGTGCAGCAGGACTGGCCGACCGACGATCCGCCAACCTCCCGTGCCGAGCGACGCGAGTTGCAGCGCCTGCTGATTGCCCGCGGCCATGATGTGGGCGAACCCGATGGCGCGGTGGGTGCCAAGACCCGTGCGGCAATCCAGGCGGAGGAAGCCCGCGTCGGCCTGCCGCAGACGGGGCGGCCAGGCGGCAAGATCCTCAGGGCACTGAGGGGCCGCTAGCGCATCGGCTGATCTGAGGATCAGCAATTAGAACTGTTCAATCCCTCGGGAAGGGTCCATCTGATGGGTCCAGATCAGGAGCCTTCCCATGACCCGCAAGCGCATCACCACCGGCTCCCCCTTCGAGAAAGCCTACGGCTACTCCCGCGCCGTGGTGGATGGCGATCTCGTCTTCATCTCCGGCACTACGGGCTACGATTACGAGAAGATGGTGATGCCGCATGATGTGGCGGAGCAGACGCGCAATATCTTCCGCACGGTCGAAAGCGTGCTGAAGGAGGCGAAATCCTCGCTCAAGCACATCGTGCGTTGCCAGTATTTCGTCATCGATCACAGCTATTGCGAGCCAGTGCTGAAAGTCTGCGGCGAGGTGCTGGGCGATATCGGTCCGGCGGCAGGCATCTACGTCGTCTCCGGCCTTCTGAAGCCGGAGATGAAGGTGGAGATCGAGGTGACAGCGCGGGTGGGGAAATGATCCATCCTTGCCTTCCCCCTTTGGGGGAAGGTGGCCTGCGCAGCAGGTCGGATGAGGGAGAATCCCTCGCGTCGTGGTTCGCCCTCATCCGCCCCGCAAGAGCGGGGCACCTTCTCCCTCGGGAGAAGGATCGTATCCTGCATCTCGACAGCACACACCGACCGCATTAAGCGACATCCATGGCCGATCTCCTCCTTGAAC
The DNA here is from genome assembly GCA_031378805.1 of Hyphomicrobiales bacterium. GTDB lineage: Bacteria > Pseudomonadota > Alphaproteobacteria > Rhizobiales > Beijerinckiaceae > JADCCX01. The sequence goes on from JANNEO010000096.1 coordinate 3,759, forward strand.
TCTTCTCCGAAGAAATCCCCGCCCGTATGCAGGCACGTGCTGCGGATGACCTGAAGAAGCTTGTCACCGACCAGCTTGTGGCGGCGGGTTTTCTCTATGAGGGCGCGCGCACCTTCGTCACGCCGCGCCGCCTCACCCTGGCGGTGCATGGCCTCCCCTTGCGCGGACAAGACGTGCGGGAGGAAAAGAAAGGCCCGCGCGTGGGTGCGCCGCAGCAGGCGATTGACGGCTTTCTGAAGAGCGCGGGCCTTACCTCGCTTGATCAGGCCACGGTGCAGAGCGATCCGAAGAAGGGTGATTCCTATATCGTCCTCATCGAGAAGCCGGGCCGCGCCACGGCGGAAGTGCTGGCAGATATTCTGCCCGGCATCCTCAAGGCGTTCCCCTGGCCGAAATCCATGCGCTGGGGCGCGGACAGCGCATCGGGTGCCAGCTTCCGTTGGGTGCGGCCGCTGCGCTCCATTCTGTGCACTTTTGGCGACGAGCACGAGGAGCCGGAGATCGTGCGCTTCGAGGCCGGTGGCATCACCTCGGGAAATGTCACTTTCGGCCACCGCTTCATGAGCAATGGTCAGCCCATCGTGGTGAAACGCCTCGACGATTATCTGGCGAAGCTCGAAGCCGCCAAGGTCATCGCTGATCCTGTCCGGCGCAAAGACATCATCCTGCACGAGGCCAGACAGCTCTGCTTCACCCAGGGGCTGGAGCTGGTGGAAGACGAGGCGCTGGCGGAAGAAGTGGCCGGCCTGGTGGAATGGCCCGTGCCACTGATGGGCAGCTTCGAGGAGGAGTTCCTCACAGTGCCGCCCGAGGCCGTGCGCCTCACGATACGCGCGAACCAGAAATGCTTCGTGGTCAGGCATCCTTCTCCTTCTCCCCCGGGAGAAGGTGGCAGGCGGAGCCTGACGGATGAGGGAGAACCACCAACGTCAGGTCTTCTCCCTCATCCGTCTGCCTCCGGCAGCCACCTTCCCCCAGGGGGGAAGGAAGGTCGCCTTGCCAACCGCTTCATCGCCACGGCCAATGTGGAGGCCGAGGATGGCGGCCGGGTGATCATCGCGGGCAACGGTCGCGTCATCCGGGCGCGGCTCTCGGATTCGCGGTTCTTCTGGGAGACCGACCAGAAGGTGTCGCTGGAGGTCCGCGCCGAGAAGCTCAGGACCACGCGCTTCCACGAGAAGCTCGGCACGCAATATGAGCGCGTGGAGCGCATCGCGGCGCTGGCCCAGGAGATCGCGCCGCTGGTGGGGGCTGATCCTGCGCTGGCGAAGAAAGCCGCCATGCTGGCCAAGGCGGATCTGGCGACCGAAATGGTGGGGGAATTTCCCGAGTTGCAGGGCCTGATGGGGCGCTACTACGCGACTCTTGAGGGCCATCAGCCTGAGGTGTGCGCGGCCATCGAGGAGCACTACAAGCCGCAAGGGCCGGGCGACACAGTACCGACGAATCCGGTGAGCATCGCGGTGGCGCTGGCGGATAAGCTGGATACGCTGGTGGGCTTCTGGGCGATCGATGAAAAGCCGACGGGGAGCAAGGATCCCTATGCGCTGCGGCGGGCGGCGTTGGGGGTTATTCGGTTGGTGGTGGAGAATGGGGTTAGGGTTGAGCTACGTGACATTTTGATCAAAGCGACCTTGCTTACACCACTTTATCTGAATTTCGGTTTTCATGACCTCCTCTCCTTCTTCCACGACCGTCTGAAAGTCATGCTCCGCGAACAGGGTGCTCGGCATGATCTTGTCGATGCAGTGCTGGGTGCGGGTGGTTCTCCTTCTCCCTTGGGAGAAGGTGGCCGGCGGAGCCGGACGGATGAGGGAGAATCCCTAACGCCTGCGGTTCTCCCTCATCCGTCTGCCTCCGGCAGACACCTTCCCCCAGGGGGGAAGGAAAGGGGCGCCGCCAACGACGACCTGCTCTCCATCGTCAACCGCGTCAATGCGCTGTCCGGCTTTCTCGCCACCGAGGATGGCAAGACGTTGCTCGCGGGCTACAAGCGGGCCGCCAACATCCTGCGGGCCGAAGAGAAAAAGGATGGCGAAGGTGCTTTCGAGGGCACAGTCGATCCAGACTCACTCATCGTATTCCAGGAAACGGACCTGCAGCAGGCGCTTGTCGCCGAGGATGCGCTTGTCAGCGCCGCGATGCGCCGCGAGGACTACGCGGCCGCTATGGCCGCCATGGCCCGGTTGCGTGTGCCGGTCGATGTCTTCTTCGAGGCCGTGCTGGTCAACGCGCCGGAAGCCGAGGTGCGGCTCAACCGCCTGCGGCTGCTAGCCCAGCTGCGCCGCGTGACATCGGTGGTGGCGGATTTCGGCAAGGTTGCGGGGTAGTTCACATTCGGCCTCACCCTGAGCTTGTCGAAGGGTCGAGGCCGTCACGCCTGGAAGAGCGAAATCCTTGATCCTTCGACAGGCTCAGGCTTAGGATTGTGTGGTTGCACGATGAAGCCGCTTCAATTCCGCCGCGAACTGATGCACACCAGTGGCGATGACTGACTCTGACCTTCCTCCTCCGCGCCGCGTTCTCGCCATCGATACGGCGCTGGGAGCCTGTTCCGTCTGCGTGATGGAGGCCGGGCGTACGCTTCCCCTGGCCTTCGACAGCGAAGAAATGGCCACCGGCCATGCGGAGGCGCTGATGCCGATGATCGAGCGTGTGATGGCGCAGGTCGAGGGCGGCTTTGCCTCGCTGGAGCGCGTGGCCGTCAGCATCGGCCCGGGCAGCTTCACAGGCCTCAGGATCGGCATCGCGGCGGCCCGCGCCATCGGCCTTGCGGCTGAAATTCCTGTCGTGGGCGTCTCCACATTGTCGGCCTATGCCGCCCCGCTGATCAGCCCTGACGAAGCCGGTGTCATCGCGGTGGGCATCGATGCCCGCCATGGCGCGGTGTTCTTCCAGGCATTCACGGCAGCGGGACGCACCATCGTGCTGCCGCGCGTGATCAGCGCGAAGGAGGCGGGTCGCGCCATCGGCTCCGGCCCGGTGAAGCTCGCGGGCTCGGGTGCGGCGGCACTCGCCGTCGAGGCCATGGCGCTGGGCCTCAAGGCCAGCATCGCCGATCTCAAGCCTGCGCCGGACATCACCTGGGTGGCGCGCCTGGGTTTGGCTGCCGATCCCGCCAGCGCCGCGCCCAAGCCGCTCTACCTTCGCGCGCCTGCCGTGACCCCGCAGGAGAGCAAGGCCGTGTCAAGGCGGGGAGCCTAGACCATCATGATTTTCGGGTTTGGCCGTTCCAGAGCACCCCTCATCATCCGTCCGGCGGAAATGGAGGATGCCCGTGCCGTGGCAGAGATCCATGCGGCCTCGTTCGACAGGCCCTGGGGTCTGATGGAGTTCGAGCGGCTGCTGGCGGAGGAAAACATCGTCAGCCATGCTGCGGCCCATGCTGCGGGCACCGATGGCTTCGTGCTCTCCAGGCTTGCCGCAGACGAGGCCGAAATCCTCTCCATCGCGGTGCATCCCCGCCGCCGCAGCGAGGGCATAGCCGGGCGTCTGCTGGCTGCCCACCGCGAGGCGCTGTTGCTCAACCGCATCCGCACGCTGTTTCTGGAGGTCGAGGAAGGCAACGCACCCGCCATCGCACTCTATCAGCGCCAGGGCTTTGCGGATGTCTCGCGCCGGGATGCCTATTACCGCAAGGCCGATGGCTCTGCCGCCACCGCCATCGTGATGCGGCGGTTGCTGTAGATGGCCTCTTTCATCGATGACGTGACCTTGCCGAAAGGCACTTTCCGCCTGTGCCTAACGGCTGGGCTGATTGGCTGCGTGGCGCTCGCCATATTCCCGTTCCAATACGCCAGCTGGAAACTGAACCTGCCATCGCGGCGTTGGCTTCCGCTGCTGTTCCATCGTGCCGTCGCCCGCATCATCGGCCTGCGCGTGCATGTGGTGGGCGCACCATCGACCGACCGGCCGATGCTTGTCCTGTCAAACCACGTGTCCTGGCTGGATATCCTCGCCATCGGCACGGTGATGCCGGTGTCCTTCATTGCCAAATCCGAAGTGGAGGCCTGGCCCCTGTTCGGCCTGCTTGCGAAGCTCCAGCGCTCGATCTTCGTGGATCGCAACCGCAAGGGAGAGACCGGCAGGGCCAATGCCGCCATCGCGGCGCGGCTGGAAGAGGGCGACCCCATCGTGCTGTTCGCCGAATCCACCACATCCGATGGCAACCGCATCCTGCCCTTCCGCTCAGCCCTGGTGGGGGCTGCCCGCGACGCTATTTTTTCCGACAGTGCCACGCGTCATGTCGTCGTGCAGCCCCTGGCGCTCGCCTATCATGGCGCGGATGGCCTGCCGACGGGCCGCATGGGCCGCGCCCGCATCGGTTGGTATGGTGACATGGAGATGGTGCCCCATTTCGTGGGCATCCTGCGCGGCGGCCCGCTGGATGTGACGGTGCGCTTCGGCGAGGCCATCGCTTTCGATCACGCGGCCGACCGCAAGCAGGTCACGAAACAGGCCGAGGATCAGGTGCGGCAGATGCTGGGGGAGACGCTGACCGGGCGGAAGGCGGCCGCTTTTTGATCGCCTTTTGGACAATCGGCAGAGGGTTGACTAACTGACAGCATATACGCCATCATCTTGGTATGCGTGTGGTCATCGACACCAACATCATTGTTTCGGCTCTGATGAACCCTTTGAATGACCCGCGACAGGTTTTGGCGATGTGCCTGAACCGCGAAATCAAGCCTTTGGTCGGTTCTGCTCTCTTCACGGAATATCGTGATGTGATCGCGCGGGACGATCTTTTCAGGGGCTGCTCTATTCTGAGAGACGAAAGAGAGGATCTGCTTGATGCGCTCTTCAGCGTGTCAGAATGGGTCAAGATTCACTTTCTGTGGAGGCCCAATCTGCGTGATGAGTCTGACAATCATCTGATTGAACTGGCAGTTGCGGGCGGAGCTCAGGTGATCGTCTCTGCCAACAAGCGCGACCTAAATTTTGGTGAATTGCTGTTCCCTTCAATCAGTGTGCGAACAGCAGGAGAGTTTCTTGCAGAAAGGAGCCAGCTATGGCCACGATGACCATCCGCCTTCCCGATGAGCAGCATGACCGCCTCAAGCTTCTGGCAAAGGCGCGCGGCATCAGCGTAAACAAGCTCATCGAGGAATTCAGCATCCGTGCCACAACGGAGTTCGACGTCGAGGCGCGTTTTCGTCTGGCTGCAGCACGTGGCAGTGTCGCCAAAGGACTGAAAGTGCTGGATAAATTAGATGCGTATTATGCTGGAAAACGGTGATGGCGTTAACCGGCTGATGGAAGCCCCTCACAACCCGCCCACCGTCTTCAACCTTGCCCTTGGGTGTATCTCGCCTTGCGCCATGACGGCCGTTGACGGCCGGAAGCGCTCGACGATGGCGCGGATGTGCATCCGCGCCTGTGACGAGCACACCAGTACCGGCATTTCACCCTCGCGCGCGGCCTGATCGAACACGTCGCGCAGGCGCAGCACGAATTCCTGAAGTTTCGAGGGTTGCATCGCCAGGTGCTTGGCCTCGCCTTCGCCCACGATGGATTGGGCGAAGGAATCCTCCCAGGCCGGTGACAACGTGATGATCGGCAGGTGGCCCTGCGGGGCCGTGTGCTGGGCGCACAGCTGTCGCCCGAGCCGCGAGCGCACATGCTCGGTGATCAGGCGCGGATCGCGCACGGCGCCTGCCACCTCGGAGATGGCCTCCAGGACCGCGCCCAGGTCGCGGATCGAGACACGCTCGGCCAGCAGCAGCTGCATCACCCGCTGGATGCCCGTGGTGGAAATTTGCGTCGGCACGATTTCCTTCAGCAGCTCCTGATGCTCCTTCGGCAATTCCTTCAGCAGCTTTTGCACCTCGACGAAGGACAGAAGGTCCGCGGTGTTGTTCTTGATCACCTCGGTCAGGTGCGTCGAGATGACCGTGGCGGCATCGACGACGGTGTAGCCCCTGAGCTGCGCTTCCTCGCGCATTCCGTGGTCGATCCAGGTCGCGGGCAGGCCGAAGGTCGGCTCCGTCAGGTGCTGGCCAGGCAACTGCACCTGGCCGCCCATCGGGTCCATCGCCATGACGGCATTGGGATAGACCTGGCCCTGGCCCGCTTCCACTTCCTTGATGCGGATAATGTAGCTGTTCGATTCGAGCTGCACATTGTCGAGAATGCGCACGGAGGGCATCACCAGCCCCATTTCGCCCGCGAGCTGCTTGCGCAACGCCTTGATCTGCTCGGTCAGGCGGTCCTGGCCGTTCTCGCCATTGACCAGCGGCAGGAGCGCGTAGCCGATCTCGATCTTGAGGTCATCCAGCTTCAGCGAGGCGCTGATGGGTTCCTCGGCCTGCGCATCCTTGGCGGTGGCCGAGGCCTTTTCCTGCACATCCCGCGCGGTGTCACTGTCCTGCTGGCTGTGCAGCCTGTATGCCAGCCAGCCTGCGCCGATGGCCAGACCCCAGAACGGGATGATCGGCATTCCCGGCAGGATGCCGATCACGAACATCACGGCGGACGACATGCCGAGTGCCTTAGGATAATGCGCGAGCTGTACGCTGAGCGCCTTGGACGCCTGCCCTGAGACGCCTGATTTGGACACCAGAAGGCCGGCAGCGGTCGAGACGATCAGTGCCGGAATCTGCGTGACGAGGCCGTCACCCACGGTCAGGATCGTATAGACCTTGCCCGCGTCACCAAAGCTCATGTTCTGCTGGGCAACGCCGATGATGATGCCGCCGATCACGTTGATGAAGGTGATCAGCAGGCCCGCGATGGCATCGCCGCGCACGAACTTGGACGCACCGTCCATGGCACCGAAGAACGAGGCTTCGTCCTCCAGCGCCTTGCGCCGCGCCTTGGCCTGCTCCTGGTCGATCAACCCGGAATTGAGGTCGGCGTCGATCGCCATCTGCTTGCCTGGCATGGCATCGAGGGTAAAGCGGGCCGCCACTTCTGCAATGCGCCCCGAACCCTTGGTGATGACCACGAAGTTCACGATCACCAGAATGGCGAAGACGATGATGCCGATCACGAAATTGCCAGCCATCACGAACTGGCCGAAAGCCTCGATCACGTGGCCCGCCGCACCCGTTCCGGTGTGGCCGTTGGCCAGGATCAGGCGGGTCGAGGCGAGATTCAGCGCCAGCCGCAGCATGGTGGCGATCAGCAGCACGGTCGGAAAGATCGTGAATTCGAGCGGATGCGCGATAAACAGCGACACCATAAGGATCAGCACCGAGAGAATGATCGACGCGGCAAGGAACAGATCCAACAGGAACGGCGGCAGCGGCACGATGAGGATGGTGAGGATCATCATCACGCCGATGGCCAGCGCAATGTCGCCGCGCTTCAGCATGGCAGTAATGACAGACAGGTTGAAACCGCCAGACGCTGCCGCCTGGCCCGAGTTGCCTTGTCCTGCCGTTACATCCGTCATCGTCCGCCCAAACCCCGCACAGGCCGCCACACGCAAGCCCAATGCACCAGGCAATCTTTGCCGGGTGCATGGTTGAGAAGTCGTTAACGGGATTGGCTTGTTATCACCTTGCGAAATCGGTGGAATTTTCTGCAGATGCCGCGCTTTGGCCGATAAGCCGCCGTGAATTTTCCCGAATTCGGCCCGAGCCAGATTGCCGCCCGGCATCAATGCATCCTAACGTCGTGGCGCATTCCTGGAGGAAACACGCCATGCTGCTTCGTGCCGTCACCGCCGCGCTCCTGCTGGGCGTCTCGCCACTCTGTGCCGCCGAGATCACGGCTCCGTCTAAAATCGACGGCATCATCGTCTATCCGGGCGTGGCCGCCATCACCCGCCTCGTCGAGGTGGAGGTGCCCGCCGGACAGCACACCATCGTCGTGTCCGGCCTTCCGCAATCGCTCGATCCCAATTCGCTCAGGGTCGAGGGCGTGTCCGCCGGGCAATTGCAGATTGGCTCGATCGAGATGCGCACGCAGCCCCTGGTGGGCGTTACGCAACCTGCAGGCGAGGTGGCGCAGCGGCTGAGGAAACTGCAGGAGGATCGCCAGAGGAAAGCCGCCGAGGTGCAGGCGATCACATCAAAGCAGGCCATGATCACGGCCATTGGCCTGCAAGCCCCTGCCATCCTCGGGGGCAAGGACAAGCCGCTCGATCCGGCGGAGTGGTCCAAGGCCTGGGATGCCGTCGGCCAGGGCCTGCAAAAGGTTGCAGAAGAGTTGTCAGCTGCCAACTCTGGGTTGCGCACGATCGATGAGGAAATCGCTGCCATCAGCCGCCAGGGAGGTCCAGGCCCGCGTGCGGGCTTGACGCGCGCTGCCAACATCAGCGTTGAGGCCGCAGCGGGCGCAAAGGCCACGCTCAAGCTGACCTATCAGGTCGGCGGCGTCTCGTGGCGCCCCTCCTACGATGCAGCGCTCGCCACGGGATCGGCGCAGGTCAAGCCGAAGCTGGCGCTCGTCCGCCGTGCCGTGATTGCGCAGCGCACGGGCGAGGATTGGTCCGACGTGACGCTGGCGGTGTCGACCGCCCAGGCAAGGGGTGGCACGGCAGCGCCCGACGTGCCGCCGATCCGCGTGGCGTTCAACGAGCCATCAGCAATTGCACAGAATGCGCCGAGTCTGCGGTCTCGGGCGCTGCCTCCTCCCGTGACGGCCCCAAATGCTGTTGGCGGCGTTATGCTTGATCAGGCCTTGGGGACAGCAAAAACGGGAGAGGCGCTTGCCCTGCCCGCCGCTCCCATCGCCCAGCAGCAGGCACAGGTCGAGGTCGCAGGCTTCTCTGCACAATTCGTGGTGCCGGGACGCGTCTCCATCACCACGGACGGCAGCACGCGCTCCTTCCGTCTCGGCAGCCGCGACATCGAACCAACGCTGGGCGTGAAGGCCGCTCCGGGCATCGATCCCAAGGCCTATCTGGAGGTGCGCTTCATCAATGAGGAGGATGCGCCGCTGTTGCCGGGCGAAGTCGCGCTCACCCGCGACGGGGTCTTTGTCGGGCAGGGCCGCATTGGCCAGGTGGCGTCCGGCGATATGGTCGATCTCGGCTTCGGAGCAGACGACAAGGTCAAGGTCTCCCGCGTGCCACTGCGTCGCCGCGAAGTCGAGCCCAGCTGGTCACAGGGCAATCGCAGCGACCTGCGCGAGTTCAAGACGACGGTGAAAAGCCTGCATGACAGGCCTATGCGCATCACGGTGCTGGACCAGACGCCATTCTCAGAGAACACGGCGATCACGGTGGAGACGATCCCCAACATGACGCCGCCCACCGAAAAGAACCTGCAGGACAAGCGCGGTGTGCTGGCCTGGAGCTACGACTACAGGCCAGGCGAGGAGAAAGAGATCCGCCACGGCTTCCGAATGCGCTGGCCCAATGACCGTGAACTGGTTCTGGAACCCCAGGCGGTTATCCGGTGAGGTGTGTCTCCAGATCCTCATCCAGAGCCTGTCGAAGGATGCTTCAGTCGATGCCCTTGCCCTTCGACAAGCTCAGGGTGAGGGCTTACCACGCGAAATTCAGGCTTTACCTCAGGTCCTCTTTCGCGTAACCGCCCATCGGAACAGCCCGGCCCCGCGCTCATCCGCAGCCGGGCTTTTCCTTGCGGTAACTGTGAGCAAGGTGAAATCCCATGGGCAATGTTGTCGTGGTCGGAGCCCAATGGGGCGACGAGGGCAAGGGCAAGATCGTCGACTGGCTCTCGGAGCAAGCCGATGTCGTGGTGCGCTTTCAAGGCGGTCACAACGCCGGACATACGCTGGTCATCAACGGCGTCGTCTACAAGCTGAGCCTGCTGCCGTCGGGCATTGTGCGACCGGGCAAGCTCTCCGTCATCGGCAACGGTGTCGTGGTCGATCCCTGGCATTTCGTCGAGGAGACAGCCAAGCTGCGGGCGCAGGGCGTGCCGATCAGCCGTGACAATCTGCGTATCGCGGAAAACGCCACGCTGATCCTGCCGTTGCACCGCGAACTCGACCATTTCCGCGAGACATCCAATGCGGGCATGAAGATCGGCACCACCAAGCGCGGCATCGGGCCGGCTTACGAGGACAAAGTGGGCCGCCGCGCCATCCGCGTCATGGATCTCGCTGACCTTGCCAGCCTCGGCCCCAAGATTGAGCGGCTCTTGACCCACCACAATGCGCTGCGGCGTGGCCTGGGCATCGACGAGGTCGATGGTGGCAAATTGCTGAAGGAACTCAGCGAAGTCGCGCCCAAGATTCTGCCGTTCGTCGACAGCGTCTGGCAATTGCTGGATCAGGTGCGCCGCGCCGGAAAGCGCATCCTGTTCGAGGGCGCGCAGGGTGCTCTGCTCGATGTCGACCACGGGACATATCCTTATGTCACCTCGTCCAACATCGTGGCTGCGCAGGCGGCCACGGGCTCGGGCCTAGGCCCCGCCGCCGTCGGCTATGTGCTGGGCATCGCCAAAGCCTACACGACGCGCGTCGGTGAAGGCCCGTTCCCGACCGAGTTGTTCGATCAGACCGGCGAGGATATCGGCCAGCGTGGCAAGGAATTCGGCACCGTCACGGGTCGCAAGCGGCGCTGTGGCTGGTTCGACGCGGTGCTGGTTCGCCAGACCATCTGCACCTCGGGCATCAACGGCATCGCCTTTACCAAGCTCGATGTGCTTGATGGCTTCAAGGAATTGAAGATTTGCACCGGCTACAACTTGGATGGTCACGTGATTGACCACCTGCCGGCGAGCGCGGCCGATCAGGCCCGGGTGACGCCGATCTACGAGACGATCGAAGGCTGGAGCGATTCGACCGCAGGCGCACGCTCCTGGGCGGACTTGCCGGCACAAGCCATCAAATACGTCCGGCGCGTCGAGGAATTGATCGGTGCGCCTGTCACGGTTCTCTCCACCAGCCCTGAGCGTGACGATACAATCTTGATGCGCAACCCTTTTGAAGGCTAAGGGGAAGCAGTCGCGGCGGCGCCGTGTTGCCGTGTTTGAGACAAGATGACTTTCGGGGACATTGACTCCTCCAGGAACTGCACGGTTTGAATGGCTGATTACTATCCACTTCTGAGCAAAGCCGTCTCTGGCCTTGATCCAAGCACCTCGGAGGCCCGGCTGGCGATCTACGAACGCGCCCGTGTGGCACTGACGCGTCAAATGGCGTCAATGGACCCACCGGTGCCGCAGGACGTGATTGACCGCGAGCTGGGTGCGCTGGATGACGTGGTCCAGCGCCTCGAGCGGGAAGCCGCCGGGCTCGATGCGGATGAGCCCGTTGCAAGGTCTCCGGATCAAGACAGCGCCCCTGCCACGCAGCCCGTGATCCAGATGCCCTCGCTGCGGCCCCAGGTCGCGCGAAAGGATCAGGCGAAGCCTCGCAGGCCATTGCTTGCGGTCGGTTTGTCCGTTGGTTTCGTGGCGGTGATTGCGATTGCGACGCTGGCCTATCTCCGACGCAACGAACCGCCAGCTGTGGCGCAGCGCCCTGTGGCGGCCAGTCCATCCCAGCCCGCGCCCGCTCATGTGCCTGCCAAGACGGTCGAGCGTGTGCAGCCGAGCGCAACGGAACCCGTGGTGATTCCGCCACCAGCACCCGCTGCCGCTACCGCCCCAGTTCCGGCACAGGCCCCTGTTGCGAGCCCTTCACCAGCAACGCCACCTGCACCAAGACCTGTTCCTCCGCCCGCTCAAGTTCCTCCGCCTGCTCAAGTTCTTGCTCCCCCTCAAGTTCCTGCCGTCGCCGCCCCTGTCCCAGTCCAGCCGCAGATCGCCGTTGCCAATCGGATGGCGGTTATCCTGGAGGGCAAGGAAGAACCACAGAAGGTCGAAGTCCGCCAGGGCGCGGTCATCTGGCGCTCGGAAATGGTCAGTGGTGGCCAGGGCCAGCCTTTGCAGCTGGCAATTCGGGCGACCGCTGATTCGCCCGAGGCGCGGCTACGGGCGGACGTAACGATCCAGCGGAACCTCGACCCGGCCTTTCCGGCATCGCATACCGTCCAGATCCGGTTCTCGTCGCTTGGTGCGTCGGAGATCGGAGCGGTGCAGTCGCTCAGCCAGATCGAACTGCGCCAGGTCGAAAACCAGCCAGGATATGCCTTGGCCGGTCAGGGCATCACCGTGATGGAGAACGTCTTCCTGGTGGCGCTGGCCAAGGTTGAGCCAGCCCAGACCCGCAATATCGAGATGATGCGCTCACGACCGCTGATCTACATGGAATTCCAGCTGGTGGGTGGCCGCAGGGGGGCCATCATCCTGGAGAAGGGCGTGAGCGGCCAGCAGGTGTTCGATGACGCCTTCCGGAACTGGCAATAAGCCGCCAGCGCCGGGTGGTTCGCTTTTCTGAGGCGTCGGACCCGTGTGTCGACACTCCCTCGTGGAGGGCCTTGCTCGTGGAGGATCTTTCTAGTGGAGGGTCTTGCCGTCCATTTGAACCCTGATCTTGGTGATCGCATCCTTCAGCTTCAGCTTCCGGCGCTTCAGGCTGGCGATCTTGCTTTCGTCCGCATGGGCATGTTGCTGTTCGTGTTCGATTTCCGTATCCAGCGTCCTGTGCTTGCGCTCAAGCTCTGCCAGGTGGGTTACCAGGGACATCAAGAACCTCCTCTGTGATCGACCAACGATGCGAATCTGGCACAATCCCGATTTCCTGTCCAAGAAGTTCCATTCCGCAGCGCAGCAAAAAACGCCTGTTGGCCGTGCTGCCGCTTGACTTCCGGGTCCGGGTTGCGAGACATGATCGTCTTTTGCCAGGGTCATTGCAAAACCCGGCTTTTTCGGGATGACGCGTTCAGAAATGTCGATCATTGCCTCCGATGACGAGCGCATCACCCTGGAACGCGAGCTTCAGATGCTGCACCAGGAACATCGAGATCTTGATGCCGCCATCCTGGCGCTGGAACGCATGGACAGCCGTGATCAGCTGCAGATTCAGCGCTTGAAGAAACGGAAACTGGTCCTCAAGGATCGCGTTGTCGAGATTTCCGGCAAGTTGCGTCCAGACATCATCGCCTGAATCGGCGGAAGGTTCTCAATGGCAAACGCTGAAAAGCCTGTTGCGATCATCATGGGCAGCCAGTCCGACTGGACCACCATGAAACATGCGGCCGAAACCTTGCAGACGCTGGGTGTCGGCCATGACACGCGCATTGTCTCGGCCCATCGCACGCCGGATCGGCTGGTGAGCTTCGCCAAGGGGGCCAAGGCGGAAGGCTTCCAGATCATCATCGCGGGTGCGGGTGGTGCCGCGCATCTGCCGGGCATGACGGCCTCCATGACGGAGCTTCCCGTCCTGGGCGTCCCGGTCGAATCGAAAGCGCTGTCCGGCGTGGACAGTCTGCATTCCATCGTGCAGATGCCCGCCGGCATTCCCGTTGGCACGCTGGCCATCGGCAAGGCGGGGGCCATCAATGCGGCACTCTTGGCGGCAGCCGTGCTGGCCCTGCATGACGCAGCGCTGGCCTTGCGCCTGGCGGCGTGGCGGCGGGCGCAGACGGATTCCATCGCCCATCGCCCTGTCGATCAGGCCGAGGGCTGAGCCAATGGCAGAGCGCCCCCTTGTTCCCGGCGATACCATCGGCATCCTGGGTGGCGGCCAACTCGGCCGGATGATCGCGCTCGCCGCGGCCCGCCTGGGCTTTCGCTGCCATGTCTACGCGCCCGAGCCCGACAGCCCTGCATTCGATGTGGCGGCGCGCCATACGGTGGCCGCTTACGAGGATGAGCAGGCGCTGCGCCAGTTCTCGACCGCAGTACATTGCGTGACCTACGAGTTCGAGAATGTCCCGGCCCGCACCGTGGAAATGCTGGCGGGACGCGTGCCTGTCAGGCCAGGGGCGAAGGCGTTGGCCTGCTGCCAGGACAGGGTGCTGGAGAAACAGCTTGCCCGCGATCTCGGTGCCCGGACCGCCGATTTCGCCAAGGTCGATTCCGAGGAGGAATTGCGCCTGCGGATCGAGACAATTGGCGTGCCGTCGATCCTCAAGACCCGCCGTTTCGGCTATGACGGCAAGGGTCAGTCCGTGATCCGATCGCCGGAGGATGCGGAACGCGCCTGGGCTGCTGTCAAGGGCGCACCGTGCATCCTGGAAAGCTTCGTGCCCTTCAAGCGCGAGGTATCAGTGGTCGCCGCACGGGCGCTGGATGGCACGGTGAAGTCCTTCGCAGTGACGCAGAACGAACACCGCGACCAGATCCTGCGCCGCTCCGTGGTCCCGGCCTCGATCCATCCAGGTACGGCCCGTGCCGCCATCGACATCGCTGGCCGGATGGGTGCGGCGCTGGACTATGTCGGTGTCTTCGCGGTGGAATTCTTCGTGGGCGACGATGGCCGGGACGAGGCGCTTTTCGTCAATGAAATGGCGCCTCGCGTCCACAACTCCGGCCACTGGACGCTGGATGGAGCGGACACCTCGCAATTCGAGCAGCATGTGCGGGCGATCACGGGCTTGCCGCTGGGATCGACAGCCTTGCGCGCACCTCTGGTGGAAATGGTCAACCTGATTGGGGCTGATGCCGAACGCTGGCGTGAGTTGCTGACGGAGCCGGGCGCGCAGGTGCATCTCTACGGCAAGGGCGCCGCGCGACCCGGCCGCAAGATGGGGCATGTGACGCGGCTGCTGGGCTAGGACGCCTCAACACCCCGGTTTCGTGACTTTGATGCACGATATTGACGGAAATATCGGTTTCTGGTAGCGAATTGCTTGTTGGAGAGGCTTATGCCGCCCTCCATTTCATGGCTATCCACCGATAGAAACAAAGGTCAATCCGGTGCAGGTTCTCGTCCGCGAAAACAACGTCGATCAGGCGCTGCGCGCCCTCAAGAAGAAGATGCAGCGCGAAGGAATTTTTCGTGAACTGAAGCTCAAGGGCCATTACGAAAAGCCATCGGAAAAGAAGGCGCGCGAAAGGGCGGAAGCCGTGCGCCGCGCCCGGAAATTGGCGCGCAAGCGGGCCCAGCGTGAAAGTGGATTGCCGACCCCGCCCCGTCCGGCACCCCGGGCCGGTGCGTCTGGCGCGAGCGCTGGCGGCCGCTGACGATGTTTCGGGGGTGAATCGTCATGGTTCATCCAATCTTAAAGACGCCCGTGCCACAACACGGGCGTTTTCCCGTTTCAGGATCACCATGCAGGCGTGGTATCCCGAACTGTCAGGTGAAGTGGTGACGATGTCAGTACCAACGCTCCATGGATGGCGCCATGCACTGGTCGCGGCGATTGTCTCCGCCGCACTGGCCGGTTGCGGCACGCTGGACGGCGGCGTCGGCGGCAGCGGGGCACGCGGCGGTCCACGCTTCGCGGAGCTGGACGAACCCAACACCGCCAATCCCAATGCGGCGCAGAACAACATCGGCTCCCTGAGCGAGGTCATCAGCCGCAATCCCAATGACGGGACAGCCTACAACACCCGTGGCGCGGCCTATGCGCGTGCCGGGCGCTACACTGAGGCCGTCAGCGATTTCAACCGGGCGATTCAGCTTGATCCCAACCAGGCTCCGGCATTCCTGAACCGTGGTCTCGCCAGCCGCCAGATCGGGCGCAATGACAGCGCGTTGCAGGATTTCAACCGCGCCGTCTCCATCGATCAGGCCTATGGTCCGGCCTATCTCGCCCGGGGCAACCTGCTGCGTGCGCAAGGTGACATGCCGTCTGCGGTCGCGGACTACAACCGGGCGATCCAGCTGAACCGCGAAGGCGCAGAAGCTTATCATGGACGCGGCTTGGCCTACCAGGCGCAGGGCGATCATGTCCGCGCCATCAGCGATTTCGATGGTGCCATTGATCGCAACCCGTATGTCGCGCCACCTTATCTCGGACGAGGGCAGAGCCTTGTTGCCACGGGCAAGTTCCAGCTTGCGATCGAGGACTTTAACGCGGCTCTCAACGTCGACAACAAGAACGCCGACGCCTGGGCGCAGCGCGGCATTGCCTTCGAGCGCATGGGCAACGCCAAGGAAGCCAACGAAAGCTTCCAGAAGAGCCTGATCGTCGATCCCAACAACAGGGTGGCGAGCGACGGTGCCCGCCGGACTGGTGGCGGCGGCGGTGGCGGTGGCTGGTTCCGCTGATTCAACGCCGCAACGCAGTGGTCCCGTCTATCAATGTCATGCTCTAGCGGCGACCACCGAGCAGGCTGCCCAGCACACCACGGACGATGGCGCTGCCCACCTGACGACCCACGGATGACGCGACGGAGCGGGCCGCACTGTTGACGATCTTCTCGCCCATGGATTGCTGCTGACGCACCTGGCCGCCACGTGGCCCGGTCTGGGCAGGCGCTCCGCCTCCGAAGATGCTGCCGAGGATGCCACCCAGAATGCCGCCACCGCCGGACTGCTGTGCGGGTGCCTGATGCTTCTTCAGCAGGATTTCGTAGGCACTCTCGCGGTCAATGGTGGTGTCGTATTTTCCTGAGAGGCCGGACTTCTGCATCGCCTGCTTGCGTTCGGATGGGGAGATCGGACCAACCTGCGCCGTCGGCGGCTTGATAAAGGTGCGCTCGACCATTGCGGGCGTGCCCTTGCCTTCCAGCATCGAGACCAGCGCTTCTCCGACCGCAAGTTCCGTGATTGCGATCTCGGTCTTGAACTTCGGGTTCTGACGGAAGGTATCTGCAGCAGCCTTCACTGCCTTCTGGTCCCTGGGCGTGAAAGCGCGCAGCGCGTGCTGCACACGGTTGCCAAGCTGGGCAAGCACCGTGTTGGGCACATCGAGCGGGTTCTGTGTCACGAAATACACGCCGACACCCTTGGAGCGGATGAGGCGAACCACGGTTTCCACCGCATCAAGCAGCGGCTTGGGCGCATCGTTGAACAGCAGGTGCGCCTCGTCGAAGAAGAACACCAGCTTCGGCTTGTCCGGATCACCCACTTCGGGGAGGTTCTCGAACAACTCCGACAGCATCCACAACAGGAATGTCGCGTAGAGCTTGGGTGACGTCATCAGCTTGTCAGCGGCGAGGATGTTGATGATGCCGCGCCCGTCCCTGTCGGTGCGGATGAAATCCATGATGTCGAGCGCCGGTTCCGCAAAGAAATTGGCCGCCCCCTGATTTTCGAGCACCAGCAGCTGGCGCTGGATCGCGCCAATCGTCTGGTCCGAAATATTGCCATAGGTCGCCATGAGTTGCGATTGCAGCGCATTGTCCTGCGCAATCTCGGCAATGAGCGAGCGCAGATCCTTGAGGTCGAGCAGCGCCATGCCGTTGTCATCGGCATATTTGAAGACGATGTTCAGTGCGCCTTCCTGCGTGGCGTTCAGTTCCAGCAGCCTTGCGAGCAAAAGCGGCCCCATCTCGGCCACCGTCGCGCGGATCGGATGGCCCTGTTCGCCAAAGAGATCCCAATAGACCGTGGAAAACTCATCTGCCTGGTACTTCAGGCCCAGCTCCTCCATGCGCTTGACGAAATGCGGTTCGCCCCGGCCCGGCGCACCGATGCCGGAAAGGTCGCCCTTGATATCGGCGGCGAAGACCGGGACACCCTCGGCCGCAAAGCCTTCTGCCAGCGTCTGCAGCGTCACGGTCTTGCCTGTGCCGGTCGCACCCGTCACCAGGCCATGCCGGTTGGCCAGCTTCAGTGTGAGTGCCTGGTATCCGTTCGGGCTTTTGCCCACCAGAATCGTGCCCGCCGGAATATTCGCCATCGTTTTTGTTCCCGTTATCGGGCTTCGTATAGCCGGAGTGAGGACGCTTCACCAGACAGCTTTCGGATGAAGATACATCACATCTGAACCAAATTCACTTGCGTCACAGGTGGCCCTTGTCATAGGGGAATTTTCACCGCTCCGGCGCACCGGGCCTCATCTTGCAGGAGAACACCATGGACGAACTCATCAACCGCCTCGTGGCGAATGTCGGCATCGATGCGGGTCTGGCGCAAAAATGCGTCGGCATCATCCTGGGCTTCCTCCAGAAGGAAGGCCCTGCGGCAGAGGTCGGCCAGATGCTCGAAGCCATGCCTGGTGCCTCCGACATGATCGCGGAACACGCGGGCAGCGGCGGTGGCGGCGTGCTGGGTGGCCTCATGGGCATGATGGGGGGTGGCGGCGTCATGGGCCTCGGCCAGCAGTTGATGGGCGCAGGCCTGTCGATGGGACAGATGGGCGATGTCGGCAAGGAGCTGTTCGCCTTCGGCCGCGAGAAGGCCGGAGAGGATGCCATGGGCGCAATCGTCGGGTCCATTCCCGGTCTTGGGCAGTTTGTCTAAATCAACGCAAGCTTACAACAGCTGGGACCGCCCCGTGCGTTGGCGCACGAGACGGTCCCGCTCCTGTCCACCCCGGCGTGGGTTGGCTCCACTGCCGGGTTGACGCAGCGTCCTGGGGCAGCCCCCCGCCCCGGACGCCGATCCTGAAGGCGTCATGCCTACATGACGATGACTTTTGTTCCCACGCGGACACGCCCGTAGAGATCGGTGACATCCTCGTTGCGCATCCGGATGCAGCCGGATGACACGGCCTGCCCGATGGTGTGCGGCTCGTTGGTGCCGTGGATGCGGTAGAGCGAGGAGCCGAGATAGAGCCCGCGTGCCCCCATGGGGTTGTCCGGACCACCTGCCATGTAGCGCGGCAAATCCGGGCGGCGCTTGATCATCTCGGCCGGGGGCCGCCAATCCGGCCATTCCGCCTTACGCGTGATGGTCTTGACGCCAGCCCACTCGAAGCCCGGACGACCGACGCCGATGCCATAGCGCCGGGCGCGGCCGCTGCCTTCCACGAGATACATGAACTTGTTGGGCGTATCGATGACGATGGTGCCAGGCCCGTGCGGACCTGCATAGTCAACGGTCTGCGGCAGATACATCGGGTCCAGCCCACGCTCGACCTGGCGGAAATCCGGATTGAGCGCCGCCTGCTGCTGGCCTGGATACGGCCTTGCTGTTGGTTGCGGCTCCATGGGCAGCTGTCCGCCCTGGAAACCAGGCGCATAAGCCTGATAGGCCTGAGGCTGCACGACGGGTTGGGGACGACCGGGATTGCGCCCCGTCATCAGCATTTCAAGGAATCCGCCGCCCATGCTGGACTGGCTGACGACTGGGGCATAGGCCCCGGATCGGAAGGAGGGATCGGCCAGTGCCGCCGTTCCCGTGAGCAGGACAGCAGCCATCGCCGCGCCTGCAAGAGGAGCCGAATGTTTCATGACATACCTTCAAAACGCCACACGAAGGAGGTCGGCACAATCCGGTTTGTCGCCAGATTTGCCGATGTCCAGAGCTTAGCCCAGATGCGATTTTCAAACGTTAACAGTTTCGAAAAACAGCGGGTTAAATCACTGATATGCCGTTTGTTTTCTGGTATGCTTGCCAAGCCGTGAAGATCGTGGGCGCATGGTTTCCAGCCTCTCAACAGGCGTGGTTTAGTCCAGGTTAAAGCGCCCGGGTTTGAACGGTATCTTAACCATGCGCGGGCTAGGCATCGTCCTGCATACGCCTGGGGCCGGAATGACGATGTCGCGCAAGACCTTCACGATCGAGAAATCCTTGGGGCGCGACGCCATACCGGAAGAGCAGGTTCTCGCGGCATTCCAGCCGACAGCGGATGTTCCCCTACCCTCTGACATCCATCGCGTCCTGAACAAGCTAGATGAACTGGGCGCAATGTTGCAGCCCACGCAGTCCATCGTCTCGAACATCGCCGAGGCCTATCGCCGCGAGGTGGTCGAGGTGATGAAGCTGCGTGACGAGATGGAGGCGATCCAGACCGCGATCCGCGAAACCAAGCGCCAGGTGGTTTCGCTCCATGCCGCAGCGCCACGCTCGGTCACCGTGCATCATGCTGCGGGAGAACTGGGTGCCGTCGTCCTCGACACCGAGGGAGCGACCAACAACATCCTGGCCGCCGCCGAGCGGATCGAGATGCTGGCGGGCGTCATCCAGAGCGAAACCACCAAGGAGGGCATGAAGAAGCGCGCGGGCGAGATCGCAGGAGTCGTCATGTCGATCTACGAGGCTTGCAACTTCCAGGATTTGACCGGTCAGCGCATCACCCGTGTTTGCGAGACGCTGAACTTCGTGGAAGGGCGCGTGGGCAAGATGGCCGAGATTTGGGGTGGGCTTGATTCGCTCTCCACCATCATGGCGTCGGAGATCGAGGCCCTCAACGAAGAGCGCAACGCACTGGGAACGCACGCCCTTGCGGAAGGCCCGGCGCTTGCCGGTGCCGAAGGTCACGTCGGTCAGGATGATATCGACGCGTTGTTCGACTGAGACTGGTTGCAATCCCCGGCCTGGGCTGCCAGCCTGGTATGGCATGACAGTTCCAGACTTTTTCAGCCATTTTCCGACCGACCCTTGGTTCTATGCCATCGGCTTTGTGGCAACATTCCTGATGGCGGCCTCCAAGGGAGCTTTTGGGGGCGGCCTGGCGATCATCGGCATTCCCATGCTCTCGCTGGTAATGGATCCCATTGCCGCCGCCATCGTTGTGGCCCCGCTGGTCGCCTTCATGGACCTGTTCGCGCTGCGGGCTTTCCCGCCATCCACATGGTCGCGGCCTGATCTGAAATGGCTATCCCTTGGCCTCGTCATCGGCATTGCTGCGGGTTGGCTGTTCTTCGAATGGGTAGACCGCCGCTATGTCATCCTGATGATTGCACTTGTGACGCTAGGGTTCACCCTGCGCTGGTTCGTGCAGGGGCGAACCACCCCTTCGCCCCCGCATGGCGTGCAACCCGGTCGGGCGGTGGGCCTGTCCATGATCAGTGGCTTCACCACTTTCATCGCCCATGCAGGCGGGCCGCCGGTGGCGATGTATCTGCTGGGTCGGCGTCTCGACAAGACGATCTATGCCGGGACGACGATTGCGGTCTTCATGCTCGGCAACTTCATCAAGCTCGTGCCCTACACGAAGCTCGGCCTGGAGCGACCTGAAGCGCTGTGGGCAGCGTTGGCACTCACCCCCGTCATTCCCGTCGGTGTCTATGTCGGCAAGGTGTTGCACAACAGGCTGGATCAGCAGAAAATCTACCTCTGGTGCTACAGTTTCCTGTTGATCGCCGGGTTGAAGCTGCTCTGGGACGGGGTACGCGGATTTCTGTGAGCGCTATGGCTCATCCGCTTCGATGTCGATGCGTTTCATGCATCCCCATGTCCTGAGTGTTGCTTCCGTTTCATCCACCACGAAATGCCGTGCCGCGTCGCGGTCATAGCCTTCCGCGAGCAGTCGATCATAGTCCGTATGCCGATGCCGCACATGCGCGACCAGCGCCAGCCACAGCGCGACACCCACAGAGAGATCGGCCCGCATCAGACGCGCGGCACGCTCCAGCACCGGCTCGCTGTCCGCATAGGGGATCAGCGGGGCAAGCGCACGCAGGGCCTTGCGGAGAGCCTGGTTGCGGTGCGTGGCAGCGAGCGGCATTTGAATGTCCGGAAACCTTGTTCTCACTTCACTTCTGCCAAAGAACGCTCTGCGTTGACAGGGTGCGCGATTGTAAAGAACGCCCACGTTGCCGCGCTGGTTGCGACGGCACGTGCAGGCGAGCTGTTTTCGCAAACCGCCTCTTACCGATTTATCCCGGGCTTCCTACATTGAGAGTGACCGGATTGCCTTTCAGGGGTCCGGCGCTCATTCTTCGCCTCATCAGGGAAGCTGATCATGAATTTCGAGAAATACACCGAGCGTTCCCGCGGCTTCGTGCAATCCGCGCAATCCCTCGCCACCCGCGAGAGCCACCAGCAATTCGCCCCGGAGCACCTCCTGAAGGTGCTTCTGGATGATGGCGAGGGCATGGCCAGCGGCCTCATCGCCCGCTCCGGTGGCGATGCACGGCAGGCGTTGAAACTCACTGAACTCGCCCTGACACGGGTGCCGAAGGTCACAGGGTCCGCCGCAGGTCAGGTCTATCTCGCGCCCGGCCTGTCGCGTGTGTTTGCCTCTGCCGAAAAGGCGGCGGAAAAAACCGGGGACAGCTTTGTCACGGTGGAGCTTTTGTTGCTGGCCCTTGCATTGGAGAAGGACACCGAGGCGGGCAAGGCGCTGGCGGCCTCCGGCGTGACGGCACAAGGCATCAACACCGCCATCGCTGCCATCCGCAAGGGCCGCACGGCTGATTCTGCCACCGCCGAGAACGCCTATGACGCCTTGAAGAAATACGCGCGTGATCTCACCGAGGCGGCCAGCAATGGCAAGCTGGATCCGGTCATCGGACGCGACGAAGAGATCCGCAGGACGATTCAGGTGCTGTCGCGCCGCACCAAGAACAACCCGGTGCTGATTGGCGAACCCGGTGTCGGCAAGACCGCGATCGTGGAAGGCCTGGCACTGCGCATCATCAATGGGGACGTGCCGGAATCACTGCGTGACAAGAAGCTGCTCGCCCTCGACATGGGCGCGCTCATTGCGGGCGCGAAATACCGCGGCGAGTTCGAGGAGCGTTTGAAGGCCGTGCTCAACGAGGTGACGGCGTCCGACGGTGGCATCATCCTGTTCATTGACGAGATGCACACGCTGGTTGGCGCGGGCAAGGCCGATGGGGCGATGGATGCCTCGAACCTGCTGAAGCCAGCACTGGCACGGGGCGAACTGCATTGCGTGGGTGCCACCACCCTCGATGAATATCGCAAGCACGTGGAAAAGGATGCAGCGCTCGCCCGCCGCTTCCAGCCGGTGTTCGTGGCGGAACCGACTGTCGAGGACACGGTCTCCATCCTGCGCGGCCTCAAGGAGAAGTATGAGCAGCATCACCGTGTGCGCATCCAGGATTCGGCCCTGGTCGCGGCGACCACGCTCTCCAGCCGCTACATCACCGACCGCTTCCTTCCCGACAAGGCCATCGACCTGGTGGATGAGGCCGCGGCCCGGCTGCGTATGCAGATCGATTCCAAGCCCGAGGAGCTCGACAGCATCGACCGCGAAGTGATCCGCCTCAAGATCGAGGCGGAGGCGCTGAAGAAGGAGCCTGATGCGGCCTCGAAGGACCGGCTGCAGAAATTGCAGAAGGAGCTTGGTGCTCTCGAGGAGCAATCGGCGGCCTTCACCGCGCGCTGGCAAGCCGAGAAGGACAAGCTTGGCCGGGCCGCAGAGCTGAAGAAGAAACTCGACGATGCCCGTGGCGAATTGGGTCGCGCCCAGCGCGACGGCCAATTCCAGCGGGCGGGCGAACTGGCCTACGGGCTGATCCCGGAGCTGGAGAAGCAGCTGAAGACAACCGAGGAAGCCGAGAGCGGCGGCATGATGGAAGAGGCGGTCACGCCCGATCATGTGGCGCAGGTGGTGTCGCGCTGGACCGGCGTACCAGTTGATCGGATGCTGGAAGGCGAGAGGGAAAAGCTTCTGCGCATGGAGGAATCCATCGGCAAGCGCGTGGTCGGCCAGGCCGAAGCCGTGACAGCGGTATCCACGGCCGTCCGCCGTGCGCGGGCTGGATTGCAGGATCCCAACCGCCCCATCGGTTCCTTCATGTTCCTGGGGCCTACGGGTGTGGGCAAGACGGAGCTGACGAAGGCGCTGGCGGCGTTCCTGTTCGACGACGATTCCGCCCTCGTGCGCCTCGACATGTCGGAATACATGGAGAAACATTCGGTCGCCCGCCTCATCGGTGCGCCTCCAGGCTACGTCGGCTATGAGGAGGGCGGAGCGCTCACCGAGGCCGTGCGGCGCAGGCCCTATCAGGTCGTGCTGTTCGACGAGATCGAGAAGGCGCATCCCGATGTCTTCAACGTGCTGCTCCAGGTGCTGGACGATGGCCGCCTGACCGATGGCCAGGGACGCACTGTGGATTTCCGCAACGTGCTGATCATCATGACCTCCAACCTTGGTGCGGACTATCTCGTGAACCAGCCCGAGGGGCAGGATACCGATATGGTCCGTGACGAGGTGATGGGCGTGGTGCGGGGGCATTTCCGGCCCGAGTTCCTCAATCGCGTGGACGAGATCATCCTGTTCCACCGGCTCCAGCGTTCGGAAATGGGCGCCATCGTCGATATCCAGATGCTCAGGCTCGCCAAACTGCTGGTGGATCGCAAGATCACGCTGGACCTCGAGACCCCCGCTCGCCAGTGGCTGGCCGACAAGGGCTATGACCCGGCGTATGGAGCCAGACCGCTCAAGCGCGTGATCCAGAAGCACGTGCAGGATCCACTGGCCGAGATGATCCTGGCGGGCAAGGTCAAGGATGGCGAGACCGTGCCGGTGGCAGTCGGCCCCGGCGGTCTGATGATCGGAGATATCACGGTGGGCGGCGATAAACGTCCGGCGGGCGTGGCGCTGAATTGACTATTTCTCAGATTTCGGCAAAATTTATTGTCCGGAATGAACCGGCTACTTAATGATCTGAAACATAGAGGCTGATCCATGAAAATTTTTGCTTTATTTTCAATTTTTAGCTTGGCCGCTTCCTGTGCAGCCGTCGCTCAAGAGGCACGTTGCGTTACATCTGGGAGTTTCACTTGGGGATATAATGCAACCTGGAGTGGAAACATAAAGTCTGGTCAGGCCTGCAGGGCAAATTATGCGTCAAATTCCGGCTCTTATCTCGGACACAAGATCGTTTCCCAACCCCGCAACGGCAGTCTTCGTGTTAGTGGTGTTACAAACGGAGTGCCGTCATTCGTCTATCAGCCCAAAGCCGGATTTGCGGGATCTGATACATTCACGGTTGAGCTTACAGGGGCATCAATCAATCGTCAGACCGGCACGAGCTTGCCGCCATCCAATACACAGATTACGTACAACATGACTGTTGCTCCCTAACAACTTTTCCCCGCAACCAGATTGATGATCAGCGAGCTCGAGCCTACGGGCCCGGCCGAATTGATGATCGGTGATATCACGGTGGGCTGCGCGATGCGCCCGGCAGGGTGTCGCTGAATTGAGACAGATTTGACTTTATAGAGGTGTTATCCTAGTTTATCGAAATTAGATAATATGGGATAAGATTTCTATAGATGGATCCTCGCCTCAATCCTTACGCACCTGGTGCAGGCACCAATCCGCCTGAACTGGCAGGCCGGGACGCGGTTCTTGAGAAAGCTGCGGTGGCACTTGACCGCATCCGGGCTGGTCGTGCGGCACAAAGCCTTGTTCTTTACGGTTTGCGTGGTGTGGGCAAGACTGTTCTTCTCAACCGTGTACGTCTGGATGCAGAAGCAAGAGGATTGGAAAGTGTCCGGCTAGAAGCACCCGAAGAGCGATCCCTGCCAGCCATTCTTGCCCCATCACTGAGGGCAACTCTCTTGAGGCTGAACCGCACCGCTGCCGTAAAGGCAACAGTACAGCGCGCATTGTCAGGTCTGGCAGGCTTCATCAAGGCGCTCAAGGTCAAATACGCCGACATCGAGGTCGGCCTTGATGTTGAACCGGAACTCGGACTTGCTGACAGCGGTGACCTCGAAAGTGATCTCACCGACCTGCTAATGCAAACGGGCAAGGCAGCGCGATCCTGCAATACGGCCATCGTCATCTATCTCGACGAGTTGCAATATGTGAATGAAAACGAGCTCGCGGCGCTAATCCGGTCTTTGCACGCGGTAAGTCAGGCTGAGCTTCCCGTGACAATGATCGCAGCAGGACTGCCCCAGCTTCTAGGTAAGATGGGGCGTGCAAAGTCGTATGCCGAGCGCCTTTTTGTTTTTGAAAAAATCGACAAGCTTGATCATGAAGCCGCCCGAAAGGCATTGAGCATCCCGGTCGAAGAACAGGGCGTGACCTATGATCCGGCGGCGGTTAACAGAATCATTGCTGATACAGAGGGCTATCCCTATTTCCTGCAGGAATGGGGCAAGCACGCTTGGAACATTGCCGATCAGTCTCCGATCAGTCTAGCCGTGGCCGACCGCGCGAGGGAGCAAGCCTTGAACGAACTCGATGCCAGTTTCTTTCGGGTACGGTTTGACAGGCTCACACCCCTTGAAAAAGCCTATGTCAGGGCAATGGCCCGGCTGGGCGAAGGGCCATTCCGCTCTGGAGATATTGCCTTTCAGCTAGGCCGCAAAGTGAGTTCTATCGCGCCAGTCAGAGACTCGTTGATCAAGAAGGGGATGATCTACGCGCCGCAACATGGCGATACGGCCTTCACGGTTCCGCTCTTCGGAGGATTTCTGCTGAGAACAATGCCCGATCCCGATCCGCTTCTGCCGTTGAATGTCTAGCATACCTGATGCTATCCAAACTCCCGGAGGAGAACCGCTCCCGGTGGGGTGGCCGGACTTCAAATCCGGTGGGGGCTGTCTGACGGTCCCGGGTGGGTTCGACTCCCGCTCTCTTCCGCCATTCAACCTGATGCGAGCCCTCCCTTGATCCTGTCCAATCCCGTCCTTGATGCCATTCGCAACCGCAAGCACATGGGGGCGCTCATGTTGCAGCAGCCTGGCCCCGATGCGCAGGAGATGGAGGCGATCCTGGAAGCCGGAGCCGCAGCGCCGGACCATGGCAAGATCATGCCTTTCCGCTTTGTCGTGGTGCCGGATGCGATGCGGCAGGTCTTTGTCGACGTGTCGCTGGCTGCGTTCAAGGCCGCTGTTCCCGATGCCGACGACGCAGGCCTGAAGAAGGCGCGCGGCAAGGCCGAGCAGCCGCCAGCGGTGATTGGCCTCATCGCACGCGTCAACCACCAGCACCCCAAGATTGTCGCCTCCGATCAGTGGCTGACGGTGGGCTGTGCCTTGCAGAACCTGTGGCTTGCCGCCGAAAGCCTCGGCTTTGCCTGCGGTGTTTCGTCCGGTCGCCTGATGGAGACGGACATCATGCGCCAAGCCTTCGGGCTGGCAGACAATGAGGCGTTGGTCTCTGTCATTTCCGTCGGCACACCCAGGGAGCGCCAGCCGCCGCGTGCCAAGCCGGCGCTGACGGAACTGGTCCGGGCGTTCGGTTGACGCGATGGGCCTGAAACACTGGCAGGTGCTCGCGCAGGATTTGACCCTGCTGGGAAAGCCGGTGCAAGGCACGGAGACTGTGTCATTGCGAGGCGCTCCGGGTCGCATTCTCGCCCGCCCCGTCATCGCACGAAACGCCCTGCCTGCCTGGACCCATGCCGTCATGGATGGCTATGCCTTGGGCTCGGTACCGCCGGGACAGTTTCATCTTTTGCCCCCTGGCCCCCGACATCTGAAACCTGGTGAGGCCATCAGCATTGCTGCGGGCGAGGCTGTACCGCCGGGTACGGCTTCGGTTGTCCTTGCGGACAAGGCCAGTGTCGAGGGAGATCGGGTCGTCATTCGCGCGGCCCAGGGCAAGGACAACATTCGCCGCGCCGGCGAGGAATCGCAGGCGGGAATGGAGATTCTGCGGTCTGGCCTCAGGCTCGATGCGCGCCACGCGGCCCTAGCTGCAGCCGCTGGTCTCGATAGGCTGGACGTGTTCCACAAACCAAAGGTGGCACTGCTGGTGTTGCAGGATACGGGCGAATCCTTGCCGCATCTCGCGGTGCTGTCGGCCCTTCTCTCCAGTGACTGCCTCGACCTCGTTGAAGCGGTCAGCGTCCGGACGTCGGCCCTGGCGGGACACTTGCGCCACCTCGCCGGGCGTTGCGCATTGACCGTCGTCGTCGCGGACAGTCTGGGCGCTGAGGACGGGACACTGGCGGCAACCATCCGTGCATCAGGTGCAGAGCCCACAATCCACCGGGCCGCACTCAAGCCTGCAAAGCCGATCGTCACGGGTGTCATCGACGGCATGACGGTCCTTGGCCTGGCGGGCACGGCCTACGCGACAACCGTTGCGGCGCATCTCTTTCTCCGACCGCTGCTGAGAAGCCTTGTGGGCCTGCCAAACGATGATTCGCCGCTTCCCGCCGTGGCCGGCTTCAGCCGACAACGCGAACCAGGACGGGCCGAGGCCTTGCCGGTGATGGCTGCGGGACGGGAGGGCGGTCTCCTGCTCACGCTTGCCGGGCGTTTTGGCCAGCTCAAGGCACTGGCCGCGATGGATGGCTTCTCCCTGATCGACGCGCATTGCGCCGACCTGGAGATTGGAGCGTCCGTGCAATACCATCCGCTGTTGATGCCGCTGGTCTGAAGCGTTTTCGGGCGGTGCTGCCCTCGCAAATCATGCTATCCCGCCTGTATGGCTATCCGCCGACTCGACCCCGTCCTGATTGACCAGATTGCTGCCGGCGAGGTGATCGAGCGGCCTGCCGCCGCCGTGAAGGAGCTGGTCGAGAACGCGCTTGATGCGGGTGCCAGCAGCATCGCGGTGGAGATCGCGGGCGGTGGCCGCAGCCTGATCCGCATCACCGATGATGGCTCTGGCATGACCGCCACGGACCTCGAACTCGCGGTGGAGCGCCATGCCACCTCGAAGCTGCCCACCGGTGATCTGATGGCGATCACGACGCTGGGCTTCCGGGGAGAGGCGCTGCCCTCCATCGCGGCCGTCTCGCGACTCGATATCCTGACGCGGGCGCAGGGGCAGGACAGCGGTGTGGCGATCCGCATCGAGGGTGGCTTGAAACAGCCCGTGAAACCTGCCGCCATGGCCAGGGGAACACGCATCGAGTTGCGCGATCTGTTCTTTGCAACACCCGCGCGGCTGAAGTTCCTGAAAGGAGATCGCGCCGAAGGGCAGGCGGTGGCACAGGTCGTCAAGCGCCTTGCTATGGCGCATCCCGCCGTGCGCTTTTCCTTCAGCGGCGAGGGCGCGGCGAAATTTGACTATGCTGCGGCGAGCGATACGCCCGAGGGGCGCTTGCTGCGTCTCGGACAGGTGCTGGGTGCCGAGTTCCGGGCCAATGCGGTGCAGGTCGAGGCGACCCGCGAGGGGCTGATGATCAGTGGCTTCGCCGGGCTGCCGACCTTTCACCGCGCGACATCGCAGGAGCAATATCTGTTCGTCAATGGCAGGCCTGTCAGGGACAAACTGCTGGTCGGCGCTGTGCGCGCGGCCTATGCGGATTACCTGCCCGGCGACCGGCATCCGGTCCTTGCCCTGTTCGTGACGATCCATCCGGCGGAGGTCGATGTAAATGTGCATCCCGCCAAGACCGAGGTGCGCTTCCGCGATCCCGGATTGGTGCGCGGCGTGCTGATTTCAGCCCTGAAGGCCGCGCTGCTCATGGGTGCGCAGCGGGCTTCCACCACGGGCGGCGATCGCACGCTGGCGGCACTCGCGTCAAAGCCCATGATGGGGCGACCCATGATGACGAGTCCTGTGGGCAGCTATGCACAGGGCTACCGCTCATCACCTGGCGAGGATTGGCGGCAATCCTGGGCAGCACCGCAGCAGGGCTTCAGCGATGCGCCTCAGGCCGCCTTCGAGGCGACTGGATTGCCGATGGCAGAGCCGCGCGCGCAACTCTCGGAGATCACGCCGGAGCTGATGGGTATGCCGTTGGGTGCAGCGCGCGCGCAACTGCATGACAGCTATATCCTGGCTCAGACCGGTGACGGCGTGGTGATCGTGGACCAGCACGCAGCCCATGAACGGTTGGTCTATGAGCGGTTGAAGCGCCAGCGGGCAGAGAACTCGATTGCCCGCCAGCTCCTGCTGATCCCTGAGATCATCGAGATGGATCCTGCCGACGCGGCACGTTTGGCCGAAGCTGGCCCTGTGCTGGAAAGCCTCGGCCTGTCGCTCGAAGGCTTCGGACCCGGCGCAGTCGCGGTCCGCGAGGTGCCCGCCGCCATCGCACAGGGCGATATCAGGGGGCTGGTCCTGGATATCGCGGACAATCTCGTGGAATGGGGCGGACCGCTGGCGCTGGAGCGGGCGGCGGACCACGTGCTGGCGACTTTTGCCTGTCATCACTCGGTGCGCGCAGGACGCCGCATGAAGCCGGAAGAGATGAACGCTCTGCTGCGCGAAATGGAGGCCACGCCGGGATCCGGCCAGTGCAACCACGGGCGACCGACCTATGTGGAACTCAAGCTTGCCGATATCGAACGGCTGTTTGGCCGCAGGTAAGGTTTAGTTTGAGGCAAGATCTCAGCTTGGCATCCGACCAATGAGGATCTGACCTTCTCCCACGACGCGCTGATCGAGCAGTTCCAGTGGCTGGGGCAATGCGACGGCGAGGCCAGACCGCTCTTCCAGCACCACCACGGCTCCAGGTGCCAGCCAGCCGCCGCCAAGTGCCGAGACCAGCGCCGCATCCCCCAATCCTCGGCCATAGGGCGGATCACAGAAAACCAGCGTGAATGGCTCGAACGGACTGACTGATCCGAGCTTTGTCGCCTCGCGCCGCAGGATGCGCGTGATGCCGCCAAGCCCCATGGTCTCCACGTTGCCGCGTTGCAGGCCACGCGCCTCCGGGCCGTCATCCACCATCACGGCATAGGCCGCGCCACGGGAAAGCGCCTCCACGGCCAGCGCCCCTGTTCCGGCAAAAAGGTCCAGCACGCGGGCATCCGGCACCGGATCGGCGATGCCATATTTGCCCAGGCCATGCGACAGGATGTTGAAGATTGTCTCTCGCAGCCGGTCGGATGTCGGACGAATGCCGTCACCGCGCGGACCCAGCAAGGTCCGACCTTTCAGCCTGCCCGCGACAACCCGCATGGATCAACCCTCGCGGCGCGGTCCGCGCGGCTTGAAGCCGCCACCGCCACTGGGTCTGCCACCAGAAGGTCTGCCACCAGAAGATCTGCCGCCAGCGGGTTTTCCACCCTCGGGCTTGAACCCGCCTGGCTTGCCACCGAACCCACCAGGGCGGCCCGCTGGTTTGTCACCGAAGGAGCGCCCTTCCCGGCGTGGTGGACGGTCATCGGATGTGCGCGGTGGCCTGTCGTCAAAACGGCGCGGCTTGTCATCTGAGCGCGGTGGCCTGTCCTCGAACCGCCGTGGCTTGTCTGTGAAATTTCTCGGCTTGTCCTCGAAACTTCTGGGCTTATCCTCGAAGCGCCGTGGCGGACGGCTGTCATCGCTGCGCGGCGACTTGGCGTCCCGGAAACGCTCGCTGCCCTCCGTGCGCGGTGGACGGTCTGCGAAGGAGCGATCCTTGAAGTCACTCTTGCCGCGATACCCCCCCCTCTCTCCGCCCTGACGAGAAGATTGACCCCGATCTTGAGAGCCCCGGTCTTGAGAGCCCCGGTCTTGAAAGTCTCCGCGTGGGGGTCGGCTGTCATCCCGCTTGAACTCCGGCGCTTCGGGCTGCTCGCGGGTGATGCGTGCCACATGCACCTTGCGTCCGTCACGATCCTGGGTTTCACCCCGCGTGATTTTCAGGCTTGCATCCTCACCTGTGAAGGCTGCCCGCCTGCGGGCCTGGAACTCTTCCTTGTCGAGCCGCAGATGGCGGGGCTTTTGGCGTGCATCGTCATCACGGAAGACATTGCGCTCCGCTGGCCGTTCAGGCCGTTGTCCGGGCTTGGTCACATAGGGATCGTTGACGTCGTCAAGCAAGCGGCCCTTGGGGGCATCCTCCTGCTCTCCGACAAAGCGCTTGGGTGCTGGCCGTTCATCACGGTCGCGGAAGGGGCGCTTTTCGCCCCGCTCCGGACGTGTATCCCGCTCCGGACGTGCTTCTCGCTCTTGTCTCGAGCGCGGCGAGAATGACCGTTCCGGCTCAACCTGCTCCTTGCGGGCGCCTTCGAAATCGACACCGGCTTCCGCCGCCAGCCGCTCGCCCAACTGGTCCTTGAGCAGGCGCGAGCGGATCTCCTCTGCAGTGCCTTCCCGCAGTTCACCCAGCTGGAACGGACCGAACGAGATGCGGATCAGGCGGTTCACCATCAGGCCCAGATGTTCGAGCACGACCTTGACCTCGCGGTTCTTGCCTTCGCGCAGATCCAGCGTCAGCCAGGCATTGGTGCCTTGCGTGCGGTCGAGGGTGGCAAAGATCGGTTCGTAGTCGATGCCGTCGATGGTGACGCCGTCCTTCAGGCGGTCGAGTGCCTCCTGCGTCGTGACACCGTGGGCGCGGACCCGGTAGCGGCGCAACCAGGCCGTATCGGGATGCGCCAGCACGCGGGCCAGCCCACCATCATTGGTCAGCAGCAACAGCCCTTCCGTGTTGATGTCGAGGCGTCCGATGGAGACGACGCGTGGCAGGTCTTCCGGCAGGTTGTCAAAGACGGTCGGGCGTCCCTCGGGGTCGCTTTCGGTGGTCACCAGCCCGGCGGGCTTGTGATAGAGCCACAGCCGCGTGCGCTCGCGCTCGGGCATCGGCTCGCCATCGATCACCACCTTGTCAGAAGGTGAAATGTTCAAGGCGGGACTGTCGATCACCGCGCCATTGACGCTGACACGGCCTTCCGCGATCCACTCCTCGGCATCCCGGCGCGAGCACAGCCCGGCGCGGGCCATCACCTTGGCGATGCGCTCGCCATCGGGATTCCACGGCCCGTTGTCTCGTGGCTTGGGCTGGGGACGAGACGGCCTGTCGCCCTCCGGGCGATCCGAACGGGGCCGGTCAAAGCGCGGCTTGTCGCTGTAGGTGGGCCTGTCGCGGAAAGCGGGCTTGCTACCGAAGGATGGCTTGTCACCGTATTTCGGCTTGTCGCCAAACCGTGGTTTGCTGCCTTCAGCCTCGAAGCGGCGTGGCGCACGGTCTCCAGCTTGTCCTGCCCTGGCTTGTCCTGCTCGGTCCTGACCCGCGCCATCCTCGCGCTTGCGGAAGGGCCGGTCTTCGCCGGAGCGGGGGCGGGGCCTGTCGCCATCACGGCGAGGGGGTCCGCTGCGGCCGCCACTGCGGGGAGGGCGACCTTGGGATCTATCATCACTCATTGCGCCCTGTTATCAGCAAGCCATGGGCAAGGCGAGTGGCGTTTGGGGCCGCGACAGGCAAAAATCGATCTGGGATCTGGCCTTCGAAGAGGCGAGACTGGCCGGAGTGCGCGGCGAAACGCCGGTTGGCGCAGTGGTGGTGCGCGAGGGCAAGGTGCTCGCATCCGCCGGCAACCGCACGCTCGAGCTGAAAGACCCTACGGGTCATGCCGAGGTGCTGGCGATCCGCCTGGCGTGTCAGGCAACGGACAGCGAGCGCTTGCCCGGTACCGATCTCTACGTGACGCTGGAGCCTTGCACGCTGTGCGCTGCAACACTCTCCTTCGCCCGCATCCGTCGTCTCTACTACGCCGCCAGCGATCCGAAGGGTGGCGCGGTCGACAGCGGCGTCCGCTTCTTCAACCAGCCAAGCTGCCATCATGCACCGGAAGTGTACGGTGGTTTCCGCGAGGCGGAGTCGGCGGAACTGTTGAGGGCATTCTTCAGGGAGCGGCGCAAGGGGAGTGGTGCTGCTGGACAGGATTGAACTGTCGACCTCACCATTACCAATGGTGTGCTCTACCACTGAGCTACAGCAGCGCGCCGGTGGCCGGATACGCTGGAACGGCTCAAAGGGCAAGAGGGGGTGCGGTCCGAGGGGGCGATGTCCAAGGGGGTGATGTTCAATGTGGCCTGGTCCGCGCATCCCCGCAGCGCTCGGCCAGAAAAGCCACCGTTGCCTTGACCCTTGGCAGGGTGTGGCGGCCCGGTGGCATGAGGGCTGTGATGGGCTGCGGGTCGGTCAGGTGGAAATCCTGGAGGAGAGACACGAGCCTCCCCTCCGCGATGGCGGTTTCTGCCAGGAAATCACCGAACCGCACGATGCCCAGGCCTGCCAGCGCCAGGTCGAGCAGCAGATCGGCGCTGTCTGTCGTAACGCTGCCTTTGACATTTGTGAGCACGATATGGCCGTTCTCGCGCAACGGCCATTGGGCCAGCCGTGAAAAGCCGGCCAGCACCAGGCAATTGTGCCGCTTCAGATCTTCCGGCGTTTCAGGGTGGCCATGGCGCTCCAGATAGGCAGGGCTGGCGCAGATCACGCGCTGCATCGAGCCGATGCGCCGGGCGATGAGCGTCGAATCGCCCAGCGGTCCGGTGCGCACCGCGATGTCGGCCTGCTCTGCGATCACGTCGACCCGCCGGTCGCTGATCGCCAATTCCAGCGTGATATCGGGATAGAGCGCGTGAAACTCGGCCATCACGGGGGCGAGGCGGTGCTTGGCGAAAGCGGTGCCGGTGTTGAGTTTCACAGGGCCGCGCGGCCTGCCGCGATCCGCCGTGACCTCCGCTTCGGCCGATTCGATGGCTGCAAGGATGTCCCTGCCCCGCGCCAGCATGGTTTCGCCCTCCTGCGTCAAGGCCAGCCGCCGCGTCGTGCGCTGCAGTAACCGCACCCCCAGCCGGTCCTCCATGCGCGTGATCGCCTTGGACACGGCCGAGGGCGTGAGACCGGATGCCTGGGCTGCTGCAGAGAAGCTTCCGCTTTCCACGACGCTCACGAAGAGTCCGATATCGGCGGCGAAGCTGGTGCTATTCATGAAATAAATTCCACAGAGATCGTTGATACTGGGTAATTATCATCACGTTGGAAAGAATTACAACGGCCTCACCGAGCATCGCACAAGGAGGCCGTCATGAATTTCATCAACGACATCGAGCCCTGCACCAGCACGCGCATCATCCGCACCGCTGATGGAGGCATCAACTATGAGCACTACCGCATCGCTGCGCGGCGGCGACGCGGGCAGGCAATGGCCGATCTGTTTGGGCTTCTGGGGGTGTGGCTGCGGGAGCGGGTGTCAGGCTTGCGGCGCAGGCGTGTGGGGGACGCGAACTGGCAGGCTGACCGGGCGCACGGGATGTAACGCATCCTGGAATGCCGCTCAAGCCGATATGTTTCACAACCATCTTGCGATCAAAGGATCACGCGCCATGCCGATCATCACGATATCCGTCGCAGCCAAGCCTGATGGCGCACTCTCGCGCCGTCTTGCCGATCAGGTGAGTGGGCTCACCCGTTCCCACCTGAAGAAGGATCCCACGATCACTGCGATCATCATCCAGTATGCCGACCCGGAGCACTGGTTCGCGGGCGGACAATCCCTGGCCGAGCAGAAGCTCGCAAGTTTCTGGCTCGACATCAAGATTGTCGACGGCACCAACACGAAGGCGGAGATTGCGGATTACATGGAAGATGTCTTCGCCACGGTTTCGCGGACATTGGGCCCGACCCATCACGAAAGCTACATCCTCGTCCACGAGGTGCCTGCCGCTGCCTACGGCTTTGGCGGCAAGAGTCAGGAATTCCGCTTCATCAGCGGGCGGATGCAGGCAGAAGACAAGGCGGCGTGAGTGGTGCGGCCCCTCACGCTGCGCAAGCCATGAACCCTTTCTCGATCTCGTCGCGCTTCAGTTCCCGCCCGATGAACACGATCTTTGAGGTGCGCTTTTCATCGGGCTTCCAGTCGCGTTGCAGGTCGCCGTCCAGCACCATGTGTACGCCCTGGAAGACGAAACGCTTGGCCTCGCCCTTGAAGGCGAGAATGCCTTTGGAACGCAGGATGTGGGCGCCTTCGGTCTGCACGTAATCGTTGATCCAGGGCATGAACTTCTCGGGGTCCACGTCGCCCTTGATCTCGAGCGCCACGGACTGCATGTCTTCGTCGTGAAAGTGTTTCAGGCCGCCATGGGTATGTGCGGAATCGGAGTGAGTACCGTGGGCGTGACCATGGTCATGCTTGTGGCTGGGATGGTCACAATCCGGCCCGGTGTGGTGGTGGTCGTGGTGGTGATGATCATGGTGGTGATCCTGCTCGCTCGCCGTGAGGAAGGCCGGTTCGATTTCGAGGATGCGGTCGAGGTCGAAGGCGTTGCGACCCAGCACGTCCTTGATGGCCACATTGGCCTTCACGGTGCGGTGCAGCTTGGCATAGGGGTTGATGGCGCGGATGCGGGCTTCCACCTCGCGCAATAGCTCCGGCGTCACCAGATCGGATTTGTTGAGCAGGATCACGTCGGCAAAGGCGATCTGGTTCTTGGCCTCGGGCGCGTCCTTCAGCCGGTCTTTCAGCCACATCGCGTCGGCCACGGTGACGACCGCATCGAGCCGTGCGGCAGCCTGCACATCCTGATCCATGAAGAAGGTCTGGGCCACGGGCGCGGGGTCGGCGAGGCCAGTGGTTTCCACGATGATGGCATCGAACTTGTCGCGGCGCTTCATCAGGTTCTCGATGATGCGGATCAGGTCGCCGCGCACGGTGCAGCAGATGCACCCGTTGTTCATCTCGAAGACTTCCTCATCCGCGCCCACGATCAACTCGTTGTCGATGCCGATCTCACCGAACTCGTTGACGATAACCGCGAATTTGTAGCCGTGATCTTCGCTGAGGATGCGGTTGAGCAGCGTGGTCTTGCCCGCGCCAAGATAGCCGGTGAGGACTGTGACGGGGATTTTTTCAGGCGCGGACATCATGGCTCCAGACTCTTGCCCTTCTCGCAGGGGAGAAGGGAATGCACTAACTTTGGGGCGTAAGAGCCCCGCTGATCATCCTTATATTATGACGCATCAGGCGAATGTAAGTGGGGGCAGGGCCATCCGGGCGCGAAAGCGAGTCGGAATAGAGCGTGCCGCCAATCGTGGCGCCTGATTCCCGGGCGATCTGCTGCATCAACCGCTGGTCCGAGATATTTTCGAGAAACACCGCCGTGATCTTCTCACGCTTGATCTGCTGGATGATTTTTGCAACGTCCTTCGCAGAGGCTTCCGCTTCGGTGGAAACCCCGCGTGGCGCGATGAAGGCCAGGCCATAGTCCTGCTGGAAATAGCCAAAGGCATCATGCGAGGTGATCACCTTGCGCTTTTCAGCGGGAATCTTGGCGATCGCGGCCCGTATGTCCGTATCGAGGCTGTCCAGTTCGCCGAGATAGCGCGTGGCGTTCGCCGCATAGGTCGCCGCGCCACCCGCATCTGCCGCCACGAGGGCATCACGGATATTGGCCACGTAGATCCGGATATTGCCGACGGATTGCCAGGCATGGGGGTCAAGCCCGCCATGGTTGTGGCCATGCTTGTCCTGTGTATGCGCTGCCTTTTCGCTGCGTCCCTTCACGCCGGTCGCCGCCTCGATCAACGTGGCCTTGCTGCTGGAGGCCTGCATCAGCCGCTTCATCCAGCCCTCGAACTTCAACCCGTTGGTGATCACGAGCCGTGCCTCGGCAACAGCTTTCGCGTCTGCCGGAGTGGGAGCGTAGACATGCGCGTCGCTGCCAGGCTGCACCAAGGTGGTAAGCTGGATACGCTCGCCACCGATGGCCTGGACGATATCACCCAGGATGGAGAACGAGGCGATGATCGGCAGCTTGGCGTCTTGTGCGAAAGCTGTGCCGACTCCACCGGACAGGCTGAGGCAGATCAAGACGCCATTCAAAAAGTTGCGACGGTCAAACATGCAGCTCTCCGTGAATAAGTAATGTTATACTGTTCAACCAGAAAAGTGCCGGTTTGGGAAGAGCCTCCAGACCAATCCGTCGCGGCGTCCAAGCATCATCGACAGGAGATAGACGCCCCCCGCCGCCAGGATGATCGAGGGGCCAGCCGCAAGGCTGACATGAAAGGACAGCAGCAGTCCGGCAAAGACGGAAACGCAGCCGATCAGTCCGGAAAGGCCGATCATCACGGTGATATCTTCAGACCAGAAGCGGCTGGCGGCGGCGGGCAACATCATCAGGCCGACGGCCAGCAGCGTACCCAGTGCGTTGAACCCGCCCACCAGATTCAGCACGACCAGCGCCAGAAAAATCAGATGCACCGGCGTGCCGGACCCCGAGACCGAGCGCAAAAAACCCGGATCGACCGTGTCCAGCACCAAGGGGCGGTAGATCAACGCCAGCACCGCGAGTGTGATGGTCGAGATCGCGGCCAGCAGCAGCAGCGTCTCGTCCCCAAGCGCCAGGACGGAACCAAACAGCACATGCAGCAGGTCGACATTGGATCCCTTGAGAGAGACGATGGTGACGCCCAGCGCTAGCGACAACAGGTAGAAGGCCGCCAGCGAGGCATCCTCTTTCAGCACGGTCACACGCGCCACGAGGCCGGCGAGCAGCGCCACCGCGAACCCGGCCACCAACCCTCCCAGGGTCATCGGCCAGAGCGAGAGGCCAAACAGCAGATATCCGGCCGCAACGCCTGGCAGGATCGCATGGGCCATCGCATCGCCCGTCAGGCTCATGCGCCGCAACATGAGGAAAACGCCGACTGGACCACCCGCGACAGACAATGCAATGCCGCCAACGAGCGCACGGCGCATGAAGGAAAACTCGGCAAAGGGAGCAAAAAGCGTCTCGTAAAGCATGGTGCCGGACGGCTTGCAGTGTTGGCTGATCAGGCCGCACGCCCACATGCGGCTGCATGGGGATCATGGGACTCGATCATCCGGCGTGCGCGCAGCAGGTTCTCCGGGCGCAGCGTGTCCGCTGTCGGCCCCCAGGCAATCGCTTCGCGTGCCAGCAGGAGCGTTTCAGGGAAATGCTCCTTCACCACGTCCATGTCATGCAGCACGGCGATCACTGTGCGCTTCTCGCCGTGCCAGCGCCCGATCAGCGCAAGCAGATCAGCGGTGGTCTTGCTGTCGATAGCGGTGAAGGGTTCGTCGAGCAAAATCAATCGGGCATCCTGCAGCAGGAGGCGGGCAAACAAGGCCCGCTGCAACTGGCCACCAGACAGCGAGCCAATGGGACGGTTCTCGAACCCGCCCATGCCAACCGAGCACAGTGCGTTGGATACCCCATGACGGTCGGCACGGCCAAAGCCGCCAAACAGCCCCTTCCTGCGCCAGTCTCCGGCGGAGACGAGGTCGAAAAGGGAAAGGGGAAAGGAGCGGTCGATATCGGCGGCTTGTGGCAAATAGGCGATGTCGTCACGCCTCAATCCGCCAAGGCCAATGCTTCCCGCCAGCGGCGTCAACGCCCCGGCCAGTCCCTTCAGCAAGGTGGATTTGCCCGCACCGTTTGGGCCGACAACCGCCAGAAGGCTGCCAGCATCGACCCTTCCGGTGAGATGATGGACGGCGGGACGCCGGTTGTATCCCAGTGTCATGTCCGTGAACGCGAGCGAAGCAGACATCCGCGTCACAATGCCCACCACACGGCCAGCCAGAGGCCGACGATGACCAGCGCCGCCCCAAGCAAGCGCTCTCCAGCCGAAAGCCGCAGCAGAGAGAAATGCGGCTCGGCTGAAATGGCATGGATGGGATGGCTCTGCGGCACGCCGTACACTCCTGATGCGTGCGATATAGTATAACATTCAAGAAATTGCAAAGATCTTGACATGCCGACGGGTGCCCTGATCGCCCTACAGCCCTACAGGGCGTCCTGCGATCGTTACCAGCATCTGGCCCGGCCCGAGCAGCCGCTTGGCAACACGGCGGGTGTCCTCCAGCGTCACGGCTTCGAACAGGCTGTTGCGCTTGTCCGTATAGTCGATCCCCAGCTCATCCACCTGCATCGATGTGAGGTGGTTGGCGATCTTGGTGGAGGTATCGAACCGGAGCGCGTAGGAGCCGACGAGATAGCGCTTGGCCTTGTCGAGTTCCTCCTCCGTCGGACCATCTGCCGCCATACGGGCAATCTCATCCCGGATCACGTCGAGTGCTTCCTTCGCGCGTTCGTTCTTGGTGGCCGTACCGCCAAAAAACAGCCCGGTGCGGGCAAACGGGTAAAGCGTCGTGGAGACGGAATACGCCAATCCACGTTTCTCCCGCACCTCCTGGAAGATGCGCGACGTGAAGGAACCCCCGCCCAGGATGTGGTTCATCACGCTCGCGGCCACGAAATCCTCGTCCTTGCGCAACAGGCCCGGCATTCCGAAGCGCAGGGTCGACTGCGGAATATCGAGGTCAATCACGTGCAACTCGCCCAATGCCCCTGACACGACTGGAGCAATTGGGGTCAGGTCTGCTCGGACAGGCAAGCCACCAAACACTGCGTCCAGCTCACGCGCGAGCTGGGCCGCATTGATGGCCCCCACGACTGAAATCTTGAGATTGGACCGCGCAATCAGCCTGGTGTGCATGGTCCGAAGATCATCCGCCGTGATGGCGGAAATGTCCTCGGTCAGCCCTTCGTCAGGCGTGGCATACGCGTGCCCGGAAAAGGCGCGGGCCATCCAGACCTTGGAGGCCCGCGTGTTGGGATCGTTGGTGGCACGCTTGATGTTGCCGAGAATCTGCGCCCTCACGCGCTCAACCGCAGCCTTCTCGAAATGGGGCGTCACCAGCGCGTGGCGCAGGAGCTCGAAAGCCTTGTCCTGGTGCCGGACCAGCGTCTTCAGGCTGCCGCTGATCGCATCCTTCGATTCGGAGATACGGAACTGGATCGCATGTTCGTCCAGCGCTTCCTGGAAGGCGATGGCATCGTGGGGTCCGGCTCCTTCATCGAACATGCCGGACAGGAAATTGGCCAGACCGGATTTTCCTTTTGGGTCTTGCGCGGCGCCGCCTTCGAACGACATTTCTAGGGCGATCAGCGGAACGGAATGCTCCTCGATCAGCCACGCCTCGATCCCCAAGGGTGAAACAACGCGCTGGATGCGCGATCCCGTGGAGGTTTGTATCCCTGTTTCTGGTCTGAGCGCGCTCATGCCGCCTCTTCCTTCAGGAGATAGCCCGTGACCGCGATCCGGGGTGAAAGCCGCTTTCGCGCGGCGGCAGTCACGTCGTCGAGTGTGATCGCATCGATCCGCATCGGCCAATTGTCGACATCGCTCACGGCCCCGCCCACGGCGAGTGTCGCGCCATACATCCGGGCAAGCGTTGCCTGGCTGTCGCGGGCATAGACAGTGTCCGCAATCAGCTGCGTCTTGGCACGGTTCAGCTCGCGCTCGGTCAGGTCTGCGGCCAGCCCGGCGATCACGGTTTCGGTCGCCTTCTCGAGCGTCCTGAGGTCGACACCGTCGCGTGGCGTGGCATAGACCGCAAACCGTGTCAGATCGACGGCATCCCCCATGTACCAGGCACCAGCATTGGTTGCGAGGTTTTGCTCCTGCACCAGGGCTCGGAACAGGCGGCTCGATCCGCCACCGCCAAGGATCTGTGCCAGCAGCTCCAGCGCATAGGGTTCATTGTCTGCGGCACCGATATGGGAAGGCACCAGCCAGTAGCGCTGGAAGCTTGGCTGCTCGACCTTCGGGTCCGACAACTCGACGCGCCTGGCTGCGGGAATGGGAGGCTCGGTCTTTCGGCTGCGCCGGGGGGCCTCGCCGCGCGACGGGATCATGCCATAGGTCGCATCGGCAAGACGCCGCACCTCTGGCTCGGTCACATCACCAGCGACAACCAGAATGGCATTCTCCGGCGTGTAGAAGCGCTTGTAATAGGTCAGCGCATCCTGCCGACCAAGGCTGGCGATCTCGTGCTGCCAGCCGATGATGGGCTGTCCGTAGGGGTGGTTGACGTAAAGCGTGGCACCAAGGCTTTCAGACAACTGCGAGGAGGGGTCGCTGTCGGTGCGCATCCGGCGCTCCTCCAGCACGACGTCGCGCTCCGGCAGGACATCGTCGTCCGAGAGCACCAGGTTGGTCATCCTGTCGGCCTCGAACTCCATCATGGTTTCGAGGTGATCCTTCGCAATTTTCTGGAAATAGGCCGTGTAATCGTAGGAGGTGAAGGCGTTTTCCTGCCCGCCGAGTTCCGATACCAGGTTGGAGAATTTCCCCTTGGGATGCGCCGTTGTGCCCTTGAACATCAGGTGTTCGAGGAAATGGGCGATGCCAGACTTGCCTTCCGGATCATCTGCCGAGCCGTTCTTGTACCAGACCATGTGGGTCACGACAGGCGCACGATGATCAGGAATGACCACGACCTGCATACCGTTGTTCAAATGAAAGGTCGAGGCGACGGAAGGTTCGGCCATGAAGTGGGTTTCCAATCAGGTGTCGCGCCAAGTGCTCGGCGATGAATGCAATATGGAAAGCAAAACCCGCGTTCGCCAGAGGCCAACGCGGGTTTGATCGTCTGAATGAGCAAATCTGGATCCGCAAGGGGGGCGCGTCCAAACTGCAGGAATCAGCGGGTATTGGGGCCTTCCTTGAAGATATCCAGCGGGCTGGGCTCTGCACGGGTTCCAAGCGACCCTTCGCGGGTGGCGCGGAAGGGTGCGCTGTCGGCAGGGCGTCGCAGGCCCGATGGTGGTTCGGTCAGGAACTCGCGGCGCGGTTCCGTGCGGGAAATCGAGCCATCGGCAGCGGCCGCACCAGAAATCTGCTGGTCCATCTCGCGCAGCGTGGTCAAGCCGCCCATGACGTTTGCGCGGGCGCGATCATCGATAATCTGCTGCGGCACGCGCACCACTTCCTGGCCCGCCACACGTCCCGCCCTGATTTCATCCACCGTCAGGCGACGGGTTCCTGCAGGGTTCATTTCGCGGCCACTGATGCTGTCGACGAAGACAGGCTTGCGGGCATCCTCAGCAGCCTTGCGGCGTGCAGCGACATCGGGATCCTGCGGCCAGTTCGCACGGCGCTGGTCGGGAGCTGCAGCATCAACCGGTGCTCGCAGGTTCTGGCTCGGTGGAACCACCAGGGGAGCCCGCTCACGATACTCGATCGGAGCCTTCTCTTCGGCCGGGATGCCCAGGATGATCCTCCCGATGTCGAGCAGGCCCTGCGCCTTGGCAGGCAGTGTGGCAACGGACAGCGCGGTAAAGGCCACACAGGCGACGGCAACCATGCGATATGTCATCTCAACTCCTCCGACCGGGTTGTCAGCGACATCCACGGACTGAAATCATGACTTTTGCGAGGCGGTGGACCGCCCCGATGTGAAGCCGTCATACAGTAAGAAACCCACGCCGACAACGATGGCTGCATCAGCAACGTTAAAGACGTACCAGGAGAAGCCGCGCCAGAAGAAATGCGCGAAATCGAGCACGGCACCATACAGCACGCGGTCGATGGCATTGCCCAGCGCACCGCCCGCGATCAGGCCAAGGCCAAGCACAAGCCACTTTTCTTGACTTCGCCAGGCCCATATCGAAAGCCCAATGGCTGCCGCAACCTTGAAAAGCGTCAGCGCCCAGCGCCCAAGCTCGGTCGATTGCTGCAACAGGCCGTAGGAAACACCGAAATTCCACACCAGGATCAGGTTGAAGAACGGCGTGACCTCGATGGGCTGACGCGCTGCGATATCGACCACAAAATACAGCCAAAGCTTGGAGGCCTGATCGAGCACGAGGGTGGCGGCGAACATGATCAGGAACAGGCGGCGCAGCGGTGTCATGGTGAAACCATGCTCGATTGCAGCATCTTGGTGCGTCCTTCGAGGCTCCGCTTCGCTCCGCCCCTCAGGATGAGGACGTTTTCAACTTGCAAAACACCACGGTCCTCATCCTGAGGTGCGACGAAGCGCAGCGAAGGAGCCTCGAAGGACGCACCAAGCCGAGGCAACCCACCCGCGAGGAAGGAAGAACCCGCTGTCACAGCCGCCCCAGCGCCTGCAATTCGTGCAGCGCCTTCGCGTCGCGGGCCGAGACATCGGGATAGGCCGGATCGGAACCGACATCGGCGGTGTAGCGCCAGGAGCGGGCGCATTTCTGGCCCGTGGCCTTGGCAAAAACCACGGCGACACCCTTGACCTGGTCCATCATGAAGGCATCGGCGGGTGCCGGCTTTCCCGTGATGGTGATCGCCGAGGTGATGGCGATTTCGGCCATATCGATGTCGGTCAGCGAAGCCAGCAGCGCTGCATCCGTGATGTGAACCACGGGCGCAGCCTCCAGCGACGAGCCAATCACCTTGCCCGCCCGCTGCACTTCCAGGGCGCCGGTGATGACGGAGCGCACGGAGCGGACATGCTCCCACTTCGCGGCAAGCGCCTCGTCACGGTGCCTGCCAAGGTCTTCCGGGAAGGTCAGCAGATGCACGCTGTCCGTGCCGTCCGGGCGATACTCGCGCCAAGCCTCATCCGCCGTATACGCCAGGATCGGAGCCAGCCATTTGAGGACCGCATCACAGATCATGTCGATGGCGGTCAGCGCCGATTTCCGCGCATTCGAGGATGGTGGTTCGCAGTAGAGCGTGTCCTTGCGGATATCGAAATAGAACGCCGAGAGATCCGTGTTCATGAAGGCGGACAGCACCGACACCACCTTCTTGTAATCATAGGTGATGTAGGCCGTGCGCACCTGCCCGTCGAGTTCCGCCAGCCGGTGCAGCATCAGCCGCTCCAGTTCCGGCATATCCTTCGCGGCCACCACGTCCGTGGGCTGGAAATGCGCCAGCGTGCCCAGCATCCAGCGCAGCGTGTTGCGCAATTTGCGGTAGGCCTCCGAGATATTCTTGATGATGTCGGGGCTGATGCGCTGGTCGTCGGAATAGTCGACGGACGCCACCCACAGACGCAGGATATCCGCGCCCGAGGTCTTGATGATGTCCTGGGGAGCCACGACATTGCCAAGCGATTTCGACATCTTCTGGCCGTTGCCATCCATCGTGAACCCGTGCGTGAGCACCACGTCATAAGGAGCGCGACCGCGC